>NZ_KV787904.1:0-24873 GCF_001807145.1 Enterobacter sp. HMSC16D10
ACTCCGGGCAGTAAATTTTCATCACTCGCATAGCTAAACCTCTGTTGCCTGCCAGAAGAAGGGATTTTGGTTCCCTCCCTCTTGCTCTGAACGTGTAACACTGGTAACACGTGTAACGTCGTTGATTTAATTGAAATTAATCTGTTACCAGTAAGCCAAATAAAGAGGTAACGCGTGGTAACACACTGATTTTTGTTACCACTGTTACCAGTGGATATTTCTGACTGGTAACAGTGGCAAGCCTCGTCATTACTGCCTGTTACCTCTGTTACCAGTGTTACCTCATAAAAATAAGACTCACGCGATAACTATTCGGGATCGGCGCTGCCCAGTACTTGCGTATTAAACTGGTACACGCGCTTAAGCCCTATTTCTGGCAGGCGAACGCTGTTTTGCGTTCTCCCGTCTTCCCCGGCTTTCAGCCAGCCCGCCTCAACACACAATCTGGCTACCTTTCGCGAATCGAACCCTTTACAAATTTCTTTCCAGCCAGATGGCAATACGTAGAAGGTCACAGTGGATTCTGTCACGTTGTCGCCCTTGTCCACTTTCCTGAACCCCATCATCGACAGTGGACGGTTCCTGTCGTCGTGCCAGTCAGCGAAGCGGCTGAACTGGTTGCGTGTCATATAATCCCTGACCTGCTCCAGTGCGGTTTTATCCTCCTGGTTCGCGGTATGCCCACGATCAGCCATCCATGAGGCCAGGCAACACTCAGCAGCCCTGAACGCCTCACCTTCAGGCCATCCGGTTATCCCGGCTTGTGTGGCAAGTTCTCCCGCCATAGCAACCAGCGCAAAACGGGTAACAGCACGCCCAACCTGATTTCCTGCATCCGCTGGTGTCAACCTGCGGGTGTAGTCCTTCAGCAGCGCTTTCGCCTGGCGGGTCAGTTCCTGAAGATCGGCTGTCAGACAATGCAGCCAGTCGCGGAAGGGTGAGCCATGATAATGAGTAACGGCGTGTTCCAGATGCTCCGCCAGCGCTTTACCACCACTAAAGCCATGCAGCTCCTCAAATACTCCATGCTTGCCCGAATCACTCGGGATCTGAATCATGCGTACTTCAACCCCGGCGTAGGTTCGCTCTCCGGCATTGGCAGCGTGCTCGACCAGTGACAGCTCCCCCGTGGAAAGAAACAACAAATTCCAGCGGTTTGTTTCCCGTACCGAACCATCAGTTCGGGCGCGGGCTTTGCCCTGGCCGTTCGCCAGCATGTAGGCAATATTCCCCGCCTCTCTGCCATCCACCTCGCGGATCTCATCAAGCATCAGTGTGGCATCATTGCGACGGCTGGCCGTTCCTTCCAGCGCGTTCCCGGTAGCACGCCATGTATGCCAGAAATCCGTACCACCGCACACCGAAGCAGCCACTTTCATGGTCGTAGTTTTACCGTCTGTAGATTCACCTTTCAGGTGATAACCGCCGCCACCTATGCCAACCAGCTTCAGAAGCGGCGCGGCGAATGCCAGGCTTACGGCAAAGGCCAGTCGGGCATTATTGACGCAATAGCGACCTATATTTTCCCGCCATTCTTCCGTGGTGCCCGTAACCCGAAAATCACGCCCCTGAACGCTGGAAGTCTGGAGAATGACAGACTGTGACTCTTTGCCGATCACTTCATCCTGAAGAACATAAACCCCGCCATGCCAGCCTGTTTTATTTACACAGGTCACTTTTCTGTCGGGTTTGCACAGGGAGATATATTCCATCAGGTGTGCTCTGGCCATCCCGTTGATATTGATATAAGAAAGCCCATTGACCAGCAGTACGCGCCGCAGCTCTTCTCCGCTGCCGCCCAGCATTTCCATCGGCATTGCCCATTTTCGGCTCATACCGTTGGTGTCCACCCATTCCAGCAGTCGGCCATAGTTGCTGCCGTCAGCATCGCTGGTGATAGCTGTCACACGCAGCGGGCTGCAAATCTTGATATTGCGGATCTCAGTGTCACCATCTGATTTGTTCACCAGCTTGTCGTACCACAAATATTCTTTCGTGAGCCTGAACCCCTGCGGCAATCTGGTTTGCCCTTTTCCGTGCAATGTCATTTCCTCCCTGAAGGCTTCACGCGCCCTTTCCTTCCCGGTTTCCTGACGATAATCATCCCAGTCGGCTTTATGACGTACCGGAGGAAGCGTTACCCAACCATCTACGGCTTTCGCGGCTTTTTCAGCCCATACCCGGCCAGTGTTCTCTTTCCCGTCAACAAGATCGTTATCTCCAGCGAGGATAATCCGGGTGTCCGGCCATCGAATGCGGATTTGCTCCGCAACCTTCACCAAATTTGTGGCCGCAATGGCAGCAACGATCCAACCGTCAGCCAGGAGGCTGACCGTCAACGCAGTGGCATATCCTTCAGTGATAATGACCTGTTCTGGAGCATCAGACGGAACATCAGCCACGGCAATAAAAGCACCTGACAGCTGACTGCCGGGTAAAAGACTTTTATCACCATCAGAGTTAATAAGCTGACCGCCTGTAACATTCCCGGTGATGTCAGTTAAAGGCAGCAGCAGCGACCCGGCTGGAAAAGTCATCCCCGCCAGATTGATGGCAGCAGTAAGAAGCGGTAAAGAGTAACCCTGCAATCCCTTTCCGGTCAGATAGGCTGATTCACCGTTTTGAGACAACTTTTTAAGTTTCTGATAGCGGTCTGCTCCGGTCTCTTTTCCCGCCACCTTTTTCCTGGCTGGCATAGCGGGTTTATCCTGTACTTCAGGCAAGGCCAGAACCTCAGAGACCATTCCCGCGACCTCCTTCACTGAGCGCCCAGTCACCAGACGGACTAAATCAAGGCCATCGCCATTGCCGCACTGATTACAGAACCATGTTCCGCGCCCCTCTTTGTCATCAAGACGAAAGCGATCTTTTCCGCCGCAGGCCGGACAGGCACCGTGGCGTCGGGCGGAAGGAACATTAATCCCTAACGCGGAAAGGATGTGTGGCCAGCGCCCGTTTGCTGCCCCCGAAACCGCAGATACAGACTGAACTTTCATAGCAGTACCTCCCCGACTCCCGCAGTGGTAATGCTGAAACCCGGAGGTACTTCTCCATCTGGCGCACCGAAAACGATGTCCCGGTACACTTCACGTAGCTCAGAGACACCAAATGCGGAAAGGCGAATATTTTCAGCCATGTAACCAGGTGACAGCATTCGCTCCAGAACGTCACACGCCAGACGATGCCCCTCTTCCTGGCCGAATTCGTTAATCCAGGGCGCTTCAATGTGATAAAGAATATTCATGGCCACGCGATCAGGTGTAAGCTCGATACGCTCGCCATCCTCGATATACACAGCCTCCCCATTAATTCGCACCATCAGGGAAATATAGGCATCAGCAATGCAGGAACGCAGAAATGCCGCCCGAAACTCAGGTGAATGGACTACGAGATTAGCGTTCATGCTTTTCTCCTTTAATGGTACTAGTTTCTCTCACCACACCCTCCAGCTGTTCTGCAATACAGGCCATGATTGCTGCGGCTCCCTCAGCAGAAACTGTTCTCTGCCCACTCATCGCAGGAAATGACAGAACTTCGGCCAGGAACTCGCTCGCCAGCGCAGCCCGTAAAAGACGGTTCTCGCCTGCTTCAGTCAAGGTGCAACCGTGGTTAGGGATGGGTAAATGACTCATGCGCTCACCTCCCCGAGTTTGTTCATCGGAATACGTGCGGCGAAGCTCAGTACAAAATCGGCAACGAGTTTCATGCGGGCAGCACGCTCGCAGGTTGCAACAGTACGCACAGCGAATGGACGCGCGGCATAATCAGTACGGCGAACAGCGAGAAATACAAAGGTATATTGGGGGCGAGACAAAGCAGGGATCGTAGCCATGGCGGCAATCTCCGTTAGATAGCGGGTAACGCTACCACCGGAGTTCCTACGCTCATGGGTGGTAGCCCAGACGGGGGTAGGAATACCGGCTCTAACGGATACCGGCCAGCCCGAAAGCTGCCCCGCCTGGACTACCATAATTTGGATGATGTGGCGTAAATAACGAATAGATACGGTTAACCACCACACCATAAAATAAGGGTGAGTCAAAGCTACGACACAAAAAAACACGCCTGGCGCGTGTGGTGTCGCCGTTAGATTACTCGGGTTCCTACGCCCGGTTGCCGATTTTGCGGCAACGCTGCGAATATAGCCCGAGCAATTAGCATGGCGCAAGAATTTTATAACCGAATTTTGTTTGTTGAACATAAAGATAAACCCAGGCATCCTTGAACCTCAGACCGAAGTTACGGTTTTTCATTATCCTGTTGCTGTGCATAAGACCCGCTTTTTGCGGGTCTTTTTGTTTTTCAGTCTCAGTCAGAAAAAGTCACTGCACTCTCATCAACAGCCGCATAAAGCTCTGGTTCACCCAGCGCATATCCTTCATTCCGCAGATAAGAATTAACGTATTCACTTTTCTCATCATCAAACTCAGCGCGAAATGATCGTGTTCGGGACTGGGTATAAATGTGCAGATTATCCAGCGTAGTGACCGCAAGTCGTTTTCCCGGCATGAACGGCGGGATAAAAGCAAACCGTCCGGCAACCGAACTGACTGCCATTTGCGCAGCTTCCACATCAGCCGGGCGATCAGCCGCGTTGAAGAGCTTAAGACGCTGTTTAGCAGCAAGCTCGGCACCCACGAGAACCACCAGACGCGGATCTTCCCGATAAGGCTCTGCAATCAACTCAGTGATGAGGTGATTAGCAAGCAGATCGAGGTTTTTCCATTCCCCGGTATCTCCAAGAGTTAGAGGGGTGCTTAAAACCTGCTGACCATCTCGATAATCTTTTGCCAGAGCATGCCAACCGATATTTACGTCCTCACCTTTTTTATTGATCTCAGGATCAGTCGTATCGGCAATAGACTCTCCATTAAAACCAACCCGCAACATATCAAGTGCATAAGCCTGACTAAAAAACGCACTGACCGATTTATCAAATTCGCCCTGAGCACCTGTATGATAAATATGTGACATATCTAAATAGCTGATTCGTGCACACGTGTCAGTTTCGGACAGAAAAAATTCAGTGCCATTTATCGCTAACATCTTACGGAATCTGCCGCCGTGAACTCGTCCTGTATGTAACTCGCTGGCTCCAATATTAATGGCATTACCTGAAACAGCATTTACGTCACGCAAAGTGATATTATTGATTAACCAACCAGACTCAAGAATTGAGCTTCGCAAAATATTTTCTGTTGGTTTACTTAATGTAAATCTTCTGTTTGAAGATTCCTGGTAATTTGTGCCAGATACGAATTTACTGTGATAACGGCGTGCAGCGTCCGGCCTTTCGGCTTTGAATGCATACATGATTTATCCTTTTATTATTTACGAAATATTTTTTTCTTGTGTTCAGAGAGCTGATTATATTTCACAGCATGCTCTGCATACTCACGATCGCTTACTACGGAGCGAAGAATGGCATTTTCAGCGCGGTAGTACTCCCGATAGGCCATAGTTCGACTTATCCCACCTCTTTCCAGTTCGTAACGGTCATTTGGGTATGCACAACATTTAAGAATGTGCTCAACTGCATTATCCAGTGCGCATAGAGCATCCAAGATAAATCTCACATCCCGAACTAAAGTCGCATCGTTTAAAACATTAATAAACTCAGCGGGAGAAGTTAACGGTCTGGAAAACGAGTTAAGATATTTTTTACTAACGTTCTTCCCGATATGTTCAGCTTCTTCAAGTAACAAACTTCCGAATCCTCTGAAGAGACTTACCCGCGTTTGCTGCTCTTTCTGCCGTAAAAATGCAGAATGGTACTGCCGTTCATAGGCATCACGCGCCCCTTTCACGGCATTTTTGTTTTTTACTTCAGAAACTGTTCTGGCGTTAACATTCAACCCTGCATTTTTTAATGCGTACTCGGCAGAGCTAACATCCTTTTGTCGGAAAGATAACTCTTCTTCTTCACGCTGACATAGTACCTCAAATCGACTCATTAAGAGATTAATTTCATCGGCAGTCGCTTCCGTATCGGGGATTGTTAGCCCTGTTAAAGAACGTAATTTCTCTCCTTTATGACGCAGTTTATTTAACATAGAGATCTCGATGATTCTTATTATACATGCAGAATCACCATATTGTTCTTTAAAAATACTTACCTGATAACTATTAAGAATAGAAGTACTTTCATTCTTGAATGAAATTAATTTAGTGTTAGTCATTTCACATTTTCCCATTGGCATTTTTCTTTTCTGTTTTGAATGTTTTTCTCTATCCAATCATTGATTTCTGCTTCTACCCATGCAACAGACCTCGTACCAATAGGAACCTGATTAGGAAATTCTTTATTTTTGATCTTTAAATAAATAGTCGATTTCGGCAGGCCGGTTAATGAAATAACATCAGACATTCTTAAAAGCCTAATTTTTTTATATGCAGCGGATTCCTGAGATATAAACCCCATAGCTTTGTCCTTTTTTTAAATATGTTGGTAATAACTTGTCCTCATTGGATGGTTATATACTTACATAGATGTATTTAATCGTAAAGCTTGCACGATTGCAGGATATTCAAAATATTTGAATATAATTTTTTTGCCAATATTATCCAATATTGTCCAATATTGCTGGGTGACAACGGCTGTTTACAATTGAGAACCGTTGTTCATCGCTGATAATCATCAAATTTGAAGAATGAAATATGTAACACTTTGTAAAATCACATTCGAGGCTGGAGGCTGGAGGCTGGAGGCTGGAGGCTGGAGGCTGGAGGCGTTATAGAATGAGTCCAGACCTGTTAGAGCACAAGCTTTAATACATGTGTATATTTATATGTATAACTCAATATTTAAACAGAAAAAATATCCTTATATTTCATGGAATAAATTAGCAGGTTTCATTCATGCAGGGGACACTTTGACGTTCACGTGCATTCACCTGTCTATCGCCAGAATTCACTGAGCAGAAGAATCCTGTTTTATTTGAGCGTAACGCGCAGCAAGCTGTCTTAGGCGCAACTCCAGCTGGGTCTTTTCGGCTTCAGGAAGCGCATCTCCGGCTGGATGCTGTGACAGGCGTCGGAGTTGTTCTTCAGCCGGTATTGTTTGGTTAAATGACTGTATAGTCGAAAAAACCACCGATTTAAGCTCACTCACCGTGATATATTTTCCTTTTTGCTCATCCAGACTGCTCAGCCGATGGCTCAGTTGCTGAAGCTTCATCATTCCCTGATACCAGCTGTTCATGGCCTCAGCAGGCAACGCTGCCGCGTTAAATTTTTGCTGCCACTGCACGGCGAGCGGCTTCGCCTCCTCCGGCCGCACTGTCTGGAGTTGCGCTAACAACTGAAGGCTGTAGGAAATATTCCAGTCAGGGGGCAGCTTGTCCAGTCGGTCAAGCTGCTGCTGCGTTTCAGTGATAAATGTGGACGGTAAAGTACCTTGCTGTGCTAACGCGTCTTGCTGAACAGGTGTAAGCACTTCAGGTAACGGCGCCAGAGATGCATTAGCCTGAGTCGTTAAGGGATCGGGTCTGGACAGAAAGCCCCCTCCCCACGCCGCGGCGAGGCTGACCACCAGCATAGAACACATCCCGGCGACAAAGGGCTTCCATGGTCTGACCGACCCGTGCGCTGTCGTAAGACCCTCTGCATCAGGCTGATTCTCCGGCTGCACAACATAGACCCATTTCACTTCGTCAACCGGCTCTGCCCTTTCCTGAGGTATTTCGCAACCGGGCATCATGCGTGCATTCAGATCTGATGCGTCATTACTCCTTTCCAGCCGTTCAGCATTCGAACGTATCATTGTTCGTAACGTATCGAACTGGCTTAGGTGTTTCAGCTCAAGGCGCTGGAGCACCGAACCCAGCCGGGTAAGCAACACTTCAGCACGATAAAGCTCACTAAGATGGCTGTTGTTGAGTGGAAGCATACGCATGCGCTGCTGCAGGCGCTGGCTCAAGCCGCTAAGAATTTCCATACGAGCGTGTAGCGTCTTAGGCCAGAAAACGTCCCACTGATGGCTAATCAGGGCCTCCAGAATCGCCAGCCCTTCGTTCAGGCCTGCTAATCCAGACAGGTGAGTACGGGCTAGGGTGTACCAGGCTGCAGTCTGCAACTCCACACCGTTCTGTTCGAACAGAGAGAGACAGCGTCTTTCGACATATTGCCAGTTCACATCCGGGCGAGCAGGATGCGTCAGCTTACTGAGTTCATCGCGGAGGGCGGCGTAATCTGGCAGCGTGCGCGGGTCGCCGCCGGTTTTTAACGTTATATGTGTGGTCATCCTGGAGGGCCTGCATATCCGTTTCGGTTAATTTCATTAGTTGATCTGTAGGGCTATTTGGCGATTTAAAATGCAATGACGCATTAAAGGAATGAATGTTATCGCTATGACAGCAGCGCTAAAATCAGACCGAAAAACACACCTTCATCCAATAGTTGTCCGGATCGGGATGAGGTATCAGGGGGAGTAAAGATCCAGCCATTTGCGCTCCCCACCCGCATGAACAGGCGTCCTTGAGAAATCACCTTATCTCCGGAACAGAAAGTCACCTCGACACAACCAGCGACGCCCTGTCCATACAGAAAGATCGGCATAAAGTTGACCGCCCGGCTGTCATAGCGCAAAACGATACCGGAAATCTCAAAAGCCCCGCCCTCCACCAGCAGATCCGGAACGGATACGGTCAGTGGCTCCACATTCAGTCCCGTATCCGTCAGCCACGCGTCCATTTGCTCCTGAAGCTGAGCCATCCGCTGGCGAAACTCTGCAATATCAGCCTGACTCTTGCTGATGGCAGGAACTGGTGCAGGTTGTCGTGCCTGCAACTTTTTCAGGAACTGTGATTTTACTGACATGATGTTATCAAACCTTATATACGGAGGGTCGTATCGAGATATTGTTGTTGCCTGAGATGCCTCAACAGGACCCGTCCTTCGGGCATAAACTCAGTCCCGTAGCGCACCAGACCAATCCCTTTAAGTTCAGCGTCAATGGCATAACGCAGTTCGCCGGGGACGTTCTGTTCCAGCAGGACAACGGTTATTTTTTTCAGGCGGGGTTCATATTTGAGCAGGACGGAAGACAAAGTGCCCATCAGCTCATGGGCCGTTCCCGGCATGCCCTGCAGGATTTTGGTCATATCCGGCAGGCCGTAGTCCGGCAGGTGCGACAGCGTACCGGCACGACAGTTGAGAACGCGCTGCATGTTATCCAGCACCGAGAGGATGACCTGATTTTCTTCACTGACCTGACTAAGGTTGAGTCCGCCTGTAAAATTTCCCGTTAACATTTCATACAGCGAAGGCGCGTTATGTCCGTAGGGCATCAGTCTTCCTTAAGCGGCTGTAGCGTCAGAGAGTTATCACCTGCTTCCAGGATACGTGGTTTATCCGGATCCAGGTCACTGCGTTTGATAACCTGCTTCCAGGCGTTGTTGTCCATATCCGGATGGCGGAAGAGCCCTACCACCGCGACAAACTGCGCCTTTTCTTCCATTGGCATATCAAGGTTTGCATCGCCACCCGGTTTCACCACGACATCACGACTGGCCAGCATGTCGTCTTTCAGAATGGTGCTATCATCCTGAAGCAACTGCTGATACACCGTCTTATCAAAGGTTTTGCGGTCTTTGAGCTGATAAACCCTTATCACCACCGGCTGAGACAGCGAGTTACTTTCACGGGAGTCGGTGTTCAGCGCCTCACGTGCGGTGAAATCGAGGTGCAGCACCTTGATTTTTTTGTAGAACACGGCGTTAAACGCCGATTTAGTGCCATCGGTGACGCTCTGCGTCACCCCGCAGCCTGCCAGGCTGAATGTCAGCAGCGGTAGCAGCCAGCGCGAAGTCTTAATTGAATTTGTACGTAACACGTCGGTTTCCTTGTTGTGGTGTTGAGGGCTGCAGGCCGGTGTAATAGCCCAGTTCCGTCGTGAAGGTCTGCGGGATATCGTCCAGGAGATATTCGTCTTCCGCGCCCAGCACGCCATTCATCCCCAGCCAGAAGCGACCTTCACCGAGCGGCGGCGCAGCCAGCAGGCAGGTCCGGGTGGTCAGAGTAATTTTTGCCTTAAAACGCCACCCGAGATAAACCCGCAGCATCACCAGAAAGTCCTGATACAACAGACCGTCCGGTTTCCAGCCCTGCGCTTCCTGTTCGTTATCCGTCGTGAGCGCAATCAGCAGCTGACTGCTGGCATCCATCGCTTCGTCACCCAGAGGCGTATTGCCATCAAGCAGAAACTCTTCGTCACCGTAAAAACTCAGCGGCCTGTCAATCTCTACAGGCCGGAGACAATACGGACTCACCTGCACCGTCGTATCGGGGGCCAGCAGGCGCACCAGTGCCTGCATCCCTTCCTGAGTTTTGCCCGGCTGCTGCAGCACACCCAGTAGCGCCAGAAAGCGGGACACTGGCGTGGCTATATGATTCGCAGTGCCCGGTATGCCCAGACCAACCAGACCCAATAACGACTGCGAAATGCTGTCGGTGCCGCCGGGCTCAAACGTGGCCGGATACGAGTATTTACGCCAGACGCGGTAAAACTGCGTCAGGATGCGATGACTGAAAATATCCAGAAACCCCTGCAGCGCCTCATGTCCTTCCCGGCGCTGGGAAATGTCATCGAGATAGGCGGTCGGTAGAGGCGAATCAACACCGTACATCCCCATAAAGGTCGTGCGGATAAGCGGTGGCCTGCTGTCATCATCCTCGTCATACTCGACAGCCTTCAGTTCACTGGCCGGGAACCCCATTCCAGGGTGCGGCGCAAAGCGTACCGGGTCATCCGCCGGATGGCTGGTAGAGCCCATCAGCGGCCTGTCCGGATGGCGCTTCTCCAGTAGCTGGCATAAACGATAAAAGTTGATGCGGTGAAGCTCGGCCTCCAGCCGCGGGGTCAGCCGGGAATGCGGCGGTTGTGCTTCTCTTCCCATTCCAGGCGCTCTCCGGTCGGTTGCAGAATAATAATCAGGCGGTTAAACAGATAGATATCGGTGTACAGTGCAAAGAAGCGGCTCAGCATCTCGCCGAACAGACAGATATCGCCGCGCCCGGCAAAGCCGTTGCTCTCAAGCGTCACCTCAATCTGCACCCCGCGCACCAGATATCCCTGCTCAAAGCGTTCCGTTTCACTGTGCTTCACATCGATAATCGCCTCCAGACGACGGCGGTTCATCTCGCTGTCGGTCCACTCATACAGCGCCAGGGTGCCGCGCAGCACGTCGGCATTGTCCATCATCGACAGGAAACCGCTGCCGAGATGGCTCAGCACACGCCAGTGAAAGCGATCCTGCGCCGGGGGATAACAAGGCAGCGTCGGCGCACACAGGTTACGCACGGCGATACTGGCTGAAGTGGTTTTCATCATTGTATCGAGCACGGTACTTTGCAACGCTCTGCGAGGTAGTTGGCCATTGGTGCCGGTTAGCGTCAGCGACAGGCTTTCATCCTCCGGCACCGTGTGGTTATCAAACGCTTCCCCGCCGAGGATAAGCCAGGTGTTATGCAACCCCGACGGGCCACGGCGCACGCGGGTGTGGTAGTAATATTCCGGGGCTTCATGGCGCATCATTCCGCCCTTGTGGCGGAAGCTTGAAAATGGCACGTAGGTATGCTGGCTCGATGACATCACCGAATCCACCGCATATATCTCGGTATGGCCATCCTGCACGCGCATCGGGCGCAGCATGTATTCGGTCTGCAGGGAGTTTAGCGTCAGCGGGTCAGATTCCAGCGGGAACAGGTTAATCACCGGCACACAGTTCAGGCGCAGATGCTTTTCGGTAAAGCTGAAATCATGCTCCCAGCGTTCTGCCAGCACCACGTCGATTTCAAACCAGGGGAGCTCAGCCGGAAAGGCCACTGTCTCCAGCCCACGCAGCCCGGTGAACATGAATTTCTCACGGAAGGTGAAGTACTCGAGCAGCAGCTGATATCCGCTAAAGCTGCTGCTTCCTTTCGGCCACAGGACGTCATCATCGCCAAAGCCCAGCGCGGTGAAATATCCGTCGAGCGGTCTTCTGTCCATGTCACCCGGCATCCGCAGCCAGAGGCGCGCTGTGTTCATGGTAAAGGCTTCATGCATGGAGCAGGCCAGCGGGGCATCAGCGTTAAAGTAGAGCGGGATCTGGCTGAGATCGATACGACTCCAGTCGGCGAGATGGCTGCAGTTAAAGCGCAGCGTGATGACCGAACGGCCATCCGGATCGGTTGCCAGCCGGGCACTCTCAAGCGACAATGGCTGAAGGGTGATCTCTTTGGTGGTGGTGTACCGACAGCGCGTGCCCTTCTCACCGATCGGCCTTGAGTTCACCTCAAAGCCTTTGACGATGCGCATCGGCTCTTTCATTTCGAGCCAGTCAGGCGTGAACTCCACCACTGACATCGACGGAATGGTACGAAGATAATGCGGCCATAGCAGGCTGACCAGCCCTTCGGTAAGTTCAGGCAGGTCGTCATCGAGCTTTTCACGCAAGCGCCCCATCAGGAAGGCAAAGCCCTCGAACAGGCGTTCAACATACGGGTCGCGCGCACCGGCTTTATCGAGGTTGAGCATTGCTGCCTGCTCGGGGTGAGCACGCGCAAACTCTTCGCCGGCTTCCAGCAGATAGCGCATTTCGGCGTCATAATAACGCAGGGTTAAGTCGTCCATAGAAAACCAATATGATTGAATGTTTAACAGTATTCAGGGATCAAGTGAAGCCATCACAGCCTGCAACTTATTGATATGGTATCGACTAATATTTCTTGCTTACTCGCTTAAACACCATAAGAGAGACAATATAAATAACAACAAAAGCAATATTCGAAGAACCATAAAACAGCCAAACAATGGAGTAGGTTTCGTCAACCAAATAATCCAGAGTTGTTCCAATTAACACGGATTCAAAAGTGTATTTGATATCCATGAGTGAAAGGGAAAGAATTGTTGTACTGACCAGTAAAAACAAGGCTACAGGCACAAAAGCTAGCAGTATACGCTTAATCATTCTCAATTCCCTGGGATTGGCTGAATGTTGTGGGGGCATAACCGCTCGAGCCTTTTCCGGTGAGCCCACTTCCTTTGCCTATTGCCCCGGCAGTTTCATTACCGCTGCCTACACCATCAATTTCTTTATAATCTGAAGCGTTATGATAGCTGCCCTTAAATTCGTCAGTCATTTTAATTATTCGCATATCAGCTGGATTTAGAGCTAAATCCTCCAGATAAGCATTCAAAGACGATGGGATCGCAAAGTCTTCACTGTAACCCAAAGAGTCTAGCAGTCTCACGTCAAATATTCCTGTACCTGCTTTTTTAAGTCCCGTTACTGACGTTGTAGTACAGTTGTTAACTGCCAGGTTATATCTATCAATAACGCGCCCATCTTCTTTTATTTCCGCACTGGTATTTTTTCCATCAGGGTGAACGCTGCTGGATGACCATAAAGCATTAAATATTGATAGCGTGTTGGATTCATCGACGTCCAGTATTTTAAAAACTGACGCCCTCATTCGATAAAGTTCTTTTGCGTAAAACCTTACCGCTCTTTCGCTGGAATATTTAATCAACACGCCTTCACCTACAGGACTAAATCCTTCCTGATCATATCGTCCATAGGTGAACACATAGATCATATTTTTAAAGTGTATTGAAACGAAAGCATGTCCTGCACCTTGGGTTTCTGTCCAGAGGAAAACGCCATCACTCAGTTCATTCGTTTCTGCAATACACTCTCCCGCAAGGTCATATTGACCAGACTGGCTACAATCAATTCCCGGAGCAAACATCGTATCAGCCTGTGAGCCAGCCAGAAACGATGTCTTTCCAGCTCCTCCTGCATCTGAAATTGCACCAGCCGAACTCTTCTCATACGTATCATTCATCATCGACGGAATAAACTTAGCCTTACATGGACAGGTACTGTAGCTATCGAGTGTTCCGGCCATTCGCCTGCCGTGTATGGTATCGTTGTCGATGCCACCGGCTATCCTGTAAAGCCCGGGATATTTTCCACAGGTCACGCTGTCCTGCTCACGCGCAACCAGTTTATCAAACAGAGTGTGATCCTCGGCGCCCGAGGTAATTCTCCCGCCGCAGGTCGTTTTGTCACCCTGCACCAGATAAAAACCTTCTGTTGGCATATGTTTTCCTTTTAGTTGTATTCCGTCCTGTTACCCACAAAGCACCGCACTGCCTGCCGGGTCGAGCGCAATCAGACCGGCCAAAAGCTGGTCCATCTCAGGCTGAAGGCGTGACTTATCGGTTTCACTGCGTGTGGCTTTCATGCGCAGCAGTCTGAGGCGACGAGATTTCACTTCAAACAGCAGTGTCGGTGTCCACTGCGTGAGGGTGATTGACCGTGCGGCGCTATCGAGCTCACCCAGCAGATGCAGGGTCAGCTCATTTTTACCCTTTTGCTCGGCTATGCGGGCCATCAGCAGGCGCAGCAGCCATTTGTCTTTTGTAGAGTCGCAACCAGGACGGGTCTGGAGCCAGTGAAGTGTGGCATCCAGACCGTCAGTGTCCGCTTTATCCAGCGCTTCCGGCTCGAGGAGCAGGATATCGTTATCTGTCTTACCAGCAGCACTGACCGACTCATCCCGCCAGCTGGACAAATCGTCCAGCACGCTCTGATTTATCCAGTTGAGCGTGACCTCATCGGCAAACGGCGTTCCGTCATTAAAGGCCAGCGTTTCAAGTCCTGTGAGACGGCTCAGCAGCCCTTTCAGATCGGCGATGATGATATCGGCCAGCACATCGTGCCCCAATTTCACCAGAGCCTGGTGGATATACCACTGCAAATCCAGCCAGAGGTGATTAGCACCACGCGAGAAGGTGCTGTCCGCCTGCTCCAGTATCTCCAGCCAGCTCTGCTGCAGGTACAACCGTTTAAGCATGGCCCGCTGGTCAGCCCGCGGTGGTTCGATACGTGTTTTCCCTTCGGCATCCGGTGCAGGGATCGCTCTCAGCGTGTCATGGCGCAAGCTTTTCATCAGCCGGTGTGCGGCTAGCCAGCCATCAGGCTGCTCGCGCAGATATCCCGTCAGGGTACGGGCCTGGGCCAGCAAATCCTGACCGGAGGTGATGCGGTTCAGAACCGGCGCATCTGACTCGGTCGCATGCGTAAAGGGCTGTGACTGCGCCTTATTCCCTGCGTTCTGCGGTACCACGGCATCCACACCCCCGGCCTTCATCAGGCGAGACTCCAGCCCGCTGTACAGGGCATTCAGCTCTGGCCGCGATGCTTCCGGCTCGGTCTCCAGACGGGTACTGATGAGCAGCAAGGCCCCGGCGGTACGCTGTGCATCCTCGCGGATGACCTCCGGAAACAGTGACAGACTGTCCAGGACACGGCTACCGGCAAGCCATTCCAGTGCAGCCTTGCGGCTTCGGTCCCGCTGCGGGTGAAGCTGCATGCCGTAGCGCTGCAATAATCCGGCAAGCAGTTCAAGCCCTTCGGCAAAGCCGGCTTCGCCATCCTGGTGCAGTCGCGCCCAGCAGTAATAGGTCGCAATACGGATGTCTTTGGCTGTGGTGGTCAGTAACTTTTCAGCAAGCGTGCATATCAGTTCGGTATCAATTCCGGAGAGCTTATTAACCTCTTCGCGGATAAGCTGAAAATCATCGTCATATCCCGGGTCTTCCCCGGTCGGACTGGCTACGCTTACCGGAGCAAGCCAGGGCTGCCAGTTATCCGTGCGCGTCTGCGCCTGTTCACGCAGCTGAGCATCGTCAGCCTGACAGGCGATAACCAAATTCTGCAATGTGCTCATTATTCGACGCCCTCCATGTCATTGTTTTCCGTATTAGCCATCAGCGCCTGAGCGGTGGCCGCGCTGTCGACACTGAATATGTGATCCGGCAGCGTGAAACCACGCAGATCCAACAGCGCCAGCGGGCCTTTTCCGAGTTGTGAGCGCAGCACCCACTGCAGGGTGCGACCATCCGGTGCAGTAAAGCTCATCATCCACTGGCTGCGGTCCAGCTGCTGACGCTTGCTCAAGTCCAGCCAGCGGATAAAGCCCCAGGTCCCGCTGTAATCCCCGAACAGACGCGCACTGGCGTTGACCGTGGTCCATGTCAGCATCGTTCCCGGTTTGTAAGTCTCTCCCGGCCAGCGGAAGCTTTGCCAGTCGGCCATCTGGTTGAAGTAGTGCAGCTTTTGTCCATCAATGGTTAGCTGCGTCTCCACCACCTGTGGCACAGGACGCGCCTGCAGCTCAAAGCTGATGCCCTGACTACCATCGGTGAACAGGATGTCTGACAGCTGGCTCAGCTGGTTAATGGCCCGCAGGAAGGCCGGGTTAAAATTCAGTCCCTGGCTGTTGACCTTATCCGGTACCCACTGGCTGCCCTCTTTGTGCAACACACCGTTGAGCTCTGTCGACAAGAAGCGCTCTATCCGTCCACTGTCCTTACGGACAAATTCAGCCAGCATCGGTAAAGAGGCATCGCTTTTGCTGGCAGCAAACGGGAAACGGCCGTCAAAGGCAGTTTGCCAGTTCGCGACAACCGAGCGGCTCCATTTGTCATTCAGACTGGCTGCCGACGGCTGAAGTACGGTCTCCCAGGCCTGGGTCAGCGGCTGCACAAACATTGTGCTGCCAAATCCGCTCCACTCCTCACCAAGACTTGCCGAAATCAGGCTACCGTATTGCTGAGTGTCGGTGAGGTCCACGCTTTTGCCCTGGAATACGGTCTGCGCCAGGGTCTGCATCATTGCCTGCGGGTCAGAAGCGCTGGCCACCTGCTGCAGTCGCAGACGCACGCGGGTGATACGGGTCAGATACGTCTGCAGACTCAGGGTGTTGTCCGCCGACATGACATTACCACCTTTGTTTTTACCCAGAAGCTGTAGCAACGGGCCAAAGGTTTCATCGAGCGGCCCCTGTGGGCCTGACGCAGACTGGTCAATCGCCGGTTTATCCTGTCCGCCGACCAGGTCTTTAGCCGATTTGATGATGGAATCCGAAAGGCCTTCGTTTTGCTGGCCGGTTTGCCCCTGCCAGGCGAGGGTGTTCATCAGGGCAATCAGTGGCGACTGGCGGACATCGCTCATCAGCGTCAGCTGGTCGGTAACGTCCGCAATATTGTTTGCCGGGTTCCAGTGCAGACTGTTGAGGAAATTCAACCAGCTGCCGGCAAAGTCAATGAAATAACGCTCTGTCAGACGTGCTTTGAGCGCTTCCGGCGACAGATCTGCCGATACGGCTTTACGGGAATCGCTCAGCACCCAGTCGATTTCATCCCGGCGGGAATTTGCAGCCTTTTCGATAGCCTGCTGAATGCCCCCTTCCCAGGCCTGGCGGGTGAACATGCCCGGCACGACCACCTCGGTAGTAAAAAGTCGACGCGCATCGGTACCGCTGGTCATGTCCTCCAGGGAAACATCGGCGAAGTTACGACGCACTGACTTGAGCATATTTTCATACAGGGTGCTTTCAGCGTTACGACGCCCGATTTGCTGCAGCAGCACCTGGCGACTCTGGCTCACCAGCTGCGCATCCGGTGTGATTTTCCACTGTGGCTGCGCGGGCAGCTCGGCGATATAAAAAGCCCACAAATCCGGCACCAGGCTTTGCCACAGGCCGGTTGAAATCCCCATCCGCGTGGGCTGCACGGCTTTCAGGGTCTGTGCATAAAATGCGCCATCGACTTTATCCGGACGGGCCATCATCAGCCAGGCTTTCAGCTGGTCATAACCTGGCTTCGCCAGCTGTGCACGCTGGTCGCTGTTGGGGGCAGAATTTGTCAGCGCGGTGAGCTTCTGCTTAAGCGCTTCATTTGCCGGGTCGCGTATCAGACGGTTGTTCGCCACGCCGTACCAGGGCAGCATCGCGTCGAACAGCTGCTGGTTATGGTCCAGACCAAAGCGCTGATACCAGGGCGCACCGTCCTGAATATGATGCTGCAGGCGACCGGCTTCATTACGCAGGGTATGCAGGGCCGTCAGCTGATAATCCGATACAGAGGGATGCTCCACCAGATTGCGGGCCTGACCTGCCACAGAGGAAATCTGACTGTAGTTCAGGGCAAAAGAGAGCAACAGCCCGGCTCCCCAGACCCCGGTGATAGTCATCAGCGTCCAGGCGAGCGTCTGCTCCCACGCCATACCGACCCGGCGACCGCGCACGCGGGTACAGTCATCAACAATCCCCTGCCAGATCACCGGCAGAGTCAGGGCATGGCGCTGTGATTCCGGGACATATTCGTCTTTTTCCTGTGACGCACCGGCGTGTTTATTGTCCGGCAGGCTGAACATCAGGCCACGCAGCGGAATGCGCTGCTGTGAGCTATACAGCCACGGCGCCAGTTGCCGGGCCCGGCGGGCGATACCGCCGTCACTGAGGTACTGGCCAAGGCGCAGCAGGAAGTCATGGCGGGTGTTCTCAGCGACCTGGCTCACCCCCTGCGCCCGCAGGGCCGGCAGCATCAGTTCAAGCTGGCGGGTAATATCGTCTTCCCTGGCGCGTGGCGGGAAGCTGGCCCCCACCGCCTGCTCAGGGCGCGTCGCCTGCGGCCAGGCGCTGTCGCACAGCTGCCACAGCCAGACCGGGGCTGAGTAATGCAGCAGCTCGCTGAGCTTTTCCAGCCCGCGTAAATCGTTGTCGCTGATTTGTGGGGTCAGGTTAAGCGACTGCGGCATGACGCGGACAATACCGTCCAGTGGGCGCCCGCGACGCAGTTTACGCAGCGCGGCGTATTTTTCTTTATCAGGCTCAGCAGTCAGACTGCCGCCGTAAATCAGAACGGTACGGTTACCTTCAAGCCACTGGTTTTCCTGCAGGCCAGGTACCAGCAGTTCGATTGCTGCCTCATCGCCAGTGATTAACAGCAGACGGGTTTTACGACGCCAGTAAAGGCCAACACGGGAGCGAAGATGTCCCCGAATCTTGTTACACATGGCCACTGCAGGGTGAACAGGTGCTTTATCATTTTCCCGTTTCTTTTTCTCATCATCACCGTTGGTATTGTCGACAAGCGCATTAAACTCCTGCTTACCGACACTACGAACTGCCGCCAGAAGCACTACGGATACGATAAGGGCAGATCCTGAAATACATCCGCCGGCGATGAGCCAGTGAATTTGCTGCTGACTTCCGTCTTCAATCCCGGCTATATCCGGGTGCTTCCAGACCATGAACGTCATAACGGCCAACAGCAAAAAGAAAATCAATGCGACAGCAAGATAGCGGCCTTCCGTAGTCTTCGGTGCTAAGGGTAGCTTCACGGATCCATCTCCTGTCGGGAAGCAATCGGGGTAATGAGCGTGCTCCACAGCACATTCTGTGTGGTATCACCGCAGATAATCATCTGTGGTAACTGAGTTTGTCGGGCAATTTCGGTGGCGGCAGCGATAGCCAGCCAGGGGGCCGCGGCACCGGCATGTCCCATAGATGTATCGAGCGAAATGACGGCTTCGTCCTCTACAGATTGCGCAGGGTGCGCATTCTGGCACGCGATAACTTCTGCACGCTGCTCACCCGTCAGCCCGGCAAGCCACATATTTTTCACGATATTTTCTCTGAGCGGGGCGTTATAGGCAGCCATGTTCATCCCCTCCCTCAGCTCACCGGTTGGAGCAGCATCTGGCCGATGCAGCAGCGCGAGAGGTTCGAGAGCCTCCTGCGTCAGGCGGTTGCCAAGAAGTAGTGCTACACCGGCTTCAGCTGTGTTGTCAGATTCGGCAGGCTTTAACTGGAGACCCACAATCAATAGCATTGCTTTATCTTTAATACGTTCATTCAACCAACGGTCGATTACACTGAGCCCACTCCCCTCACCATATTCAACAGGAAGAGTAATATTGCTATTTTGCCAGGTTTCATCCCAGTAATGGCGAATACTCTCCAGAGGCAGCGATGTTGTTACATCAAAAAATATGACCAGTGGTACTTTGTCAGGGATATGTGCGAAAGGAATGCCAGCAATCAACTTCGAAAAAATATTCGTTATCACAAATTTTAGCGAGTCCTGCGGGCTAGAAGAAATTTGGCTCATCCTGGAGCTTTCATTACCATCCCGGTCGACCTGCGAAACAATAATGCTATCGTTATTTTGCATCGCAATAGCTGTATCTTTCTGAGCAACTGATGAGTGGCCGGTAATGAATGTTGCATTCAGCACCTGCAGTGCACGACGTGCCTTACGGGTTTCGCGAAGAATCCATTGTTCTCGTTGTTTGTCGAAAGCATTTGCTTTGCTATCCTGCAATGCCCACAGAAGCAGACAAGAAGCAAACGGAACACTCCACAAAACGATAGGCACACCTAAAGCAATTTTCCAAAAATACAGGTTTTCAACATAACGCCCAAATATACGCATTAATATAACACTGACCGAAAGCATGGCAATCAGAGCAATAATCCAACGAGAAAATTTCAGAGGCTTAGGTCTGGGGTAGCATTCTGGCAAATGTTTAAGTGTATATAACATTCATTCTCTCATATTACAGATTAACTAAATTGGCTTTGGGTAAATATGAGGTGAGGGAATAATTTACTTAAAACCACGTGAAAGGTCACAATCAAAAAAGGTTCATTATTTTAATGAAGGATAAACACGTTAATTTAATTTGGTCGTTGAAATAGACCTCCATTTCTTCAGCATGTAATTTAGCAGTTGCTTATCGTTTTTTAGATTGTAATCTGGAACCGGAGGGCTTTCTCCACCATACCCACCGTTTTCAACTATGATATGCTCTTCCCCTCGTAGGGAATATTTTACTCCATTTTTATACGCGAAATACTTTACAGTAACTGGGTCTATCCCACCAATACATCCAATTTTATAAGCAAATAAAACAGTGCCTTCGCCATCGGCAAAACTATTGTTTACTTCAATTGATTCTTTTATCAAATTCAGATTAATATCCACTTCACAGTCATTAACATAATCATTTAGAATCCAATCATCCTTTCCCTTCGTCACCTGTTTTACTGACAAATGTTCTCCAATGTTATTCTGGTTAATCTCCTTTTTTATCACCAGTAAATGCTCACCAGAATTGTCTTTCCACCTTACTTTAGGGGTTAGATCTTTAGCAAAAGTAGAGCTCACTGGGTACAAAAATAATATGCAACTCAACCTAAACAGCAGCAAAAGTGCCGAATAACAATTCATCAATAATACCCTTTATTTAAAATGAGATGCGAACTTCAAAACTCACAAGCTATTTTTGTAGCATAAACTTATTTGCAGTTTTGCAAGCTAAAGTTCCGTCAGGAAGTGAGTCAAACAAAGAGGTAAACTTATATAGAACTGTTTCCCCATTAACTTTCTTAAATTCAATAAAATACCCATAGGCACCATCATCATCACATTTTTTTCTCATAGACTCCGGTAGTGCAAAAGATACATTCCATACACACACTTTTTCATTTGGGAAAACTGCCGATGTGTTAACAGGATACTTAGACTTTTTGTCCACTCCCCAACCATAGTAAACCTCAGATACATTAACAAGTGTACTGTATTTATTTTTGATAAGTAAGTCACTTTCAATATATTGCTTCACTTCTTTTGAAGCCATTTCAATCAACAATTTCTTGTTATTTGTTTTGAAAATTTCTCTTAGAGAATCTATATTTGATTTATCCATACACTCTACTGCCAGTACAGAGGAACTGTAACAAAGTGACAACGCTAAAACATAATGATACTTCATATTACCTCCAGTATTAAATTTTTTATTTATCACCTTGTTCTTTCATCTTCATTCGAGGGTAGATTGGCTCCAAGGCTTTCACGCAACTCTGCAATATTAGACATTGTTGTTTTCCTCAAACCTGAACTTATTGTTTTTTGTGCATAAGCATAATATGGCTTAGGTACATAGAACCCTATCAATTCATAATGTAACCGCCCATTTATATAAACTTGATACAATGGATTTATAGTAACACTATCTCCCTGATTTCCGCCAAGCACACCTATTTCACCATCTTCAAAAAAACAGTATATAAAAGCAACGTGTCCTGTCCAAGATCCTTTTTTCCGCAAAACAACTATTGCACCGTATATAGGTTGAGATATTTTTATAAAATTTTTGTTTTTCGAGAAAGATTGAGAACTGGCGCTACCAGATGTCGAATACCCTGACTCTTTAAGGCAATAATTTATAAAAGAAGCACACCACGGATTAGAATTACCAACCATGGAAGACATATTAATGCCAGTCTTCTTATGGTAGTTTATTCCGCCATCGCCTTCCTTTACACGCCCCCATTTCCATCGAGTCTCTCCCTCCTCGAATGCAACCGCCATCCACGGAGCCTCTCTCTGATCATGAGGTAGTAACGCAATCGGATTACCAGAATTTTTCCCTCCAACTGAATCAAGTGTTTTTTTATTTTCATTGTTTATACTATTTTTTTCAGGTTTTTTAATAGCTGGTTTTGAGGCTATCGGATTTGCAACTGGCTTTTCAGTTTGACCAGACGTAACATTGCCACTTTTGTCTATCGAAATTGATTGTCCCGGGTATATTTTATTAGGATCTGATATATTATTCTGCCGCGCAATATCATCAACATACACACCATTTTTTTCTGCGATCTTCACCAACGTGTCCCCTGGAACAACGGTATAGTTCGAAGGCCCATTAGCATTGACACCATATATAGTCAAATGCTGGCCAGGGAAGATCTTACTCACATCTTTTATATTATTGTTTTTGGCAATCTCATCAGTGCTTGTCTTATAACGTTCGGCAATTTTCGAGAGAGTGTCGCCTGACATGACTGTATACTCAATCGGTTTTTGAGTACTCTTCGCACGTGGAACTTTGGGAGTATCGGCAAGAGTTTTTGCAGAGAATTGAGAAAAATTTCGCGTGAGCAGTATATTCTTCGTTTCATCCCCAGCAACTGCTGAATAAACAACATCCTCTTTTCCAGCAGAATTAGTATATTTGACGACAATAGCCATTCCTTGTTTCGTATGAATGATTGTCTTGAGCTTGCCGTAAGCGTCTGTTTTCCACTCGTAGCTAGTGCTTCCGAGCGTCACTTTAAATGGCACATCAGCAACTGGGCGGGAGCCGTCTGAAACAGTCACATTTGTCACATACACCCATTTTTCGGTGCCCGGCTTCAAGCCACCTTCCTTTTTGCTAATTGCCTTGATTACCTTACTGAATTTTGAATCGTCAAGTTCTCCTACTTTCTCCCCCTGAGCGACCCCACTTTCAGACATGATAAAATTGGCATAAGCTTCAGGGTTATTACCATCATTCCCCGGAGCATATTTTTTCATCATTTCTGGAATAGTAAAATCCTTATATTTTCGTTTGAGCAGAGATCGTTTGGCATTATCCCCAGCTTCTATGCTAGAAAATATTGCGAATGAATGTTTGTCTGGATTGTAGACAACTCCAATACCGATTTTTCCTTTCTGATTTTTTACAGAAATAAGGTTTCCTGGGTTATTGAATCGCCAATTCAGTGAGCCCCCAGTTTTTAACAATCTTGTGCCATTTGATGACTCATATTCTACCGTTTTTGTCGATGCATGATAAATAGCATTTATAAAGCGCATTTTAATTAATCCTCTCTGCTATTTGCCTGCAACTTCAAACTTGGCATCATCTAATAAAACAGGCGTCATGTGATATCCGGTCTCTGCAAGAAATATTACGCCATCAATACTGACACTTTTTCCTAGAAGTCTTTTATTTGCTTTATAGTCATTACTATCACGCATTATCAACTGAACGTCCTGATTCCAGTTTTGGTTGTCAGTATCTGCGTCTGTTACACACGTGAGTGGCTGTTTTAAATGCAATATCCACTCATGTAGCTTCTCATCATTCGCTTTATCCTCCCCCCAGCCAGGAGGGCCGTAGTATAATTTTTCGCTAACAACTCCTGTCAGACTTACTTTATCCCCTTCCTTTAAGCAAGTAGCAGATGCACTAAAGCTAGAAAGCACGATCATAAAGCAAAAAATAGACTTCCAAATTTCCTTTAACATAGATCACCCTGTCGTAGTTAAATTTAATAGTTTTGCGATCATTGATTCTGTTAGCGCAGAAGTATGATCTTCTGCTGTCTCGGTATCATCCGAATCGGTATCAGACTCCAGTGATTCTATATCTTCCGCACTATCTACCTCAGCCTCTTCGACTGATGTTGGAAGCTCTTCTTTGAGCCAAGTCTCTCGCCCTATGATTAAGTTTAATGTATCGCTTTCAGGCAGCACTATTTTTGGGAAGCGACCTGAACTGTCTACCGTGCCGGTCGACAGGATTTTCCCATTGCTGTCAGTAATGTTGTATGGCTGATTTGTCATCCAGTCCATACTTTGGCTGACACTATCGGCGCCAGGGAAAGCAAAACGCAAGCTTTGTTCGCCAGGTTCCATTACAGGAAAGACAGGCAGCGTGACCTTTTCTGATGCGCTTGCCTTACGCCCATAATGTCCTGCTTTCGTACGATATTCACCTGCAGTAGCAGATTCAATCGCACTTGCATCAATCCTGATATAGCTCCCACCACCATTCAGAGTCAGCTTCTTCTTCGCGATGATTTTTATTTCATCTTCCGTGCTTACGATGCTGATTTCTTTTCGTGCCAGCAATGCCATCAGATCGTTCTGCGCCTGTACCTGTACCGGTCCCTGGTTTGCTATCAGCTTTATGCCCAGCTTACGCACAAAAACGCTCAGGGCATTGCCCACCCCGATAAACAGATTTTTCACCACGCTGACGTCTGCATTTTTTCCGGCGGTGGCAATCAGGTTCTGACCGGCCGATACATGCAGGTGCTGTCCGCTGGTCAGCGCCATCCCCTCCGGTGCGCTCATCAACAGCACCGACTTTTTAAGGTCCGTCAGTTGCTGTTCCAGCAGCTGAATCTGCGCCTGCAGATCGGCCGGGTTTGCGGTCGCCTTCTGTGCATCATCGGAGATGGACGTCATCTGCTCCCGGG
>NZ_KV787905.1:0-30564 GCF_001807145.1 Enterobacter sp. HMSC16D10
GTGGCCAAATTCAGTAAACCACTTCAATTCTGTAGGACACGACGCGCATACGCTGTAAATGTGTCGAATCTTTGGCTTTGTCTCAGACTTTCGGGACGTGAGAGCCGCTCACAAACAGCCTCAACAATCACATCATCATCAATGACCATTTGATCGCTTTCCGTGGTTGTTGCAACGCTTTCATGGGTGCCCTCAGCAACGATCACAGCATCCTCTATGACATTAGTCATTGTTGGTGCTGGCGGTTCCAGGTGTTCTGGTGCATCCCAATTCGGCGCATCATCCTGCGTTTCCTCTGCGGTAGCTGGTTCAGGCACTGCCTGGTGTGTCACTACGTCAGAAATGATATCAGGCTGCACTGCCAGTGCTTCTGGTGGGGTAATGTGCGCATCAGTGATCGGAAACGTGCGGTAAACTTTGGAACGATAACCAGGGTTTTTCTCTTTCGTGATTAGCCCTGCATCTTGCAGCTTCTTAATGAGTTTGCAGGTTCTCTCCCTGGATAAGTCGATCACCTTTCCAAGCTCTTCCTGACTTTCGTAACAGAAATTCCCTGAATTTTCCCACCCTTGAAAATAGCAATACAACTTTTGCGCCTTGGGGCAAAAGTCCATGTAACCATCCTGGAGGTTGGGAGAATAAATTCTGGGAATGTCTCGGAAATAATGTGGGGTGTTAATTGTACGATCTTTTACTTCACCAGTTTTCTTGTCGGTGTATTGGTAGTCTGCCTTAATCTCGGCGAGGGTTTTTGCCATTGTTCTATGCTCCTATGTATGCTCAGTAAATTACGAATGCTCTTCATTTGGGTTTTCTCCGCTTCTCATTCGTGGGGGGATGTAAATGCTGTTTCGTAGTTGTTACGCGCCAGCTTTCGAATATTTAACCGCCAGGTTTTGACACTCTTCAAGAAGTAGTGCGCTTACGCTCATTTTTCGGCGCTTTGCTTCTTTGAACAGAATCTGGAATGTGGCATCCGGTATCATTAACGATGTGGACGGCGGTAGTTTGGTTTTCTTCTCGATCATTCTGGTTTCCTCCTGGGTTAGCTGGTCACTGGGGTGAAATTTGGCGTTGCTCGCCATTCATCAAAGCGTCGGATCGCTTCCTCGAACATTTTCACCCTGTCCGTTTGTTCACTCTTACGCGCTCGGACAAGTGAACTGTAAACAAGTGTTCGTGTTGTTCGGCCTGTAATCAAATCTGCGTAGATTTGGTCAACGTTGAAGTAACGCATGTTGTTTGCTCCTGTTTGGTTTTCTCCAGACGCAAAAAAGCCCCCGCACCAAAAACCTGGTGGAGGCTGCAATTCATGCGTATGGAATGTTGTCAGATGGGTTAGATGATAATGATTATCACCATACTTTTAATAGTACACTAAAAGCACACATGTTGTCAAGCTATTTTTCAATAACTTCGAAAAAGTCAAGTGCATTACGTGCTTTATACCAAAAATGGATGGTTGCTGTCAATTGAAATTTGTGGTAGAACTTGCCACCAGAGAAGATAGCCACAAGAAACTCACAAAACAGCCTGTAACACTCTCTGCGGCGTTCTGACGTACTGAGGCTACCTCTTCATTACCTACCCTCTCAAAACCGCTTACAGCGCGTCTGAGGCGCTCTATTTGCATCACTGCCGCCCTCTGGCACTTATCCCACACCAACACCAAGAATCTGCACTCAGAAGATTGAGCGGTAGCGAGATCGGACAGGTGTAGATGATTGGATATGTTGGCTTAGTGAATCGTAACACGGTGAGCTTTAGCCCCTGATTTACTGAAACCTTGCATGGGTGAACGTTAGTTCATGAATGGATGGTTGAAGTTAGTCAGCTTATCAGATGGACAATCAACGGTAGTTGGTTGGTCAGATGGTAATTCCGCGCACAGCGCAAAGATGAATTACGCCGTGGGCGTAATGTGCATGTGCCTGACTCACGTCAAGGCCAAAGCCTGGCACAATCCCAACTTGTAAAGAGGTGTAGCTTGCGCAGCGCTGTGAGCGGAACGAGGCCAGCCAACGTAGCCCGAAAGGAAGCGAAGTAAGGCTGCTTGCCAGGAGTGACGGCGATAGGCGCCAGGCAAAAGATCTTTGCGACAAGCGCAAAACCATGAAAGATAGTCTTATAGATCTTAGTATTATAGTTAAGTAGTCTTATAGAGTGACATAACGTCACAGATAACGTGCCCCAAGTGTGACGCAGCGTCACAGAAGTAGTTTGTAAGTGTGACATAACGTCACAGATGGGATGATTAGTATGTGTGACGCTCCGTCACATAGCCGGGTTTTTCCGTGTGTTCTCGTGCAGAGAGTGACAATACGTCACTATACAACGGTAGATCGTCGCCCTGCTCACTACGAATCGCACATGCAACAATCCTAAGAAAAACCAGAGGCAAATCTTAGATTAACCCTATCAAAACCCTACATTAATAACGTCAAAACCTATCTTAAATGACAGGTAAAGAATCGGTGTAGATGTAGGTCAAAGTGGATTGTTCACTTTCATTGTAAGAATGCTCAACTTAGCCAAACCCTTATGTAGCGCGGATACGCCGCTGTTTGTCATGAAAACTACTTTGCACCCGTGCCGGATTCGTTGAACGAGTTCTTTAAAATTGAAACAATGTTTCTTTTTCCATGCCAAAACCCGCCAATTAGTTAGCATTATAATCATTTCATGATGCAATCAGTTGCAAGTGCATAAACTCCGCATAATCTGTGCATACAGGCAGGTTAGCGCCGCCCTCGCCTAACAACCTCAGATTTATCAGTATAGAATCAATTAGATAGACAACAACCACACACAACCATCTGTAGTGTGATGTTCCGGTGATACCGCTCTTCTTCGTGCCGATCTGACTATTTGGCAACGTCCAAACACATGTTTATAAATGCCAACATTATGAATTTGTTGAAGATATTTCAAAATCATGCAGATTTCGATCTGGGTGTGCCTGATCTTCGCGTTCAGCACTGCACACAACCGCGCCATTTACCACACATAACGAAGATCAATTTTTGATCATTTATTATTTCAAGATACTGAAATTGATCATATTATTTTTTAATTAAGTTTAGATGTGTGTCCTTATGGGAGGGTAAATTGAACAGAGCAGTGGTGTTAGATGAACAGCAAGCCAAAGCGATCAGGGAGTGGTTAAACGCTCATAACAAAAGCCTGATAGCTGACGTTACATTAATGATGCAAGCCGCCGTACTGCGTGTGGGGGATGCCGTAGCTTTGCGCTTCGACGAAGTGAGCAACGGTGAGATTGACATAGAAGAACAGAAGACAGGGAAGCGTAAAGCCCTCACCCTTCCGGCTCCAGTGGTGCAGATGATCACACGTCGCCGTGCTGAGTATCCGCATGATGTGCATGTGTTCAGGAGCCAGCGTAACCGATCAATGAACAAGCAAGCGCCTGTACGACGCGAGGAAGTGAGCAAGCAGATCGCAGAGGCCGCTAAAGCTATCGGTATTCATGGCACTGTATCTGCACACAGTTTTCGAAAGGCGGGAGGCAATGCTCTTTTCAAGCGTTCTGGAAATAACCTGGCCCTCGCTATGACCGTGCTCAATCACAGCAACATCACTGACACCAGGCGCTATCTGGAATTAGACAAGCAAGCCGTTAGCCGTGTGATCAATGAGATGGATTTATAAGGGGTACACATGAAAAACAGCTTACTGGTGCTGACACTGGGGATCATGCCAGCCCCGGCGAATGCCGGACAGATAACCCTGATTTTCAGTGATGAACAGGAGACTGGAAACGCGAAGATTTGCGTATATAGCAACGCCAACTTTACAGAGACAGTGACGATCAGACCATCGCAGCAATGCCGCTACACAATGACCTTTGAAGAGGAGTAACGATTGAAGAAGGAAGAAGAGCCGATCATCAGTTTTTTCTGGTGTGGCGCTACGGAACGCGTTAATCCGATGGAGGTGAAACTCTGGAAGCGAACATATCACTTAGATCAGTTAAATATATTTTTAAGGCTACCCTTCCCCTCCCCTCCCGCTTGCAATATAATGAATGTAAAATTTGCACTTACTGATGTTAAAATATATTAGATATTCTCTAATGGAGATCAGGAATGAAATTATTTTTGGCTC
The DNA here is from genome assembly GCF_001807145.1 of Enterobacter sp. HMSC16D10. Taxonomy (NCBI): domain Bacteria; kingdom Pseudomonadati; phylum Pseudomonadota; class Gammaproteobacteria; order Enterobacterales; family Enterobacteriaceae; genus Enterobacter; species Enterobacter sp. HMSC16D10. Next base: position 4,126 of record NZ_KV787905.1, read on the forward strand.
ACGCAAAAGAAGATGAAAAGGTTACAGAGTCAATTTATGAGAAATTAAAAACCAATGGTTATAGTCCTTGGATGGATATTAGAGATATTCCTGCGGGTGTAAATTGGGACAACGAAATTCAAAAAAACTTTAGCAGCGCAAATGTTATAATTATTATTCTTAGCAAAGTTAGCTGTCAAAAAAATGGTTATATCAGGCGTGAAATGAATGAAGCTATTGATAAATTAAAATATTATAAACCTGATGACATTTTTGTGATACCCATTCTTATTGATGATTCACCTGTCCCAACATTCATATCTTCAAAAATTCAATACATCGACTATAAACGTGAAGATGGCTGGACGTTGTTAGAAAAATCGTTAGCCTTAGCTGCAACTCAACAAAACATTGAAATTGCAAAAGGGGTAACGTACGGTGATTTTACATTCACAAGCGAAACATTTAAGGAAGAATATAACAGCATACCTGGACATGAAATTGATATAACCTATCCAATTGTTTCTAACCATACTCATCCTCGATCAGCAAAGATCATATCTAACTATTTCAAAGGTCGTGCCGCGAGCTTGGTTTTCAATAACAGAACTTCACCTTGGCCAAGTAATTTTGGTTGGAGTGAAGAGTATAAAAGCACTTATACCAGTGACTATATTGAAGGATATTACATTGCATACTGTAATAACCATATCCTAAGTATTCTCCATAATGTTAGTTGGTATGGCGCAGGCGCAGCTCACCCGAACAGTCATTTCGATGTTAGCAATTTCGTTGTAACCGACGATGATTATTCCTATAAATTTTCATTATATGACCTCTTCATTGATGAAAAAGGGTACGATGCTATTAACAAAATTAAAGAAAGGCTCATATCGGATGCGCCCCGTGTATTCTGGGAAAGAACTGGAGAAAAACCTGAGGAATCTGATATGGAATGGTTAATTAGGGGGATAACGGATAGTACATTGAATATTTTCACCATCAGTGAATCAGGATTAACTTTCCATTTTGCTCCATATGAGATCCACTGCTACGCCTTAGGTCAGTGGGAGTTATTCATATCTTTCTTTGATATCATTGATTATCTTAAGCCAGACGGTATTTATTCATTAATTAAAGTCGTATAAATTCGTTAATGGCTACCTTTGTCATGAAATGAGGAAGGAAGAAGTAAATAGTTAGAACCGAGGTAATTTAACGTATATGTGAAACTTCGCCTCCCCTGAAAATTAAGTTAACCGCTGGCTTTGTGCGACGTATAATGAGGTCAGCGGTTTAAAATGCCAGCCATAACCGGAAGATTGTTTTATGGAACCACAGGCTTTAAAAGGATAGACACTACCTTTGGCAACATCACTCCAGGGGCTGATGCACCTTTTCATGGAATTTTTCCTTGCTTCTGATAATAATCCTTCCAAAATCTCATCGGTGACTCTCCACAATAATCAGACAATTCTTTGAAATCAGAATTAAACTGAGGGAGATTTTTAGCCAATGTTATTTGTTTCGGTAGTGCACCTGTACCATCTCCAATAACTTTAAAAGTCATTGCACCGCGCTTTCTATCCTCGTTGATTAATTCCAGTGCCGCAACTTTTTGCATTTTACCCTCATGCAACTGCTTCAAATAGAACTTTCGGTTAAAGAAGAAGTCACGGAATGTTGGCGCGTCTGCTTCAAGCCTAATATCCCACGTGAGGGGTAGAGCATCACAGATTTTTTCACTCATCAATTCACCGCTCGCGCTTCCGTCCTCGGATGCCTCCATACTCAAAGTCATCTTTGGTTGTGAAGGATCTAATCCCAGGTCGCCACTGTCGACTAAGTATTCAGCATTTGTTGACCATTGACCTGTTAAAAATTCACTATCGTAGATGTAGGTCTTCTTCAATTCCTTATACGACGAAGGAATTTTCACTAAACTATCTAAGGCACCACTGAAACTGGTCAGAAACCCCGCAAGATAGATTAAAACGTATTTACCCCATTCGAGTTTTTTCATGAGCATCCAGCACGAGAATTTTTTTATATTTTACGTAACCATCAAAATTTTAACAACAGTAGCCATATTGCCCGTTGGGGAGCCTACTTAGGACGCCCAATCAATCCCATCAATCACATAAGAAATTGAGGATAAGGGGAACGTATGCAGATAACGCTTAGTGATCCCTCCGCTCTTCTCGTGGCCTACTGTCTGTTGAAGATGAAGAATATTCGTCACCCAACCTGCCATTGCCGAAGAACAGACGGAATGACGTATGGAGTGCAGCAACCGCCGTTGCCCGTAATCATCTTGATACGGAATCCCAAGCTCATCACGGAGATCAGCGAACATTTTTCCGATCTTTGTCATGTTCGATCCTGCCACCTCTGAGAAAATCCGCTCTTTCCATTGGCGATCAACATAGTCCATAAAACCCCATTCGATCAGCTTGGGATGAATAACTACCTGCCTTGTGGCATTTTCCGTTTTGCCCTGGCCTCCCTCCGCAATCAGGAAATAATAGCGCTGACTATCTTCATCGTATTTGATATGTGACTTCTCCAGTTTGGCAATCTCCCCCCTTCTGGCTCCAGTGTACGCCAACAACAATGTGATCCATTTTTGCCAGTTATCTGACTGCTTGAGCGCCCATCCCACAAATTTTCTCATTTCCGCCGCACTGTATGCGCCAAATCTCGCTTTCGACGGTGCAGCGACGACACCATCAGTTGGCGATTTAGGCAGAATGTCTTTGCCCTCGGTAAGAAAAGTTTTGAACAGTGATTTGTAGATCTTGAGATGCTTATGGATGGCCTCAACACCCACCAGCTCATCAGGTGGCACATCATCACACTCGATCAATTGCTGAACCGTCATTGACCTATAAGGCTGCACCACACGCTTAGGCAAGTTTTCAACAACTTCCATCACCTGCTTAATGTCTTGTTTGGTAATCGTCGTGACATCAGTTTCCCCTCCCAAGACAGTTAGCAGCACTTCCATGTAGCGCTCATTTGCCATTGAGATCGATTTCGTCCAGTTGCGCCCCTTTTCATCTTTGTACATAGCCCACGCATCCGACAGGGTTAGCACTTTTTCCGGTTCGGCTGGCGGCTGAGGTTCCACGAGTTCAGAAGGAACAATTATCTGCTGTTGGGGTAAGAGTGGATTTCTTGCAGCCCTGCGTTCTGACGCGATCAGATTTGATAAGAACGCTTCAAACACAGGGAGCGGAGTAGTTAATGATTTAAGAAAAGGGATATACGGAAGGATGCTGATCATCAAAGCAGATGCTTCACGATAGCTGTCAGTGGACAGTGATTTTTTGTATGACCGCCCATCAGATAAGCGGATCTGAATGTAGTAGTTACCGTACCTCTTGAAGGTGTACGGAAGTGATTTTAACCTCATAAACATCCCCTTTTTGTACCTCAAGTGCATTCAGCACGGACAAAAAGAGATGCAATCTCATGATAAGTAGGCCAAATTTTGGCCCCCTACGCTGGCATTATCCAGATCAGGTAATACGGGTATTTCTCAGCCTTCAATGAAGAAGGGCACCCCGAGTCAAATAAACAAAATCAAAAACTTGCGATTAACGTCCCGTTAATCGCTGTTCTGGATCATGCCAGCGGGAAGCCAAAGACTCAACCCTAAAAAATGCTCTGTGTGCCAGCTTATGTCCCAGGTTGTGGCTCACAGTACCAAACACCGAACACAAAAAAGGCCGGGTTTCTCCAGCCTCAACAGCACAATTGAAGATGCCTTCACAAACCTATTTACCTAGATATGCTTTTACCTTAGCGGTGCCATTACCAACAGCTCTAACAGCAGCCCTAAGCTGAGATTCAGTAACATCCAACGCTTGGGTCCAATATGCCACTTCCCAAGATTCACTCAAGCTGATGAAACGTTTATCTTCTGGCTGCCGACGCTGTAAGTTATCTGCCATTTGGTTTGTCCTGAGTATTACAAGCTTATGCCTGCACACTACCTATATGACTTCTCTACCACTTCGTAAACGGTCAGTTATCAAACAATTGACACTGGTCATAAAACCAGTAAAAACTTTTTTTCCGAGCTTGCTAAGCTTGCCGCTTCGCTTCTATCATAACTACTACATATTGTGTTTATTGATATAACAAATACAATATATCCAAAAATCCATCCCGTGAATAGGTGTTGAAATGGCGAACAATGATAAGCAATCCTCGAAAGATGTAGCTCATCTGGCAGCAGAGACTCTAAACAACCCAAACGCCTCTGCGATTCAGAAAAGTTTAGCGGGTTCGGTGCTATCACAAGCAGGAACAAAAAATCAGACTGGCGCGAACATGGAAGCCAAAGCATCAGCAGCTTTGAAAAACCCACGTTCAAGCGAGGTTACTAAAACCTTAGCTGGTTCGGTTGTTTCTCAATCGAATAAAAAGCGCTAAAAAAGCCGGGATTAACCCGGTTCTCATGTTTTCAGTTTCCGTTGTCGCTGTTCGCTCAAGTAGTACCTAATAGTGCTGTCGAATCCATGCGTATGGATGTGGTCAAGCAGGTTGGAACGACTACACCCCAGCCGACGCGCCAGCGTTGACATGTTGATAATCGCATCATCGCCCTTGCCATCTAGGATCCACTGCATCAGCGGCATGTTGCGAGTAACCATCTATCACTTTGTTACAACTGCTCATTTACTCGCCAGCCCCAAAAACCTACACTTTCATTAAGGATTTCAAAGCAACACAAGGATAAAAATAAATGGCTATTGGTCACTACTTATTCAGGGGCGATAAGACTGTTTGCGGTGGTCGGATTATTGAAGGATGTACCGATCATCAGTTTTTCGATAAAGACATGGCCTGTGAAGGGCATAAAGTGACGTGTGGTAAACATGCGGGTAGATTCCGCATAGTGGGAGGGCTTGAAAACCAAGACATACACGGTAAAAGAGTAGCCGGAACACTGCATAGCCGTAGCTCTTGCCCCTGCAAATCACGTTTTATTTCGTCCATCTTCGACACTTACGAATTTTCTAAAGAACCAGCAAAAGCCGAAACCACCCAATCTCACATCGTTGAATTTCCCGTTCTCCCTGGCCCGATTGCCGCTCCTAAAACTGATAGCTTCGCTGACACCTGCAAACCAACAGATAACCGGCTATTGAAAGGCGTTTACATCTGGACTGAAACAACAAGTGCAGGTCATGCTTTCGTTTCGGTGCATGAGAATAACTCGATCTACCTTTACACCTATGGACGCTATGGACGCACAGACAGAAGCACGCTAACCGGAGATGGGATTTTAGACATCTTCCAAGATGAAGATGCACGGAAGTATTACCGTTACGAACTTTATGAAATGGGTGCTCGTGCATTTCGGATTGATGATGCTGATCCTGAATTAATCCGTAAGTTCTTCGAAAAATTATGGAATAACGGTGTATCACCGATTCAAACACCAAAGATGCAGGACGGCACAATACGTAGAGGCCGCACGATTGATAAGTATGACGTAACAGGGAATAACTGTACTACTCGCTCAGTCGAGGGGATCAAGTTTGCTGGTTCAAAGGTATTCGAACACGGTTACACCTCCAGGACTACACAGCTACCAATTGAGATAGAAGAAGATTTCACTATCCCGGTATCACTGCAAAGTTACCTTGAAAAAAAAGAGTGCAGATTACTCCTCAATGCTCGTCATCGAGATGACAAGTACGTTCAAGCAGCAGTATCCAAACATTGAGAACAAAAGCCCTCAACCAATTGGGGGAAGTGCAAAAATCCAACAAGTATCGGCTGATTCTGCTGCTGTTGCTGGCTCAATTTCTCCATACTCAGGCCGCACAGTAGGCGGATCGTTGGGAAGTACATACGATGATGAATAAAAAGTTCTGGATCAGGTGGGTTAGCATTGCGCTGATCTGAATAGCGTATTACGTAATCGTGCTGTATTTCGATCTGGTCTTCGCACTTAACTTTTCAGAGACAATGAGCCAAGGCGGGGAGTTTACGCCTTCTCAATTCACGTGGTTTATTAAGGAACTATCGCAAAATCACTCTGATTCAGCGTTGGCCTCCATTGTTGGTTTCGCTGTTTGCGTACCTCTGATTCTGCTCATCTTCAAGAAGGTGAGATGACCGCCAAAGGCTGGAGGTCTCCAGCCTTTTCCCCTTACCCTTTCCCCACTTTTAGATAATAGAAGCATAAAGCCCGTTGGTGGTAAGACAACGCGCGGAGCCGTTAAGATTCCCAACACAAGCCGTCAATCACATAAGAAACTGAGGACAAGGGGAACGTATGCAGGTAGCGCCTAGTGATTTCTGAGGCGCTTTTCTCATGTCCTACCACTTGTTGCAAGTGCGCCAGGTTACCAAACCAACCAGCGAAAAAGGTTTAAATCATGGTATGCCGGAAACTATGCACTAATCGCCGCTGCCCATAATCATCAAGGTACGGAATACCAAGCTGATCTCTAATATCTCCTAAAACTTTGCCGATCTTCGGCATGTTCTTACCCGACACAGGAGAGAAGAATATCTTTTTCTATTGGCGGTTCACAAAATCGAGGAACCCCCACTCGATCAGTTTGGGATGTATCGCCACCTGCCTTGTAGCGTTCTCAGTTTTACCCTGTCCTCCTTCAGCGATCAGGAGATAGTGCCGCTGGCTATCTTCATTAAGTGTGATCTGTGAATTCTCCAGCTTGGCGGTCTCCCCTCTTCTGGCTCCCGTGTACGCCAACAGCAAGGTGATCCACTTCTGCCAGCCATCAGGCTGTTTTCGTGCCCATCCCACAAACTTTCTCATTTCTGCTGCACTGCAAGTTCCAAACCTCGCTTTCGACGGTGCGGCGACTACTCCATCAGTCTGAGATTTAACCAGAATATCTTTATTGTCAGTCAGGAAGGTTTTAAACAGCGATTTGTAAATTTTCAAATGCTTGTGGATAACTCAGCGCCAACCAAATCTTCTGACGGAACATCATCACACCCGATGAGTTGATGAACCGTCATCGGCCGATAAGGCTGCACAACACGCCTAGGCAGGTTTTCTACAACTTACATCACCTGCTTAATGTCCTGCTTTGTCATCGTGGTTACATCAGTTGATGAACCCAAGACAATCAACAGGATCTCCATAAAGCGCTCATTGGCCTGCGAGATTGCCTTCGTCCAGTTCAAGGCCTTCTCTTTTTTGTACATATTCCAAGCGCCAGCCAGTGTTAACACATCCTTTGACTGTGCTTCTGTTTGTTCTTTCTCATCTTCTGAAAGTGCAACAACCTCGCGGTATTCCTGAGCAACCATCGGCTGATTATTGCTCTGCTCATTATTGAGGAATTGTTGAACCAGCCAGTGTTCATTCTGTTGCTTTAAGCGGCTGCAGAAGTCAGAAAGACGTTGACCAAACTGAACCGGGTGAATGGTTCCACGTTTGACTAATGGAATGGATGGAAATGCAAATGACATCAAGAGTTGCGCGTGGCTGTGGCTATCTGTCTCTAACGACCGACAGAAATATTTTTGACCCGGCAGACGAAAGCTGACGTAGTAGATCCCGTTACGGATAATGGTGTGATTGATCGGGGTGTGTCATTTTGTTTGTCTCTGAGAGTGACAACATAAAAAATGAAGAGAAAAAACCATGCAAATCTTTGATTCATATCTTAGATGATCGCCGGGACTACGCTGACATTATCCAGATCAGGTAATACGGGTATTTCTCAGCCTTCACGTGGAAGGGCATCCCGAGTCAAAATGCTTTTAAAACAATGATTTATTAAAATCATTGTTCTCAATCAGTGTAACCGTGGCCACAGGGCAGGCGCAAGGAGTTTTGATTTATCACGGCAGCGTTCGCGTTATGAATCTTCCTAAACACTTTTTCGCTAGCATCTTCAACATAAATATTTTTTCCTGGTATATCCCGGAACAAAAATGAGCTGAGTTCATTTTCATTCGAAGCTGACGAAAGGTTCGATAATAAATAATCGGCAAAAACCCATAAATTTACATAAACTGTTATGTGTATTATTAACCCATTTTAATCAAAACACTTAAATACAATTAATGTATTGGTGTTTTATATCTAATTTCACCCCCATCCATTATGAACGGCTATCTTATTGTATTATAAGATTATTAAGCCGGGCCTTTCTGGATCGACTCGTTTAGCTATTCCTGCTATTTATGATTTAGATCAATAATCAAAATTACACATTCATAGATAGTTACTACACGTTACGAAATAAGTTATCAAACCAAAATTTCCACCATTAATCGTGAATTAACTCAGATATAACAAGACGTTGTATCTTCCCGCCAGGATAGCGCCCTTACTTTATTTTTTCTTGTAGTGATGATGAGAGCTTTAAAATGAACTATTTAAATACAACAGCTATCGCTGTTTTTGGTTTTGTGTTCGCTGGTTCAATGAATACTGCAAATGCTGCGGAAGTAAACGTAAACCTTGACGATAACGTCAATAATCCAGGTGCTCACATTCAAATTCAGGGTACCGATAAAACCGCCTACAACCTTGATAACATCGAGGGGAGTAACATTAAGCAAGACGGGCAAATCTATAACCTTCAGGGCGATATTGACAGAGCAAATACAGCTATTAATAAAGCACAAGATACAGCTAATACCGCTCAAGATGGCGTAAACGCTAACACTCAAGCTAACGCTATCCTTAATCAGAAAGTCGATGATAACAAAGCAGATCAGACAATTACTGATAACAAACAGAATATATTGATTGATAACACTAATAATAAAGCAGATGCGGCTTTACAAGGCGTTATTACTAACGGTCAAGCAATCATTGATACAAACACAAGAGTAGATAAAGCTGAACTCACCGCTACCAATGCGAACAACAAAGCAGATGCTAACACTCAAGCGCTGGCAGGTAAGGTAGATAAAAGCATTTTCGACGCCGATCAGGATAGACAAGATCACGCCCTTCAGGATGCCTCTGACAAAGCGACTCAGGCATTTAATACGGGCACTTATGCGCAATCTTTAGCGGTTGATGCACAAACGGTAGCCGCTGCTAACAAAGCTGCTGTTGCTAACGTTCAGTCACGCCAGCAAGCACAAGAAACGACGATTCAGAATCACAGCGCACAATTAGCGAATCATGAATCACGTATTACTGCGTTAGAGAGTCAAAATAACGCGAAGTTCTCTTCTCTGGAGAATCAGCAGAATGAGGATCGCAAGGAATATCGTGCTGGTATCGCTGGCGCTGCTTCTCTTGCTGGTTTGCATTACGTTGATACAGATAACGCGGTTGCCGTCGGTGCTGCCAACTTCAAAGATGCGCAAGGTTACGCAGTCGGTTACCGTCATAAGTTCGCTGAGAATGTAGCCGCTACCCTCTCTACATCAGGTACATCCAACGGTGATGAAATTGTTGCGGCGTCCGCATCTTACGGATGGTGATTTAACAATATTAAATTAAAATGCCAGCAAACCGCCAATCAGCTAAAAATTCACCCTGGAGTTTAATTAGCTGGCTATAACTCAATACATTGCTGCTAGCACAAAAATGACAAAGTATATTTTTATTTCCGCCGTTCTGTATCTGACTTTTATTTTATTAGGGATATGGATCGGCTTGATGTTAGGTACCTATATTTATAATTGTAATTACTGAGGCAATAATGAAAAAATTAATGATGGTAGCGGCTGTATTATCTCTTGCTGCGTGTTCCTCACCAGATCAACGGATGGCTGATTGTCAAAGCAAAGGAGTGAGTAAAGATGCTTGTTATATTGCAGAGCAAAACCGCACCACAGCCATTAACGCTGCGGCTGAAAAACAGGCTTTAGAGAATGCTGCTCAACTTGCACAGTCAGCGCACAGGCGCCTTCCTGAAGGCTGCACGCAGGTTATGGATGCTGCCGGTCGTTGTGATAGCAAGGCAGCCAAAGTAAGCGGTGATTTAAAAAAGTTATCAGGTGAAGCGGATCACGTTATGAATAAGCCTGTCTCTGATGCTGCTGAATATCTGCTTTCGAAAGGCTGGAAGCCAAATAAGGGTTCATGGCACAAGGGTAGCTATATTATGCAGCTGGTTGTCGAAAAAGAGAGAGTTGTAAACGCACAATTATCAAAAATGTGATCTTTGCAGGACGCTACCACCTGATAAGATTTACGTAGCCCCATGTTTATGGGGCCTTTTTTTAGCTCGTTAATAGATTTACTCCAGCTGCCACGCCCCGCCATGAATAAGCGACGCGCCCCCCGCCCAGGCAAATAATGCGAGCTCGCTGCAGTCGGCATCAGGATATATACGACTGCTGAGGCACGCCTCACCCTCGTTAACAAACACTTCCACGGAGGAGCTATCAAAGAACAAACGCAGATTAAGCGCGTTGCTCAGGTTCAGCGCGACACTACGGGTACCGCACAGGCCATACTGCGGATAGTCTCGCTCCAGCACCAGGCGCTGCATCTGCGCATCAACATAAAGGCGTAACCCGTCGCCAAGACGAATGCCGTACTGCTCCGCGCTGCTGTTGGCGCAATCCCACTGCAGAATGACCTCCATCGCATCGCAGTGTTCCACCAGCGTCATCTGCTGGTTATTAAGCGTACTTATCGGCCAGGGGAACCACGCCCCGCGCAGGCTTTCAACTTCTCTGGCTGGCTGCATTTGCAGATGGTTATCGGCACTCAGCGTCAGCTCGCGAGGTAAGGAGAGCATACCTGCCCAGCCATCCTCCTGTTCCGGCAGCGGAGATTCCCACATGTCCAGCCAGCCGATAACGAGGCGTCTGCCATCCGGCGTCAGGAAACTTTGCGGCGCATAGAAATCATGCCCGTAGTCCATCTCCACAAATTCACCTTCACGCACAAAAGGCTGACCAGGCTGCCATTCGCCTACCAGATAGCCGCTCTGGAAGAGATTGCGATGTTTAAATCCGTCTGCCGCCAGTCCCTGAGGCGAAAACATCAGCACGCGTTTACCATTGAGAGTGAAAAAGTCCGGGCATTCCCACATATAACCCATCTCTTTTTCAGCCACCGCGAGCACGCCCCTGTCGTGCCACTCGCGCAGATCGGCAGACCGGTACACACGCACCTGGCCCGTATCCCCCTCGCGCGCGCCAACGACCATGTACCACCACGCCCCTTCACGCCATACCTTCGGATCGCGGAAGTGATGCAGCCCGGGCGGTGTATCAATGACTGTCCCGTGCCGCACAAACTGGATGCCGTCACGGCTGGTTGCCAGGCACTGCACCTGGTAGAGATTAGCCTCATCGCCGGGATCGCCATGGAATTTGTGGCCGGTGTAAATCAGCGCCAGCGTATCGCCATCCACCACCGCTGAGCCGGAAAAACAGCCGTCCTTGTCGTCTGGCCCTTCCGGGGCCAGCGCAACCGGGAGGTGCTCCCAGCGAACTAAATCTTTGCTGCGCGCATGGCCCCAGTGCATCGGCCCCCACTCGGTCGAATACGGATGGTGTTGATAAAAGGCGTGATACCAGCCGTCAAACCAGACCAAGCCGTTCGGGTCGTTCATCCAGCCAGCACGCGCGGCGAGGTGGTAACGGGGGTACCAGCGCAGGTTAAGCCCTTCGCGCCTGGACTGCAGTTCCTGTTCTGCTTTCGTAATGGAATACATCATTTCTCTACTCTTTCGATCAGATGGTGGAAGGTTGCGGCATGAGCGGGTCAGAAGAGGACTTACCCGAGCGCAACAGGAAGATGGAGATAAACGTGGTGCTGAAGACCAGTAGCCCCATGATGAGATAGGACTGGGCAAAGCCGTATTTCTCGTAGCTGTAGCCTGCGAGCGGTGACAGCACCGAGGCAATCACCGAGCTTGTACAGGCAAAGCCCACCAGATAGAGGGTGGAAGAGAGCCGCTTATCAAAGTGCAGGCTGTTGTATTTAAAGATGGAGACCAGCAGTACGGGCAGCTCCACCGCGTGCAATAGCTTGGTAATGGAGATCAATACCGGCCCCTCAACCAGACCCGATGCCACCATACGCATCGCCATCACCATTCCGGCGAAAATCAGGCCGTTTTTCGCACCGAGGCGATTCACCAGCCACGGGGCGCAGAACATGCCCGCCGCTTCCAGGAAAACCTGGAAGGAGTTGAGATAGCCGTACATGGCGTTTCCTTCCTGCAACGTCGGGAACTGTGAGGAGAAATAGACCGGGAACTGCTGGTCGTACACGCCGTAAATACAGGTGCCAATAACGAAAAACACCAGCGCCCAGAAGCGCGGCAGCGTCAACAGACGTAAGGCATCCTCCAGCGTGACCTTACCGCCGGATACCGCCTCCTGCATGGCGTGCGGCGCGGAAGAGACTCTTAGGCGCGCCAGCAACACAAAAAACACCAGCCCGGCGCAGCTCGACACCGCGAAGTTCAGCTTCGGATTGATGTTGAACAGCAGACCGGCAAAAAAGGTTGCCACCGCCCAGCCAAGGGATCCCCACATCCTCGCCTTGCCAAACTCAAACTGACTCTGGCGGGCCACGCGCTCGGTATAGGATTCCAGTACACCAATCCCGCCGTTAAACGTCAGCCCGATATAAATCCCGCCGAAAATACTGCCGAGTAACACGTTAATCTGCAGCAGATAACCAAACAGCAGGAAGGCCGGACCGGAAAGAATGAGCAGGCTGGTCAGAAACCAGAGCAGGTTTTTTCGCAGGCCGAGTTTGTCCTGAATGAAGCCGTAGTAGATTTGCGCGCACAGCGCGGAGACAGACAGCACAGCATAGATGACCCCCGTATCCCCTGCCTTTAACCCCACCTCCTGGTGAATCCAGATAGAGAGCAACGAGCCGGAAGATGACCACGTGACAAAAAAGAAAAACAGTAATGCGCTTAATAAAGGGTAGCTGTGAGAGTGATGCGTTTTCATCATGACATTCTCATGTTGGAGTAATGACGCAATGGTAACGTTAACATTTACGCTTTCTCATGCTGTTTGGCTGAAATTTAAGATGTTAATCACGAAAGTTAACGTTAACATTAAGAGAATGAGATCGCGATCAAATATTCATCACTGAGGTAAACATGACCCGGCCTGGGCATCAGCCTTTCTTTTACATCAGCGACTTAGTTGTATACCCTTTCACGCAGAGCATTCACGGAGTAAGACAATGGCTTCCCTGAAGGACGTCGCAAAGCTGGCTAACGTATCGCTGATGACGGTCTCCCGCGCGCTGAACAGCCCGGAGCGCCTTAAGCCGGAAACGCTGGCGCGCGTTCAGCTGGCTATTGAGCAGACCAGCTACGTGCCCGATCTGTCCGCCAAGAAAATACGCGGCGCGCATGCCTCGCCTAAAACCATAGGGGTACTGGCGCTCGATACGGTGACGACGCCGTTCTCGGTGGAGATCACGCTGTCTATTGAAGAGACGGCCAGAATGCACGGCTGGAACAGCTTCGTGATGAATATGTTTACCGATGACAATCCGGACGCCATTGTCGACCTTCTCCTCTCTCATCGGCCCGACGGAATTATCTACACCACCATGGGGTTACGTCAGGTTCCTCTCCCGGCCAAACTCCTCACCCTTCCCTGCGTGCTGGCCAACTGCGAAAGCGACGGCGAAAAGGTCGCCAGCTATATTCCTGATGATGAGCAAGGGCAATATACCGCCGTGCGGGCGTTACTCGCGGAGGGTTATCGACGCCCTCTCTGCCTGCATTTACCTGAGGGGCATCTGGCCACAACCCGCCGTCGTCAGGGGCTGGAGCGTGCATGCCGTGAAGCGGGGCTCGATCCGGACAGCCTGGAGCACTGCTATATGGCACTCGGCGATGAGCACTATCGCGACATTCCGGCCGTGTTGCTGGCGCACATGCAGAATGGCATTCCCAGGTTCGACGCCGTTATCTGCGGTAACGATCGTATCGCGTTTATGGTGTACCAGACGCTACTGGGACAAGGGCTTCGTATACCGGACGACGTCGCGGTGATCGGCTATGACAATATGGTGGGCATTGGGGAGTTGTTCCTTCCTCCTCTCACGACGGTACAACTGCCGCACTATGAAATTGGTCGCCTGAGCGCCCTGCATATTATTAACGGTGAAGAACATCAGGAAACCACGCGCTTAGAAAGTCCATTTTTACTGCGTGATTCCGTTGCACAGGCAACGTGAGCACCGTTTTCTGCACCTGCCGGATAAACAGGGAAAGCGTCCCTCCTTTTGTGCCGTTGAATGGCACGATTTGTCACACTCTTTTCTGCGACTTTACACACCGGGCAAATACCCTGTAACCCGCTGTTTTTATTTGGCATAAAATACAATTTTCATTTTAAAAAAGGGGATATTTCCTCGCTATACACACGTGTCACAAAACAGTAAACAAATTAACCATTGAGCCCCGTGGCAAAAGGCTCTATATTGGCGGCGTTTTTTTCAGGCCCCTTCTGTTTTTTAACTTTTTATTCAATCGTGGCTCATAACGAAGCGGCGGTTGTAGGAGTGATATGATGACGGATAAAGTCCGTATTGACACCGTAGATGCCCACAAAAGCAACGAAACCTATCTGGCCCGTCAGGCCGAGTTTGAATCTAACGTCAGGAGTTATCCGCGCAAACTGCCTTTAGCCATCACTAAAGCAGAAGGCGTGTGGATTACCGATGCAGATAATAAAGAATACCTTGACTGTTTAGCAGGTGCAGGGACCCTTGCGCTTGGCCATAACCATCCTGATGTGCTGAAAAGCATCCAAAATGTCATTACCAGCGGCTTGCCGTTACATACTCTGGATCTGACAACGCCTCTGAAAGACGCGTTTTCCGAATACCTGCTCTCTCTGCTGCCTGGTCAGGGCAAAGAGTACTGCCTGCAGTTCACCGGTCCATCCGGTGCTGACGCCGTTGAAGCAGCGCTGAAGCTGGCGAAAAAAGTGACCGGCCGTAGCGGTATCATCAGCTTCTCTGGTGGTTACCACGGCATGACCCACGGCGCACTGTCCGTGACCGGCAACCTGTCACCGAAAGAAGCGGTAGACGGTATGATGCCAGAAGTGCAGTTCATGCCTTACCCGCACGAATACCGCTGCCCGCTGGGTATCGGTGGTGAAGCGGGCGTGAAAGCGCTGACTTACTACTTCGATAACCTGATCAACGACGTTGAAAGCGGCGTGCGTAAACCTGCTGCGGTGATCCTGGAAGCGGTTCAGGGCGAAGGCGGCGTGAACCCGGCTCCAGCTGAGTGGCTGCAGCGCATCCGTAAAGTGACTCAGGAACACGGCATTCTGCTGATCCTCGACGAAGTTCAGGCTGGCTTTGCCCGTACCGGTAAATTCTTCGCCTTCGAACACGCGGGCATTGAGCCAGACATCATCGTGATGTCTAAAGCCGTCGGTGGCGGTCTGCCGCTGGCCGTACTCGGTATCAAAAAGCAGTTCGACGCATGGGCGCCAGGTCACCACACCGGTACCTTCCGCGGCAACCAGCTGGCGATGGCAACCGGTCTGACGACGCTGAAAATCCTGAAAGACCAGAACATCGCAGGCAAAGTGGCGGCACAGGGCGAATGGCTGAAAGGCCAGCTGAAAGAGATGGCGAAACGTTATCCGGTTATCGGTCACGTTCGCGGCCTGGGCATGATGATCGGTATTGAGATCGTTAAGCCGCACGAAGCCGCTGACCACATGGGCTGCTTCCCGGGCGACGGCGAGCTGTCTGCACTGATTCAGAAGAAGTGCTTCGAAGCCGGTCTGATTCTGGAGCGCGGTGGTCGTAACGGTATCGTTCTGCGTCTGCTGCCTTCTCTGCTGATCAGCGATGAAGAGCTGAAGATCTTCCTGGATAAATTTGAGCAGGCACTGCTTGCTGCGGGCGTTCGCCCGGCGTAACCGGAGTTATTGATTACGATGTCTGATTCAAACCCAATTTTGTTCTCCTCTGCGCAGAGCATTGAAGCTTACCAGCAGGCGATTGAACAAAGCACTCAGGCTGTGATGCAGTGGCTGAAACAGCCTGAGATGTACCAGGGCAAAACGGTCGCGGAACTGCGCGACCGTATTAAGCTGGATTTCAACCCGAAAGGGCTGGGCAACGAAGCGGCGATTGAACGCGCCGTGGAGTTCTTCCTGAAAGACAGCCTGTCCGTTCATCACCCGCAGTGTGTGGCGCACCTGCACTGCCCAAGCCTGGTCGTAAGCCAGGCGGCGGAAGTGCTGATCAACGCCACTAACCAGAGTATGGACTCCTGGGATCAAAGCCCGTCCGCAACCATCATCGAGATCAAACTGATCGAGTGGCTGCGTACCCGCGTGGGTTATCAGGCTGGCGACGCCGGTGTCTTCACCAGCGGCGGAACCCAGAGCAACCTGATGGGCCTGATGCTGGCGCGCGATGCGTTCTTTGCGCGTCAGGGTCACTCCGTTCAGCAGGACGGTCTGGTGGGCGATCTGCGTAAGATCCGCGTACTGTGCTCTGAAAACGCGCACTTCTCCGTGCAGAAAAACATGGCGCTGATGGGTCTGGGCTACCAGTCCGTGTTGCAGGTGAAAACGGACGAATTCTCCCGCATGGATCTGACCGATCTGGCGGCGAAAATCGAACAGTGCAATGCGAACGGCGAGCAGATTCTGGCGATCGTCGCAACGGCAGGTACCACCGATGCCGGCGCTATCGATCCGCTGCGCGCCATTGCTGAACTGGCGGCGAAGCAGAACATCTGGGTACACGTTGATGCGGCCTGGGGCGGCGCGCTGCTGATGTCTGAGCAGTATCGTCACTACCTGGACGGCATTGAGCTGGTGGATTCCGTCACCCTGGACTTCCACAAGCAGTTCTTCCAGACCATCAGCTGCGGCGCCTTCCTGCTGAAAGAAGCGCGCCACTATGAGCTGATGCGCTATCAGGCGGCTTACCTGAACTCTGAGTTCGACGAAGAAGCCGGCGTGCCGAACCTGGTCTCCAAATCGCTGCAGACCACCCGTCGTTTCGACGCGCTGAAGCTGTGGATGAGCCTGGAAGCGCTGGGTCAGGAGCAATACGCGGCGATCATCGATCACGGCGTGACCCTGGCACAGCAGGTTGCGGCGTACGTGAAAGCGCAGCCTGCGCTGGAACTGGTTATGCAGCCGCAGCTGGCAAGCGTGCTGTTCCGCTTCCGTGGCGAGGTGCAGGCAGATGATGCCGGTATCGCCCTGCTGAACCAGAAAATTGGTGATGCGCTGCTGGAATCCGGCCGTGCAAACGTCGGCGTGACCGAGCATCACGGCGTGACCTGCCTGAAGCTGACGCTGCTGAACCCAACCGTGACGCTGGAAGATATCAAAATCCTGCTGTCTCTGGTTGAGCGCACCGCGCAGGAAGTTCTGGCTAAGTAATATAAAACCCCTCTCCCGCCGGGAGAGGGGTTATTCTTATAAGCCCGCCCACCACATCCTGATTTTTAATCCCCAGTAGCTCGTCCAGCCCGTTGTGGTACTGACCACGTTCCCCTTCGATACAATGACTAACGTCGGCGTCACGCTCACCTGCCACGCCTGCGACAGCGCACCGTTTTCATCGTTTATCACCGGCATTTTAAGCTGTTTCTTGTCAACCCAGCGTGCAAGCTTTGCGTTATCACCAGAGCGCATGGCGATACTCACCACGTTCCCGCCCTCTTCTGCCAGCTGATTAACCGCAGGCGTGGTGTAACGGCAAATGCTGCACCAGGTCGCCCAGACGTAGATCAGCAGCGGACGCTCCTGGCTGAGCGCCGCAATATCATGCATTTTTCCGTCGATGCTCGTCATCGGCGTTGCACTAAAACTGGCGGGGAGTGTCGGTTTTCGGTATTGATCAACTCCCCACGCCACGGCCAGCGTCAGCAGAACGAGTATGACTCCTTCCCGCGCCCAGCGGCGCAGTCGATTGATTTTGCGGTTATCCATTGTGACCTCGTGTTTTAACGAAGGTCATCTTAACGGGCAATACACCATCACGCTGTAAAGAAATGTCGCGCCAGGGTTACTCCCGGGTATAGCCATAGTCGTAAGCGCTATACCCCGAGTTGTAATAGAGCGCCGCCGATTTCACAATGTCATTGAGGATCACGCCATTTACCTTTACGTTCATCCGTTCCATACGCTTAAGGCTGGTCTCGATCTCTTTCACGCTGGTTTTACCAAAGCGGGCGACCAGCAGCGTTGTGGCTGCTGCTCTGGCGATCAGCAAAGCATCCGTCACGGCAAGCACAGGTGGAGTGTCGATAATCACGATGTCATACCGCTTTTCAATCTGCGCCATCACAACCTGGAAGCGTTCACTCATGAGCAGGTCAACGGGATGCGTAGGTTGAGGTCCGCAGGTCAGTACATCAAAACCGCCTTTCTCAAAGCGTTGAACCGCCTCCTGCCACTCAACGGTTCCGTCGAGCACGCAGGACAACCCCCGATGATTGTTCAGCCTGAACACATTGTGGACATACCCTTTACGCATATCCGCATCAATAAACAGCACCCGCTGTCCGGCCTGTGCCACAATCGACGCCAGTGAAGTACTGACCAGCGTCTTTCCGCAGTCCTGCGTGGGGCCAGACACCACGACAACCCGGTTTGCGGTATCCATCATGGTAAAATGCAAACTGGTGCGCAGCCCACGCATCGCCTCGACAAACGTATCAGCCGGACGGTCAATGGGCAGGAAAGGCACGTTGGATATCCTGTGCTTCCAGTGGGAAGTAAACAGGTTTCTCCTGCGCAGGTGCGTTTTTTTCCATAACCATACCGAGCGCGGAAGCGTTACCAGCAGCGGCATCCCGAATTCTTCAAGTTGTTCTGACGAGGTAATGCCCCGCTTGAAGGCGGAACGCACTAAAACCGTTCCGGCAGAGAGGAGCAGCCCTATCATCATGCCAAACAGAATGATGAGGGCTTTGCGCGGTCTGACTGGGGCCGGCTGCGTCACCGCCGGGTCTATGATCCGCACATTCCCGATAGCGCTGGAGCGCGAGATGCTCAGCTCTTGCTGACGCGTCAGCAACTGCATGTATACGGCGCGCCCGGATTCAACATCACGACTCAGGCGTAATATTTCCTGCTGCGTGGATGGCATGGAGGAGACGCGGCTATACAGGCGCGCGCGTTCCCGCTCAAGCGTTTGTTTTTTCTCCAGTAAAGCACGGTAGGTGGGATGGTCCTTTTTGAACAGCTGAGAGACCTCTGCCTCGCGAAACGTCAGCGCGTTAAGCTGATTTTCCACGTTAACCACCTGATCAAGAACCGACTTTGCCTCAAGAGATAAATCGACCGAATCGCTTTGCTCTCGATAGGCATTCAGTCGCGCCTCGGCTTCATCCAGTTCGCGACTGATTTTAGGTAACTGATCCTGTAAGAACGTGAGGCTACGGGAATCTTTAGCTTCCTGGCGCGCAATGTTCTGGCTGAGAAAATTTTCGGCAATCGTATTAAGTACCGTAGCGGTCTTGCCGGGATCGTCACCCGTTAACGTTAAGGCGATCATACCACTCTGTTTCGACGACTCCACAACCGTCAGTCTGCTCTGAATGGCGTTGATGGCCTCAAGCCTGGTAACGATGTTGAGGGTAAACTGGGTTCCCGGTGCCGCATTGAGGGAGGTCACCAGAAGAGAGACGCCCTCTTTAAGCAGCGCTTTTCCAACAACGCCTTCTGCCTCAAGCGTTTGTCCCTCAAGACGATATCGCCCTTGCTCGAGAACAGTGAGTAAAAGCGTTTGTGGATCCCCCTCCACAGACGGAATATTCAGCGAGCCAATCGTGATTTCAGCGGGGTTGTGCCCCTGCACGTGCTCCCAGAAAGCCCCAATGACGGGGAACAAGCGCCTATTAACCTCGTAGGTCAGCCCTAACCGATCAACGGTCTGTCCGAGGACCATCCGTGATTTAAGGAGTAAAAGTTCTGGAGCGACATCGGGTGAGAGATCGGATCTGAGCGAGGTCAGGTTCTTGAGCAGCGCGTTGCCCTGCTTCGCTTCGACCTGCACCAGGGCATCAGCCTGATAAACCGGCGTGACGCTGAAGGCGTAGATCCCCGCACATACCGTGAACAGAAGCGTAACACACGCGATCATTACCCGGTGATCGAACATCTCAGCAAGCAACTGAATGAGATCCATTTCGTTATTCTGCGGTGTCGCAGCACTATATTTGTCTGATTTAGAAGACGACATTACGGCTTCATTCCTTGTTAACTCAAACGACGAGCCCATTCCTGACTGGCTTTCCCCAATTGCCCGAAAACATATTCAAAGGCTTCACGGCTTTTGCGATACGGGTCGGGAATGTCCTGGGTTTCCAGCCATTGTCCAAATAGCAGCGATTTTCCCCGGTTCTCCGGGGCCATTGTGGCAATAAAACGAAGGTGTTCCGGCTCCATCACCAGAATCAAGTCGGACTGTTGCAACAGACTGCACGTCACCCTGCGGGCAACGTGCCCCTCCAGCGAAAGGCCGTGACGCAAGGCCACAGCCTGCGCAATCGCATCCGCCGGGCGTCCTTCTAGTCCGAAAATACCTGCAGAGGTGACCTGCCTGCCGGGTAATTGCTGACGCAATAGCCGCTCACCAATGGGTGAGCGGCAAATATTGCCGGTGCAGACCACTAAGATTGAATGGAACATGACTACGGCCACGATCGGATGTTACGAACGGTTTCGGTCAGGTCATGTACGCCGCTGATGGTGGGCACCAGTTGGGAGATCACGCGATTCCAGCGCGATAGCGGTGCCGTGGTGACGTAGACAATGTCATACGGCTCAAGCTGGAATTCCGTACCCAGCACCATGGCTGAAGCATCTTCCGCATTCAGCTGATAGATATTGGCGATTTTGTCGGTGTCACCTTTTTTCGATACCTGGCGAATAACAAAAATGCCGGTTGCATCGGCCATATTTTGGTTAAGCCCCCCGGCATTGCCCAGGGCCTCGGCCAACGTCATGCCGCTACGATCCATCTTAAGGGTGCTCTGTTTCACCACCTCGCCCATTACGAACACTTTCAGCGCGTCGTTCCGGGGAACAAACAGGATATCGCCAGGATAAAGCAACTTATTTTGGGTCAAATCGCCATGCTGCATCAGGGCATAGAGTGAGAGGTGGGCGTCCTGTCCATTGTGTGTGAGCACGACGTTACGCCAGTCGGCATCCGCCGAGAGCCCACCCGCGGCGTTAATCGCATCCATCACCGTCAGCGGAATATTGGTTATCGGCTGTTGACCCGATTTTTCCACCTCTCCGGTGACGTAGGCTTTTTGTGAACGGAAGGAGGCTACGCTGACGTCCACCTGCGGGCTCTCAATGACGCTATCCAGTCGAGCCGTAATCTCTTCACGTACCTGTGAAACCGTTTTTCCTGCCACCCGCAGTTTACCGACATAGGGATAAAAGAGCGTACCGTCAGCGTTGACCCAGTTGCCTGTATCGCTCGCGCTACGATATTGTCCTGCGGGCGTTGTTAATTCAGGATGATCCCAGACGGTGACCGTCAGGATGTCGCCTGCGCCGATACGGTATTCCCAGTTTTTGATCTGCTTGTCCAGATTAGGATTTGCCTGAGATTTCGACACGGGCGGGCGCAGTTTTTCAATCCACTCCGGGGTCAGCGGAAAAATTTCCACGCGCTTATCAAGCTGATAATTTGCCTCTTTCGCCGAAATAACTTTCTTACCTGACACACTTAAGTTCTGACCAGGTGAAAAAACACACCCTGTTAACTGACTAATACTGAGAAATAACAGCGAAAATGCAGTTGTACTTTTCATTAATATAAATATTTCTTTTTAACGTTGCGTTTATCGTTAAGCCTGTAAAAAGACCCAATCCAACCCCATGAAATGTAATCAATTATGCTTATGAGAGATGAACTTCCTGTCCTTATAAAACACACCTCACCCGCGTTTTAAAAAACAGATCCTATACTCGACCTGGTTAAAAAAACGGATGTCAGCACGCTTCATCCGGAGGCAATATTAAATGCTCTTCAGAGAGAAAGCATTCGCCTCGCTTTCTAACTTTGATATGGAAAGTTATTTTCAGAATTAATTAATGAAATGATAAATATTAAAAATATAATGCATCGACAATATTCCCGACACTGATAAACATCACGCAATTGGGCTACACAAAACCGTCCACTTTTGTTACATTTTTTTTCAAACA
This sequence comes from Enterobacter sp. HMSC16D10, assembly GCF_001807145.1. NCBI lineage: Bacteria > Pseudomonadati > Pseudomonadota > Gammaproteobacteria > Enterobacterales > Enterobacteriaceae > Enterobacter > Enterobacter sp. HMSC16D10. The sequence continues at coordinate 26,239 of NZ_KV787905.1, forward strand.
TACCCTGCGTTGATACTTAAAATGGACTGTCTGCTTCGCTTTCGACGTCCCGCAGACGAAAAGTATCTGTAACGATATCACTGGAGAAAAAATGGCTAAGCGTAAACTGCTGCTTCTGGGTGTATTACTGTCTCTGGCGGGATCCGCATTCTCTGCCCCGCAAACGGCCGCTGCACCCTCCGGCATCAAGGCCTATGAAGAACAAGAGTTCATCGCTGACTTCACGAAATTCAAGATTGGCGACACGGCGCCGGCGCAGTATCAAACGCCGGAGTACACCATTAAACAGTACCAGCTGCGTAACCTGCCGGCTCCGGATGCCGGAACCCACTGGACCTACATGGGCGAGAACTACGTGCTGATCGGCGATGCGGACGGCAAAATCTACAAAGCCTATAACGGAGATATTTTCTATCACCGCTAAGACCATTCTGATCCGCCCCTGGCAGGAAAGCGATCGTCCTTTCCTGCGCACGCTCTTTCTCCACGCCCGGCGTGAGGCCTGGCCATGGCTGGACAGCTCAGACTGGCAGCTTGAAGACTTTGACGCGGCCACCCGTGACGAAGTGATTTGGGTTGCCACGCAGAACGGCCATCGCCTGGGCTTTGCCTCCGTCTGGGCGAACGATAATTTTCTGCACAACCTCTTTGTTGACCCGCAGTATCAAAGCCACGGCGTCGGGAAAATGCTTCTGGAACAGGTGCAGAAGACGTTTACCAGTACGGGTTCGCTTAAGTGTCTGGTGAAGAATGCGCGGGCTGTCGCGTTTTACCAGCGGCACGGCTGGCACATTGAGGCGACGGGGGATTCTCCGGAGGGAGAGTATGATTTGATGCACTATCGGCTTGGGTAAAGTCAGGTGGCGCTTCGCTTACCTGACCTACAAAACCGTATTTCGTAGGCCGGGTAAGGCGAAGCCGCCACCCGGCACAAAGCGAACAGGTATTACACCGCGCGGAACGCGATTTCGCCCGGGATGACTTCGCCCTGCCAGTAAAGCTGCGCCGCAACGCGTCCCGCCAGCTGACGATACATCTCTGCAAATTCGCTGTCCGGACGGCTGACCACCGTCGGCTTTCCGCTGTCCAGATCTTCACGCAGGGTAATGTGCAGCGGCATCTGTCCCAGCAGTTGGGTGTGATACTTCGCAGCCAGTTTTTCTGCCCCGCCCGTACCGAAGATAGGTTCGTGGTGACCGCAGTTGCTGCAGATGTGCATGCTCATGTTCTCCACGATACCGAGCACCGGCACTTCCACCTTCTCGAACATCACGATGCCTTTTTTGGCGTCGATCAGCGCGATATCCTGCGGCGTGGTCACCACAACGGCACCCGTCACCGGAATGTTCTGCGCCAGCGTGAGCTGGATGTCACCGGTCCCCGGCGGCATGTCCAGCACCAGATAATCCAGATCCGGCCACATCGTCTCCTGCAGCATCTGCAGCAGCGCTTTGCTGGCCATCGGGCCGCGCCAGACCATGGCGTTATCGTCAGTCACCAGGTAACCGATGGAGTTGGTCGCCAGACCGTGCGCCATGATCGGCGCCATGTGGGTCCCATCGGGCGAGGTTGGACGCTGGTTTTCCGCGCCCAGCATGTTTGGAATAGACGGGCCGTAGATATCGGCATCCAGAATACCGACCTTTGCCCCTTCCGCTGCCAGCGCCAGCGCCAGGTTTACGGCGGTAGAGGATTTCCCCACCCCGCCCTTGCCCGAGCTGACGGCAATGATGTTTTTCACGCCGTTGACGCCAGGCTGGTTTTTCACGCGCTTCAGCGTGGCGATGCTGTGGCTCAGCTTCCAGTCGATCGCCTTCGCGCCGGTAATGCGCAGCAGCTCGGCGCTGGTCTGCTCTTTCAGCGCGTCAAAGGCGCTGGTCCAGACGAACGGCATCTGCAGCTCAACGTGCAGCGTGTCGTCCAGCCAGGCAACGTGGTGTAACGCTTTCAGCGTAGTGAGATTGTGCTTCAGGGTTGGATGCTGAAAGTTAGCCAGCGTCCCGGCGACCATTGCTCGTAAGGCTTCCGGTGATTTGGCCTGGGATTGAGAACTCATCCCGACTCCTTTGTTCTTGTGAATAAGACCTTAGATGAACAAGTTTACCTGAAAGGCCGTGGTTTGTGCTTACTTAATAATGCCCCTTTTGGTAATATCAAAAACCCTTTTCACAGTTAAAAGAAGTAATGCCTACTATGACTCAAGTCGCGAAGAAAATTCTGGTAACGTGCGCACTGCCGTACGCCAACGGCTCAATCCACCTCGGCCACATGCTGGAGCATATCCAGGCTGATGTCTGGGTCCGTTACCAGCGAATGCGCGGCCACGAGGTTAACTTCATCTGTGCGGACGATGCCCACGGCACGCCGATCATGCTGAAAGCGCAGCAGCTGGGGATCTCCCCGGAGCAGATGATTGCAGAAATGAGTCAGGAGCATCAGACCGATTTTGCTGGCTTTGATATCAGCTATGACAACTATCACTCCACGCACAGCGACGAAAACCGCGAGCTGTCGGAGCTGATCTACACCCGTCTGAAAGAGAACGGTTTTATCAAAAACCGCACAATCTCTCAGCTGTACGATCCGGAAAAAGGCATGTTCCTGCCGGACCGCTTCGTCAAAGGCACCTGTCCGAAATGTAAATCCCCGGACCAGTACGGCGATAACTGCGAAGTGTGCGGCGCGACCTACAGCCCGACCGAGCTTATCAAGCCGAAATCCGTGGTTTCCGGCGCCACGCCTGTGATGCGTGACTCCGAGCACTTCTTCTTCGACCTGCCGTCCTTCAGCGAAATGCTGCAGGCGTGGACCCGCAGCGGCGCGCTGCAGGAGCAGGTAGCGAACAAGATGCAGGAGTGGTTCGAATCCGGCCTGCAGCAGTGGGATATCTCCCGCGATGCGCCGTATTTCGGCTTCGAAATCCCGAACGCGCCGGGCAAATACTTCTACGTCTGGCTGGACGCGCCAATCGGCTACATGGGCTCTTTCAAGAACCTGTGCGACAAGCGTGGCGACACCGTCAGCTTCGACGAATACTGGAAGAAAGACTCTACCGCCGAGCTGTACCACTTCATCGGCAAAGACATCGTTTACTTCCACAGCCTGTTCTGGCCGGCCATGCTGGAAGGCAGCAACTTCCGCAAGCCAACCAACCTGTTTGTTCACGGCTACGTGACGGTGAACGGCGCCAAGATGTCCAAGTCCCGCGGGACGTTCATCAAGGCCAGCACCTGGCTGAACCACTTCGACGCGGACAGCCTGCGCTACTACTACACCGCGAAGCTCTCTTCCCGCATCGACGATATCGACCTGAACCTGGAAGATTTCGTGCAGCGCGTAAACGCGGACATCGTGAACAAGGTGGTGAACCTGGCGTCCCGTAACGCGGGCTTTATTGCCAAGCGCTTTGACGGCGTGCTTTCTGCCGAACTGGCCGATCCGGCGCTGTATAAAACCTTCACCGATGCCGCCGCTGCGGTTGGCGAAGCCTGGGAAAGCCGTGAATTCGGTAAAGCGATTCGTGAAATCATGGCGCTGGCCGATGTTGCCAACCGCTATGTGGACGAGCAGGCCCCGTGGGTGGTCGCGAAACAGGAAGGCCGTGACGCCGACCTGCAGGCGATCTGCACCATGGGTCTGAACATGTTCCGCGTGCTGATGACCTGGCTGAAGCCGGTTCTGCCGCAGCTGGCAGCCCGCGCTGAAGCGTTCCTGAACACCGAACTGACCTGGGATGCTATTCAGCAGCCGCTGCTCGGCCACAAGGTGAACACCTTCAAGGCGCTGTACAACCGCATCGAGATGAAGCAGGTTGACGCCCTGGTGGAAGCCTCTAAAGAAGAGGTGAAGGCAGCTGCGGCACCGGTCACCGGCCCGCTGGCGGACGATCCGATTCAGGAAACCATTACCTTTGACGATTTCGCCAAAGTCGACCTGCGCGTGGCGCTGATCGAGAACGCGGAGTTTGTGGACGGCTCTGACAAGCTGCTGCGCCTGACGCTGGATCTGGGCGGCGAGAAGCGCAACGTCTTCTCCGGGATCCGTTCTGCCTATCCGGACCCGCAGGTGCTGATCGGCCGTCAGACCGTGATGGTCGCCAACCTGGCGCCGCGCAAAATGCGCTTCGGCATCTCTGAGGGGATGGTGATGGCCGCAGGCCCTGGCGGGAAAGATATCTTCCTGTTAAGCCCTGACGAAGGCGCGAAGCCTGGCCAGCAGGTGAAATAACAAAAAAGCCGGAGATTATCTCCGGCTTTTTTTTTGCCCGGCGGCGCTACGCCTGCACGGCCTACGGGTTTTGTAGGCCGGGTAAGGCGAAGCCGCCAC
>NZ_KV787905.1:30584-171548 GCF_001807145.1 Enterobacter sp. HMSC16D10
TGTAGGCCGGGTAAGGCGAAGCCGCCACCCGGCTAAACATCACGCCTTCGGGTGATGCACCCGGTGGGTCAGCCCGCGCAGGAAATTACGCAGGAACTGGTCGCCACACTCGCGGTAGTTTTTATGATCCGGTGCGCGCATCATGGCGGTCACTTCCGGCACGGATACGCGGAATTTTTGCTCGGTCATGATCGCCACGATATCGTCCGTTTTCAGCGAGAACGCGATACGCAGCTTTTTCAGCACCGTGTTGTTGTTCACCCGACGCTCCAGCGCCAGCTCTGGCGCGGCAGGATCTTTGCCACGCTTATCGTAAATCAGGCCGTTCAGGAAGCCCGACAGAATGATATCAGGACAGCGGACAAACCCCTCTTCGTCTTCTTTGGTCATCCACGTGTCAAAACTGGCAGACGTGGATTCCATGTCGGACAGCGCAAGAATGCGCACCATGTCGTTATTGTTCGCTTTCAGGGTGTAGCGCAGGCTACGAAGAATATCGTTACTTAGCATAGTGCCTTCGAATGTCGATGATGCAATGGCGCGCAGTGTACCAGCTTTACAGCCCAATCGCCTCTTTCAAACTCTTCAGGTAGCGGCGGCTGACCGGGACGGTTTGCCCGGCGCGCAGCACCAGCTCGGCCTGGCCGTTATCTTCCAGGCGGATCTCCTTCAGATGTGCCATATTCACCAGGTACTGGCGGTGACAGCGAATCAGCGGCGTGCGGCTCTCCAGCGTGCGCAGGGTCAGCTCGGTAAACCCTTCGTTCCCTTCCGCGCTGGTAACAAATACCCCGCTCAGGCGGCTGCTGACAAAGGCCACATCATCCATCTGCAGAAGATAGATCCGGCTGTGCCCGGTGCAGGGGATAAACTTCAGCGGCTGCTGGTTATCCGCCAGCAGCGTGACGTCCTGCACGGTGCGCTCCTGGCGTAAACGGGTGAGCGTTTTATCCAGACGCTTCTCTTCAATCGGCTTGAGTAAATAATCAAACGCATGCTCCTCAAAGGCCTTAACGGCATATTCGTCGAACGCCGTCAGAAACACGATGTAGGGACGATGTTCCGGGTCAAGCATGCCGACCATCTCCAGCCCGCTGATGCGGGGCATCTGAATATCGAGGAACAGCACGTCCGGGCGCAGCTTGTGCACCGCGCCGATAGCCTCAATGGCGTTCGCGCACTCCCCCACAATCTCAATATCCGGCTGCTCCTGCAGCAGAACGCGCAGGTTTTCCCGTGCCAGCGGCTCGTCATCCACAATCAGCACTCTTAACATGCGTTTTCCTCCAGCGGCAGTCGTACGGTAATACGGGTAAATCGGTCGGGCTCGCAGGCGACGGTAATGCCACAGTCATCGCCAAAATGGGCGCGCAGGCGTTTATCCACCAGGCTCATTCCTAAACCGCCGGAGGCGGAAGGCTGATAAAGCCCGGCATTATCTTCAATATCCAGCACCAGGTGATGGTTGAATCGGCTGGCGGCAATGGTTATCTCCCCCCTTCCCAGCAGCTGTGATGTACCGTGCTTAATGGCGTTTTCGACAATCGGCTGCAGGGTAAAGGCCGGAAGATGCTGATACGCCAGCTCGTCCGGCACGGAGAGCGACACCTGCAGACGCGACTGGAAACGCGCCTGCTCAATCTGCAGATAGGCATTCACGTGCTCAATCTCATCGGCGAGGGTCACGATCTCCGACGGCCGCTTCAGGTTCTTGCGGAAAAAGGTCGACAGAAACTGCACCAGCTGCGCGGCCTGATCGCTGTCGCGGCGGATCACCGCTTTAAGCGTATTGAGGGCGTTGAACAGGAAATGCGGATTGACCTGCGCATGCAGCAGCTTAATCTCCGACTGCGTCAGCAGGGCTTTCTGCCGCTCATACTGCCCGGCGAGGATTTGCGCGGACAGCAGCTGGGCGATCCCCTCCCCCAGCGTGCGGTTGATGGAGCTGAACAGACGGTTTTTCGCCTCATACAGCTTGATGGTGCCCATCACCCGCTGATTCTCGCCGCGAAGCGGAATCACCAGCGTGGAGCCCAGCTTGCACTGGGGATGCAGCGAACAGCGGTAAGGCACTTCGTTACCGTCGGCATACACCACCTCGCCGGTTTCGATGGCGCGCAGCGTATAGGCTGAGGAGATCGGCTTGCCCGGCAGATGGTGATCGTCGCCGGTGCCGGTAAAGGCCAGCAGCTTTTCCCGATCGGTTATCGCCACCGCGCCGATATCCAGCTCCTTGTAGAGCACCTGGGCCACCTTCATGCTGTTCTCTTCGTTAAACCCCTGGCGCAGGATCCCTTCCGTCGAGGCGGCAACCTTCAGCGCCGTGGCGGAAAAGGCCGAGGTGTACTTCTCAAACATGGCGCGCTTGTCGAGCAGAATGCGCATAAACAGCGCCGCGCCCACGGTATTGGTCACCATCATCGGAGCGGCAATGCTGCTGACCAGGTGCAGCGCATCCTCAAACGGACGGGCAATCAGCAGAATGATCGCCATCTGCGCCATTTCGGCCACAAAGGTAATGGCACCGGCGGTCAGCGGACTAAATACCTTGTCCGGGCGACCTCGCTTAATCATATAGCTGTGCACCAGACCGCCGAGAAGCCCTTCAACGATCGTGGAGATCATACAGCTCAGCGCCGTCATCCCGCCCATGGAATAGCGATGCAGCCCCCCGGTTAAACCGACAAGCCCCCCGACGACGGGACCGCCGAGCAGCCCGCCCATCACCGCGCCGATAGCGCGCGTATTGGCAATAGAGTCTTCGATATGAAGACCAAACCAGGTCCCCATAATGCAGAATATGGAAAATACGACGTAGCAGAGGAATTTGTGCGGCAGACGGACGGTGACCTGCATCAGCGGGATAAACAGGCGCGTTTTGCTCATCAGCCAGGCAATGACCAGAAACACGCACATCTGCTGAAGCAACAGCAGCACCAGGTTAAACTCGTACATACTCAAAACCGCACACGCTAAAAAACGCGTAACATACACGGATGCGGCTCAACTTTCTTTGAAGCATCCCAAAAAAGCGCAAAATCGTGCCCGTTATCACACCTTTTTCAGAATATCGCATACGCTTCGCATTCTTTGTGCAAAAAACAATCAATTCTTCCTGGTTCGGCAAAGTGGGTCTACAGTTAAGCTGGGGACGCGTAAGCCAGGGGGCGAATATGGCGCTTTACACGATCGGTGAAGTGGCACTCCTTTGTGATATCAATCCCGTTACCCTACGGGCGTGGCAGCGACGGTATGGATTACTCAAACCGCAGAGGACCGACGGTGGGCATCGCCTTTTTAATGATGACGATATCGACCGCATTCGCGAAATCAAAAGCTGGATCGACAACGGCGTGCAGGTTGGGAAAGTGAAGTCCCTGCTGAGCCACGACGACCCGGATACGCAACATCTCTGGCGCGAACAACAGGAAACCCTGCTGCGGCTCCTGCAGGCGGGCAACCTGCAGCGCCTGCGTGGATGGATAAAAGAGCAGGGTCGCGATTACCCGGCGCAGACGCTGATATCCCATCTTTTCATTCCGCTCCGGCGACGCCTGCAGTGCCAGCAGTCCACCCTGCAGGCGCTGCTCAGCATGCTCGACGGCGTGCTGATCAACTACATTGCCGTCTGCCTTGCCTCAGCGAAGAACAAAGCCGGAAAAGATGCGCTGGTTGTCGGCTGGAACGTACACGACACCACCCGCCTGTGGCTGGAAGCGTGGATTGCCACCCAGAAGGGCTGGCGCGTGGATGTTCTGGCGCACTCGCTGGCGCAGCTCAGACCTGAGTTTTTCGACGGCCAGACCCTGCTGGTCTGGTGTGGCGAAGTGCCGTCCGCCTCGCAGCAACAGCTGCTGACGGAATGGCGTGAGAATGGTTACCCGGTCTATTCCCTCGGTCCGGATGAGCCATAACGGCATTTAATGGTTCATTAACAGCTGCGCTTCACCGTATAATTGTTCCGTTAACAACAGGAGCACATGATGAAGGCAACCAAACTGGCCATTATTACCCTTTTTGTCCTGATGGCCGTAAGCGGTATCGGCGGCGTGATGCTGGCAGGATACTCGTTTATTGTTCGCGGCGGTGTCGGCTGAGGTACAGCGCCAGCCGCTCAAAAGCGCGATCGACGACGATTGCCGCCAGCGCAACCAGCAGCGCTCCCTGCACAATATACGCCGTATTAAACCCGCTTAAGCCGATAATGATCGGCGTGCCCAGCGTATTAGCGCCGACCGTCGACGCAATGGTCGCCGTCCCGATGTTAATGATGACCGACGTGCGGATCCCGGCAATGATAACCGGTGCCGCTAGCGGCAGTTCAACCTTGCGCAGCCGCTGACCGCGACTCATCCCCATCCCTTCCGCCACGCTCAGCACGGACGCAGGTACCGCCGCGAGGCCCGCCAGCGTGCCCTGCAGCACCGGCAATACGCCGTACAGAATCAGCGCAATGATGGCAGGCTGTTGGCCAAAGCCCATCACCGGCACCGCTATCGCCAGCACCGCCACCGGGGGAAACGTCTGTCCGATGGCCGCAATCGTCTCCACCAGCGGGCGAAACTCCCGGCCCGCGGGCCGCGTGACCGCGATGCCCGCCCCCACGCCCAGCACAACCGCGATGGCGCTTGAGAGCGCCACCAGCCAGAGATGCGCCAGGGCGAGATTAATGAAGCTCTCCTGTTGATACACCGGCCGCGGCAGCCTGGGAAAGAGACCGTTAAACAGCGCCGCGCTGTGGGGCATCAGAAACAGTAAGCCGACAAAGAGCGCTACCAGCCAGAGAAGCGGATCACGCAGTGCCTTCACGCGTCACCTCCCCGGCCAGCAGATCGCGAAAGTGTAAGGTGCCGCACGGCGCGCCCCGGGCATCCGAAACGGGCAATACTTCGCACTGGCGCGCGACAAACGCGGAGAGCGCATCCCGCAGGCTCATCTGCGCCTGCAGCGGTTCGCCGCTCACCGGCGCCGCCTCCCGACGCATATAGTCGCTCACCGTTCGCAGGGAGAGCAGCCTGACGCCCAATTCGCTGCGGCCAAAAAACTCGCGCACAAAGTCGTTCTTCGGCCAGGTTAACAGCTCAAGCGGCGAGCCCTGCTGCACCACTTCGCCATGATCCATCAGCACCAGATGGTCAGCCAGGCGCAGGGCTTCATCAATATCGTGCGTCACGAGCACGATCGTGCGTCCGAGAATGCGGTGAATGCGGGTCATCTCCACCTGCAGCGCCCCGCGCGTGACCGGATCCAGCGCACCAAAGGGTTCATCCATCAGCAGCTCCTGCGGGTTGGCCGCCAGCGCGCGCGCCACGCCCACGCGCTGCTGCTGCCCGCCGGAAAGCTGGTGCGGATAGCGGTCGCGCAGCGCAGGCTCTAGCCCCAGCAGAGCCATCAGCTCATCAACACGTTCGGCGATTTTCGCCCGCGACCATTTCTCCAGCTGCAGCACGGTGGCAATGTTCTGCGCCACCGTCCAGTGCGGAAACAGGCCGATGGACTGAATGGCATAGCCCATCCGACGGCGCAGCTCCAGCACCGGCAGGCTGCGGATCTCTTCCCCGGCAAAGCGGATCAGCCCGCTGTCATGCTCCACCAGCCGGTTGATCATCTTCAGGGTGGTGGATTTGCCCGACCCGGAGGTGCCAATCAGCACGGAAAACGCCCCCTCGGCAAAGTTCAGGTTCAGGTGGCTCGCCGCGGGGCGACCGGCAAAGGTTTTACTGACATCATGAAATTCAATCATTGGCTCTTCTCCCGAGCAGCGCGAGCCATAAGGCAAACAGTGCGTCGACGACCACCGCCAGCGCAATCGTGGGCACCACGCCCAATAACACCAGATCCAGGGCACTGCTCAGCAGCCCCTGGAAGACCAGCGCGCCAAAGCCGCCCGCGCCAATCAGCGCCGCAATCACCGCCATGCCGACGGTCTGGACCGCCACCACCCTCAGGCTGCGCAACAGCAGGGGCAGCGCCAGCGGCAGCTGAATTTTCCAGAAACACTGCCGCGCGCTCATTCCCATCGCATGGGCGCTTTCCAGCACGTCAGGTGCGACCTGACCTAAGCCCGCGACCACGCCGCGTACCAGCGGCAGCAGGGCATACAGCACCAGCGCGATAAGCGCGGGCGTTAATCCCGTTCCGGCTATTCCCAGCATTCCCAGCGCCGGAAACGACTTCACCAGCCCGGCCAGCGGCGCAATCAGCAGGCCAAACAGCGCGACGGAAGGAATGGTCTGGATAACGTTGAGCACGGTAAAAACCCCGCCCTGGCGTGAAGGATGGCGATAGCACCACATGCCAAGGGGGATCCCAACCAGAAGCGCCGGAAAGAGCGTACCGAAGAGGATCGTCAGGTGCTGCGCGAGGGCATCATCAAACACCTCCTGACGGTTGGCGTACTCTTTTAACAGCGAGAGGTTGTTCAGCTCCCCGCTGAACAGCAGGAGTAAAGGAATACACCATATCTGCGCATTGAGCACCCATCGCCAGACGGCGCTGGGGATGAGTCGACGAATCGCATCGCTACAGGCCAGCAGGCAGAGCGCCAGCCACAGCCACAGGCCGCTGCCGATAGTGGTTCTCGCCAGCGGGCTTTCCGCCGAGGCCATATGCGTCGCCGCCAGCCCGGCGCTCCAGAACAGGAGAATAAACAGCCCTTCAGAGAGAAGCAGCGTCAGCCACTGGGCCGGGCGTCCCTGCCAGAGCGACAGGATCACCCACGCGCCCAGCGCCGCCGCCAGCCACCCCGGCGTAAACGACCAGACCTGCCAGAGCGCTTTGCCCTCCCCCGACATCAGGCGGTTTGGGGCAACGTTGACAAACGGTAACGCGACCGCTGCGATGGCCACGCAGGCCAGCAGCAGCAGGACGCGGTTATGACATTTTATTGGCACAGCCTTTTCCCGTTACTTCACAAGCCCTTGTTGTTTCAGGAAGTCGGCGGCCACTTTTTTGGCATCCAGCCCCTCGACGGCAATGCTGGCATTCAGCTGCTGCAGCGTTTTTTCATCCAGCTTTTCGAAGACCGGTTTGAGCCATTCTGCAATGTCCGGGTACGCTTTCAGCACCGCCTCACGCACCACCGGGGTCGGCGCGTAAATTGGCTGTACGCCTTTTGGATCGGTCAGGGTCTGCAGGCCAAGCGCCGCCACCGGGCCGTCGGTGCCGTAGGCCATGGCCGCGTTAACGCCGGAAGTTTGCTGTGCCGCCGCTTTGATGGTCACCGCGGTATCCCCGCCCGCCAGCGAGAGAAGCTGCGCCTGGTCGAGCTTGAAGTCGTAGGCTTTTTCAAACGCGGGCAGCGCGTCAGGACGCTCGATAAACTCCGCCGACGCCGCAAGCTTAAAGTCGCCCTTCTCTTTCAGGTAGCGGCTGAGATCCGCCAGGGTAGTCAGCTTCCCTTTCTCCGCCACGTCCTTGCGCACGGCGATAGTCCAGGTATTGTTGGCCGGCGCCGGGGTCAGCCAGACCAGTTTGTTCTGTTCCGCGTCGAGTTTTTTGACTTTCTCATACCCGGCTTTGGCGTTTTTCCATGCCGGATCGTTTTCATCTTTGAAGAAGAATGCGCCGTTGCCGGTGTATTCCGGGTAGATATCCAGCTCGCCGGAGGTTATCGCGCCGCGCACGACGGGCGTGGTGCCGAGCTGGACTTTATTGACCGTTTTCACGCCGTGGCTTTCCAGCACCTGCAAGATGATATTGCCGAGCAGCGCGCCTTCGGTATCGATCTTCGAACCCACTTTTACCGGCTCCGCCGCCTGTAACGGCAGGCTCAGCGCCGCCAGTAACACCGCAGATCCCAACATCCCCTTTGCAATCGTCATTCCGCTATCCTCATTTTTTTGCTGCCTTTTTCAGAGGCTTGAGAGAAAAGCGTAGCTTAAAACGGCGGAATTAACCGTCAAAATGCCTTTTTAGCATAAGGTAAGACGCCTCCCCCGCAGGACGGGGGGAGGCAAAGGAGGGAAAGGTTACAGCAGCTCGAACTCGCCTTTATTCACGCGGGCGGAGTCCATGCCGATAAAGACGTTAAATTTGCCCGGTTCCGCATCGTATTTCATCTGCTGGTTCCAGAACTTCAGCGCATCCACGTCGATCGGGAAGCTGATGGTTTTGGTTTCCCCCGGCTTCAGCGTGACCTTCTCGAAGCCGCGCAGCTGTTTCACCGGACGGCTCATCGACGCGGTGACATCCTGCACGTACATCTGGATCACCGTAGCCCCTTCGCGCTTGCCGGTGTTGGTCACCTCAACGCTGGCGGTGACCTTGCCGTCACGCTTCAGGGTCGGCGCCGACATTTTCACGTCGGAGACCTTGAAAGTGGTGTAGCTCAGGCCGTAACCAAACGGATAGAGCGGGCCGTTAGCTTCGTCGAAGTAGCGAGAGGTGTACTTGTTCGGCTTGTCGGCGTTGTACGGGCGACCGGTATTCAGGTGGCTGTAGTAAACCGGGATCTGCCCGACGGAGCGCGGGAAGGACATCGGCAGCTTGCCCGACGGGTTGTAATCGCCAAACAGCACGTCGGCGATGGCGTTACCGCCTTCGGTACCGGCGAACCAGGTTTCCAGAATGGCGTCAGCCTGCTGGTCTTCCTTCACCAGCGCCAGCGGACGACCGTTCATCAGCACCAGCACCAGCGGCTTGCCGGTGGCTTTCAGGGCGGCGATCAGATCGCGCTGGCTCTGTGGAATGGTGATATCGGTACGGCTGGAGGCTTCGTGCGCCATACCCTGCGCTTCACCCACGACCGCTACAACGACGTCAGACTGCTTCGCGGCGTTCACCGCTTCGTCAATCATCTCCTTCGGCGTGCGCGGATCGACCTTCACCGCTTCCTCGTACTGGTTGAGGAAGGTCACGATGTCTTTATCGTTGGTGACGTTCGCCCCTTTGGCGTAAACCACTTTGGCGTTTTCACCAACGGCACTCTTGATACCGGTCAGCACGGTCACGGACTGGTCAGCCACGCCCGCGGCAGACCAGCTGCCCATGACGTCGCGCTTGCTGTCGGCCAGCGGACCCACCACGGCAATGGTGCCGGATTTTTTCAGCGGCAGCGTGTCGAGGCGGTTCTTCAGCAGCACCAGGCTTTCGCGCGCGACGTCTCGCGCCTCTTTGCGGTGCAGGCGGCTTTCGGCATTGGTATCTGCCGGGTCGGAGTCTTTCGGACCCAGGTGGCTGTACGGATCGTTAAACAGCCCCATGTCGTATTTCACGTTCAGCACGTGACGGGTGGCATCGTCCAGCTCCGCCATCGTCACCTTGCCGCTCTTCACCAGCCCCGGCAGGTATTTGCTGTAATACTCGTCGCTCATGCTCATGTTGATGCCGGACTTGAGCGCGACGCGCACCGCGTCTTCCGGATCGGAGGCGGTACCGTGTTTGATCAGCTCTTTAATCGCGCCGTGGTCGGAAACGGTGATGCCCTTAAAGCCCCACTGGTCGCGCAGCACGTCTTTCAGCAGCCAGGAATCAGAGGTTGCAGGCGTGCCGTTCAGCGAGTTCAGCGCCACCATCACCGCGCCGCTGCCCGCATCCAGCCCTGCCTTGTACGGCGGCATGTAGTCGTTGAACAGGCGCTGCGGGCTCATGTCGACGGTGTTGTACTCTTTACCGCCCTCCACCGCGCCGTAGGCCGCAAAGTGCTTGACGCTGGTCATCACCGAGTAGCGGTCCGCCGGGCTTTTGCCCTGCATCGCTTCCACCATGGTTTTACCCATCGTGGAGGTTAAATACGTATCTTCACCAAAGCCTTCCGAGCCGCGGCCCCAGCGCGGATCGCGCGAGACGTCCACCATGGGCGCCCAGGTCATGTTCAGGCCGTCGTCCGCCGCTTCATAAGCCGACACGCGCCCGACGGTTTTCACCGCGTCGAGGTTAAAGGAAGACGCTAAGCCGAGGCTGATGGGAAAGACGGTACGCTGGCCGTGCACCACGTCGTAGGCAAAGAACAGGGGAATTTTCAGGCGGCTGAGATCCATCACCTGGTCCTGCATCTTGCGGATGTCCTGGCGGGTGACGGTATTAAAGATGGCCCCTACCTGCCCGTCTTTGATCATCTCGCGGATGGCCTCTTTCGGGTTATCCGGGCCGACGCTGATCAGACGCAGCTGGCCGATTTTCTCATCGACCGTCATTTTCTTGAGCAATTCCGTGACAAACGCGTCCCGCGCTTCAGGCGTGAGCGGGTGATTGCCAAACAAATCCTCTGCCAGCGCAGGTTGCAGCGCCAGGCTGACGGCGACACCTACAGAACATAGCCATTTCATGTCGTTTTACTCTCTCATCAATAACCGCCGGACGATCTCGGCCATACCGTGCGAAAAGCGCAGTGTGCCACAAACCCTCCGATCGTTGCAGGGTTATTCTCTGATTTTTCTCGTGAATACTCGACCGCTTAACAGTTAATCGCGCTATGCTTTACAGCGAGAAATTTGCCCCACCACAAGGAGTGGAAGATGTCTTCTGTTCGAACTGACGATAACAAAACCTTTATTAACGAACTGTCGCGCCTGGTTGGCTCCTCTCACCTGCTTACCGACCCGGCTAAAACCGCCCGCTACCGCAAGGGCTTCCGCTCCGGTCAGGGCGAGGCACTGGCGGTGGTTTTCCCCGGCACGCTGCTGGAGCTGTGGCGCGTCCTGAGCGCCTGCGTCGCCGCCGACAAGATTATTTTAATGCAGGCGGCCAACACCGGCCTGACCGAAGGCTCCACGCCGAACGGCAACGATTACGATCGTGACATCGTGATTATCAGCACCCTGCGCCTCGACAAGCTGCACCTGCTGGACAAGGGCGAGCAGGTGCTCGCGTTCCCCGGCACGACACTCTACTCCCTCGAGAAAGCGCTTAAGCCGCTGGGCCGCGAACCGCACTCGGTGATCGGCTCCTCCTGCATTGGCGCCTCGGTGGTCGGTGGGATCTGCAATAACTCCGGTGGCTCGCTGGTGCAGCGTGGCCCCGCCTATACCGAGATGTCCCTGTTTGCCCGTATTGACGAAAACGGCAAGCTGACGCTGGTGAACCACCTGGGAATCGATCTCGGCGTCACGCCAGAACAGATCCTCAGCAAGCTCGACGACGATCGCGTGAAGGACGAAGACGTTCAGCACGACGGTCGCCATGCGCACGATCATGACTACGTGACCCGCGTGCGGGATATCAACGCCGATACGCCGGCGCGCTATAACGCCGACCCGGATCGCCTGTTTGAATCCTCCGGCTGCGCGGGCAAGCTGGCCGTTTTTGCGGTGCGTCTCGACACCTTCCCGGCCGAGAAAAAGCAGCAGGTATTCTACATCGGCACCAACCAGCCTGAGGTTCTGACGGAGATCCGTCGTCATATTCTGGGCGAATTCACCCACCTGCCGGTGGCGGGCGAATACATGCACCGGGACATTTACGACATCGCCGAGCGCTACGGCAAAGACACGTTCCTGATGATCGACAAGCTCGGCACCGACAAAATGCCGTTCTTCTTCACCATGAAGGGCCGTACCGACGCGATGCTGGAGAAAGTGTCGCTGTTCAAACCCCACTTCACCGACCGCTTTATGCAGAAGCTGGGCAACGTTTTCCCGGCGCATTTACCGGAGAGGATGAAAACCTGGCGCGACAAGTACGAACATCACCTGCTGCTGAAAATGGCCGGAGACGGGATCGCCGAAGCGCAGGCCTGGCTGACCGAATTCTTTAAAACCGCCGAAGGGGATTTCTTTGCCTGTACGCCTGAAGAGGGCAGCAAAGCCTTCCTGCACCGCTTTGCCGCCGCAGGGGCCGCCATCCGATATCAGGCGGTACATTCCGAAGAGGTGGAAGATATTCTGGCGCTCGATATCGCCCTGCGGCGTAACGACACCGAGTGGTTTGAACACCTGCCGCCGGAAATCGACAGCAAGCTGGTGCACAAGCTCTATTACGGTCACTTTATGTGCTATGTCTTCCATCAGGATTACATCGTCAAGAAAGGGGTCGATGCACACGAACTGAAGGAGCAGATGCTCGCCCTTCTGCGTGAACGCGGCGCACAATATCCTGCGGAACACAACGTCGGACATCTTTATAAAGCCCCTGACGCACTTAAGCAGTTTTATCGCGCGAATGACCCTACAAACAGCATGAATCCCGGCATCGGTAAAACAACGCGGAAGAAATACTGGAAAGAGAGCGCAGACGCGGAGCGGCACATAACGCAAACGTCTGATTAATTCCTACAGCCAAATTTGAGAGATTGTTAAGCGCTCCTTAATCGTAATAGAGTAACCGCTTATCGCCGGAGAAACGTTTCTCCGGCCTTCGATAAGAGGAGCAGGCACATCATGTCGGCTATTGATGTTTTATCCGAGACCGAGCTGGAAGTGCGCGACGCCCGTCCCGATGATGTGCATGCCATTGCCGCGATCTATGCCTGGCATGTGCTTCACGGGCGCGCGTCATTTGAAGAAGTCCCCCCGACTATTGACGAAATGCGTCATCGCATGAAAAGCGTGGCGGAGAACGGTTTACCGTGGCTTATCGCGCTGTACCGCGGCATTGTGGTGGGCTACTGCTATGCCACCCCTTACCGACCGCGACACGCCTACCGCTATACCCTGGAAGAGTCGATTTACGTGGATGCCAGCATCACCGGGCGCGGTTTTGGCACGGCACTGATGGATGCGCTGATCGCACGCTGCGAGCAAGGGCCGTGGCGGCAGATGATTGCCGTGGTAGGAGATGGCAATAACAATGCCGGCTCGTTACGTCTGCATAAAAAACATGGTTTCGTGATTGTCGGTCAGCTGCGCAGCGTAGGCTACAAGAAAGGCGACTGGCGGGATACGGTGATTATGCAGCGCCCGCTCAACGATGGTGACTGGACGCTGCCGGAATAAACGCAAAACGGTAACCTGGGTTACCGTTTTTAGTGTTTGTAGGCCGGGTAAGGCAAAGCCGCCACCCGGCACTGACAGACGGCTCAGTCGTTCTGCGCCGTCGCCATCTGCTCCGCTTTCTGCTTTTTATACGTCAATGCCGCGGCCGGGACAGGCTGCACTTTTCCTGTTTCAATCCAGGTCCGCAGGCGGCTCGCATCCGCGAAGTGCGTATATTTGCCGAAGGCATCCATCACTACCAGCGCCACCGGCTTACCGTTAAATACGGTGCGCATCACCAGACAGTGTCCCGCCGCGTTGGTAAAGCCGGTTTTCGTTAGCTGAATATTCCAGTTATCCCGGTATACCAGATGGTTAGTATTGCGGAACGGCAGCGTATAGGCCGGGTTCGCAAAGGTCGCCATCTCTTCACGGGTGGTACTGAGCTGACCAATCAGCGGGTACTGTTTGCTGGCAATCAGCAGTTTCGTCAGATCGCGCGCCGTGGAGACGTTGTTGATCGACAGCCCCGTCGGTTCCACATAGTGCGTATTGTTCATCCCCAGCGCTTTGGCTTTGGCGTTCATCGCGCGGATAAACGCGTCGTAGCCGCCCGGATAGTGGTGCGCCAGGCTCGCCGCCGCGCGGTTTTCAGACGACATCAGCGCCAGCAGCAGCATATTTTTACGGCTGATCTCACTGTTCAGCCGCACGCGGGAGTAGATCCCTTTCATCTCCGGCGTGTGGCTAATATCCACTTTCAGTTTTTCGTCCAGCGGCAGATGGGCATCAAGCACCACCATCGCGGTCATTAATTTGGTAATTGAGGCGATCGGTCGCACCAGGTCCGGATGGCTGGCGTAGATCACCTTATTGGTGTTGAGATCGACAATCATCGCGCTGCCGGACGCAATTTGCGGCTGAGCAGCAGCGGTGGTCACCGCGGGCGTTTTGTCGACGGCCGGTACGACTGCGGACGCACCCAGCAACAGCGCCAGGCTAAGTAAAGAGACTCGGAATTTCAGCATGGTGAGACTTCTGATAATTATTCACGCACGTTATGACGTACACCGCCTGGGTTGTTGGATAAACACAGGCTGGCTTCGGCATCATAGCCGTCAGCGGGCGTTGTCGCCAGAGGATAATCGTGAACGGATGCTGCATTGCTGGCATTTACGCCAGCAATGCAGTGAACTCAGAAGAGACGGTATCCATAACCCCAAAGAATCACCGTCAGCGCCAGGAGCGCCTCCAGCACCAGCACCCCGATGGCGAGCGTTGAGCTCGAGAAGCTCAGCCCCTCTTCTTTATTGATATTCAGGAAGGTAGGAACCCCCAGATACAGCAGATAACCGGTGTAAAAGAGGGCAATGGTACCGATCAGCGCGCACAGCCAGACCAGTGGATAGAGCGCAACAATACCGCTTAAGAACAGCGGGGTCGCGACATACCCGGCAAAGACCATACAGTGCGCCAGCGATGGACGCTGCGGATAGTTACGCGCCATCCAGTGAATGACGCGCCCCATGACCGCCACCCCCGCCAGCATCAGGCCATAAAAGATGATGGCAAGATAGAGTCCGGTAAACCAGGAAAGCTGAACCACGGTGCCGTCACCGAAGTTCCAGCCGATTTGTGTCGTTCCGATAAAAGCGCATATTACCGGCACCGCGGCCATCAGCAGCACGTGGTGCGTGTAATGATGCGAGACCGTTTCGTTCTCACTTTTAATGACATGCATTTCACGATCGGGATGGGAGAAAAGTCCCCAGACATGGTTCATAGCGCCCCCTTGTTGTCGGCCCGTCAGCGATACCTTAAGTATAATGCAGGCTTTAGATTATTTTATGTACAGTGGGAAATTTCCGTTGATTTCCCCGCCGTTGATTCAAGGGGTATATGATTAAACGAGGCACGCAGAGGGAGAAAACCGTTACGTAATGGATATTAACGCACTCATTGAGCAATATGGCTATGCCGCGCTGGTCATCGGCAGCGTGGCAGAAGGTGAAACCATCACGCTGTTAGGGGGCGTCGCCGCGCATCAGGGGTTACTGAAGTTCCCGCTGGTTGTTGCCGCGGTCGCGCTGGGCGGGATGATAGGCGATCAGCTGCTCTACTTTCTGGGGCTGCGCTTTGGGCCCACGCTGCTCAAGCGTTTCGCAAAGCATCAGAAGAAAATCCGCCGCGCTCAGCGGCTCATTCAACGTCATCCCTACCTGTTCGTCATTGGCACGCGCTTTATGTATGGCTTTCGCATTATCGGGCCGATACTGATTGGCGCCAGCCATCTGCCGCCCAAAATTTTTCTGCCGCTCAATATTGTGGGCGCGATTGCCTGGGCGCTGATCTTTACGACGCTCGGCTATGTAGGGGGGGAAGTGATTGCGCCCTGGCTGCATAATCTCGACCAGCACCTGAAGCACTGGGCGTGGTTGATTCTGGTGGTTGTGGCGGTGATTGCGGTGCGACTGTGGCTGAAGCACCGTGAAAAGACGCGGGATGAGGAGTGAGTGCGGCCTGATGCCCTCACCCTAACCCTCTCCCACAGGGAGAGGGAACTAAAAATACCCTCTCTCACAGGGAGAGGGGAATCTATCCCTCCGGCTTAAACTGCGGGTTCGCCAGCATAAAGCCCCCGTCGACGATAAACGATTGCCCTGTTGTATAGCTGGCGTCGCTGTCACACAGCCACGCCACCAGGCTGGCAATCTCTTTCGTGTGGCCCGGCCTTGCCAGCGGGATTTCCGGCATGGAGCCTTCCTTCACTTCGCTGTCGTCCATGTCGTTCATCGGCGTGGCAATCGCACCCGGCGCGACGGCGTTCACCAGAATGTTGTGCTTCACCAGCTCCATCGCCATGGATTTGGTTAACCCGCCGAGCGCGTGTTTAGCCGCCGTGTAGGCACTCGCTTGCGGCAGAGGCGTGTGTTCATGCACCGAGGTGATGTTCACAATCCGTCCCCCTTCCCCCTGCTTCACCATCTGCCTTGCGGCTATCTGTGAACAGAGAAACGCACCGTCCACGTCGACGATGAAAATATTCCGCCAGTCGTCAAACGGCATCTCGAGGAATGGCGCTTTGGTCATCGCCCCTGCATTATTGACCAGCACGTCCAGCCGGCCAAAGCGCGCAATCAGCGTCTCTATGGCCTCAGCGCCTTCCGGCAGGGTGCTTAAATCAAGGTGGACAGCCTCCGCGCGCTGCCCCTGCGCTTCGACTTCACGGCAGGTTTCCAGCGCCCCTTTCTCATCCGAGTGCCAGGTGACGCCAATATCAAACCCGCGCTCTGCCAGCATCAGGGCCGTGGTTTTACCGATCCCGGAATCCGATGCGGTCACAATCGCTACTCTGGTCATACTCACCTCCTGAAAAACTGCAAAGAGGTAAGTATAGTTAATGACCTTTTTTAGCCATGATGATAGCCACCGCCCAGCGCGGAGGTCAGCTGCAGCGTGGCGTCTACATACTGCCCCTTCAGCAGCAGTCCTTCGAGGTGCTCTTTGAGGGCCGGTATTCTGGCTTCACTGACCCGGGAGCCCGCAACGATCCCCGCGCTGAAACGCGCCTGCGCCAGCGCTACAACCCGTGCCGCATCTTTTTCAACCTGCTGCTGGTGGCTGTTTTTCGCCATGAGCGTTTCGACTTCACTGGCCGTGTGTGCCACCTGATTGACGGCCTCTACCACCGCTTTGTTGTAGTTGGCTACTGAAAGGTTGTTCTGCGCCTGAGCGATATCCAGCCCGGCGTTAAGCCTGCCGCTGTCGAAAATCGGCAGCGTCAGCCCGGCGGTCACGCCCATCTGCTGCGCGGACGAACGGAACAGATCGCTCAGATGGAGGGCATCCTGCTGTAAGAACGCCATCAGGTTCACGTCAGGATAAAACGCCGCTCTGGCGGCCTCCACTTCGCTCATGGAGGCTTCGATATACCAGTGCGCCTCCTGCAGATCCGGACGGCGTGCCAGCAGTTCATAGCCGAGCGTCGACGGTAGCGAGGCTTCCACCGTTGGCAAAGCGTGCCGCGTCAGCTTCACGGAGGAGGCGTTCGTCAGCGCGACCAGGCGCGCCTCAATGGCTTTCATTTTCCCGTTGACTTCGGCCAGCTGCTCTTCGGTTTTGCTGGCGTTGATATCCGTTTCAACGCCCTCCACGGAGGAGGTGATCCCGTGCTGATACAGCTCGCGATCGGCACCGATAATATTGTCCTGCTCATGTTTAATCTGCGCGAGGACCTCCCCCACGGCGGCCTGCGTTTGCCACTCCCAGTAGAGCCGCGCCACGCTGCTGGCCAGCAGCTGACGGGTCTGCTCCAGCTCCGCTTTTTGCGCATTCACTTTGCCAATCCGGGCTTCGACCTGCGCGCGATTTTTTCCCCACAGATCGAGATCCCAGCCTGCCGTCAGGCCAAAGGTGCCGTTGGTGTACCACGGCCCGGTTGTCCCTGCCGCCGGGTCGGTAATGGCAAAGGGCCCCATCAGCCCCTCGGCGGACATTTTCTGACGTTCGGCATCCGCTGAAAAATCAATCTGCGGACCGTCGGCAGCCATAGCCGCTTTGGCCTGGGCTTCCGCAAGCGTAATGCGCTGACGGGCAATCTGCATATCCGGCGCATCGCTTAATGCTTTCGCAATAAGCCCGTTAAGTTCCGGATCGTTATATGCTTTCCACCACTCATTTTTCGGCCAGTCCTGATGATTCAGAACCGTATTCACCGACGCCGCCGTGGTTTGCGTTTTAATGGGAGATACCGTGGCATGTTCAGGCGCACAGGCAGCCAGAATAAAAACGAAGGGAGCACTCAGAGATAAAATAAGAGAACGTTTCATGACGCCATAAACTCAAAAAATAAAGGCGCAAATTACGCTTGATTCTCTTTATTTTTTTAGTAATGCGTGGCAATGCGTAAATTGTCATAGATTTAAATATACGGAAAAATATTCACCAAAATTATTATTTAAATTGAATTATGCAAATAAAAAATAATCAACCCGACAGGGTGAACATCCCCTGTCAGGTTGATCGCTTTATTAAACTTTCAGCGAAGCGCCTTTTGTCGCAATAACCTCTTTATACCAGTAGAAACTTTTCTTACGGCTGCGCGCCAGCGTGCCTTTCCCGCTGTCATCGCGATCGACGTAAATAAAGCCGTAGCGCTTAGAGAGTTCAGCTTTTGATGCGCTTACCAGATCGATGGGCCCCCAGCTGGTGTAGCCCATCACCTCAACGCCGTCTTCAATGGCTTCCCGCACCTGCACCAGGTGATCGTTGAGATAGCTGATGCGGTAGTCGTCCTGCACCGTGCCGTCTGCGTCCGGTTTATCCTTCGCCCCGAGGCCATTTTCCACGATAAACAGCGGCTTCTGATAGCGATCCCAGAGTACGTTTAGCAGGGTACGCAGGCCGATGGGGTCAATCTGCCAGCCCCATTCGGAACTGGCCAGATGCGGGTTTGGCACCATGCTCAGGATATTGCCGCGCGCCTGCTGGTTGAGGGCTTCATCCGCGGTGACGCAGCCCGTCATGTAGTAGCTGAAGGAGATAAAATCGACGGTAGATTTCAGCGCCTCGCGGTCGGCGTCCGTGACCTCTAGCTGAATGCCGTTGTCGCGGAAGAAGCGCTGCATATACCCCGGGTAGGCGCCACGGCACTGCACGTCGCCAAAGAATTGCCACGCGCGGTTTTCCTGCAGCGTCTCCAGAACATCTTCCGGCTTGCAGGTCAGCGGATACATCAGGCCGCCCAGCAGCATGTTGCCGATTCTGGCATCCGGGATAATCTCATGGCAGGCCTTCACCGCCAGCGCGCTGGCCACCAGCTGGTGGTGGATCGCCTGGTACACCTCCCCTTTGCTGCTGGTTTCCGGCAGACCGACGCCGGTCATCGGCGCGTGCAGAGACATATTGATCTCGTTGAAGGTCAGCCACAGCTTGACCTTCTCTTTGTAGCGCGCAAACACGGTACGGGCATAGCGCTCAAAGAAGCCGATAGTCTGACGGCTGCCCCACCCGCCGTACTGCTTCACCAGCCCCCACGGCATTTCATAGTGCGACAGCGTCACCAGCGGCGTGATGTTGTGTGCGGCCAGCTCGTCAAACAGCCGGTCGTAAAACGCCAGCCCCGCCTCGTTCGGCTGCTGCTCGTCACCGTTCGGAAAAATGCGGGTCCAGGCAATGGAGACGCGCAGGCAGCTAAAGCCCATCTCGGCGAACAGCTTGATGTCTTCCGGGTAGCGATGATAGAAGTCGATGGCGACATCCTTGATGCTGCTGTCCCCAGGGACGCGCTCAACTACCGGGCCGAAGACACCCTGCGGCTGAACGTCAGAGGTGGACAGCCCTTTCCCCTCCTCCAGATACGCCCCCTCTACCTGATTCGCGGCAACCGCGCCGCCCCATAAAAAATCGTCCGGGAAAGTTTTCATCACGTTCTCCTGTTATTGATGACTGACGCTGAGTAACGGCGCACCGGCAATGACGGACGTTGCCGCCACGGTCGCCACCTCGCGATACTCGTCGCTGTTACTGATAATAATCGGGGTCGCCAGGTCGTATCCGGCATCGATAATCGCCTGTCGGTCAAACTCCAGCAGCAGATCGCCGGGCTGCACCTTGTCACCGACCTTCACATGGGCGGTAAACGGCCTGCCGTCGAGCTTCACGGTGTCGATACCCACGTGGATCAACACTTCAATCCCGCTGTTACTGAGCAGGCCGATGGCGTGTTTGGTCTGGAACAGCGAAGCCACCACACCGGCAAACGGGGCAACCACTTTGTTATCGGAGGGAATAATCGCGGCGCCGCTGCCCAGCAGGCCGCTGGCAAACGTGGTATCCGGCACCTGGTCGAGAGCAAGAACGGTACCGGTCATCGGCGATAGCACATCGTTTTCGCCCGCGGAGACCACATTCTCTGGCGCGGTGTTTCCTGGCATACCGGCGAGCAGCGTCAGGCCGCAGCTCAGTACCAGCGCCACCACCGTGCCGATAATGCCTCCCCACAGCGTGGCGTCCACGCCGCCCGGCGGAATCATCTGGGCGATGGTAAAGATATTGGCGAAGCCGAAGGAGTAAACGTGGGTGTCACTGAAGCCGACAATCGCCCCGCCGATAGCGCCAGCCACGCAGCCAAAGATAAACGGACGGCGCAGCGGCAGGTTTACGCCATACACTGCGGGTTCGGTGATACCAAAAATACCTGCCGTCACGGATGAACCGGCCAGCATTTTCTGACGCGCATCGCGGGTACGCAGGAAAATGCCCAGCGCCGCCCCCACCTGGCCAAACACCGCAGGCAAAAGCATGGGCAGCATGGAGTCATGCCCCAGCACCGCCAGGTTGTTGATCATCAGCGGCACCAGCCCCCAGTGCAGGCCAAAAATAACGCAGACCTGCCACAGCGTGCCCATCGCCGCGCCCGCCAGCCACGGTGCCAGAACGTAAACAGTCTGATAGCCGTTCGCCAGCATCTGGCTCAGCCAGGTCGCCAGCGGCCCGATAACGAGGAAAGTCAGCGGCACGGTCACGCCCAGACAGATCAGCGGCGCGAAGAAGTTTTTCATCGAGGAAGGCAGCAGCCTGGTGCTCTGTTTTTCCAGCCAGCAGCTGACCCACGCGGCGAGAATAATCGGGATCACCGACGAGCTGTAGTTGAACCACGTGACGGGGATGCCCAAAAAGGCTTCCGATACCGCGCCCGGCTGCTGGCTGGCGTTGAACGCCGCAATCATCACCGGATGGGTGAGCGCCCCGCCGATCACCATGGTAATAAACGGGTTGCCGCCGAACTTTTTCCCGGCGGTATAGCCCAGCACCAGCGGGAAGAAGAAAAACAGCGCATCGCTGGCGGCAAACCAGATTTTATACGTGCCGCTCTCGGTCGTGAGCCAGCCGCAGACCACGGCCAGCGCCAGCAGCCCCTTCAGAATACCGGACGCGGCCAGAATGCCAATAAATGGGGTAAAGATCCCGGAGACGATGTCAATCAGGCGGCCCAGCAGGTTCCCCTTTTCGCCCTTCTCTTCCACGACAGGGGCGTCGTCGGTCAGGCCTGCTTCATTGCGCACTGCCTGCCAGACGTCGTGAACGTGGTTGCCAATCACCACCTGAAACTGGCCGCCGCTTTCGACCACCATGATCACGCCCGGGTTTTTCTTGAGCCCTTCCGCATCCGCCCGTTGATTCTCTTTCAGTTTGAAGCGAAGCCGGGTCGCGCAGTGCACAAGACTGACGATGTTCTCTTTTCCGCCAACGTGGCCGAGAATATCCTTCGCTAACGCCTGGTATTCCATCTCGATTTCCTTACATCCGATGCCCGCAGGCACCTGTTGACTGAGTACAAAAATAAAAAAACCCGAGAACGACCTTCTGACGAAGGCCGCGCTCAGGTTTTGCCTGCGTGATGCAGTAACAATCCTGTTTTGAGGCTTAACGCCCCTCTTTTCTCACCCGCTCGATATGAATGGCGAGGAACATAATTTCTTCGGTTGTCAGCTCACGCTGATAGCTTTTATTCAGGTGCTGTGCGATTTTCTCGGCGCATTTCCACGCCTTCGCGTAGTTGTCTTTGACTGCGGTATGCAGCGAGACATCGTCATCTTCCACCACGGTGCGGGTGAGCATCCGCTGGGCAAAAAACTTCAGGTGGGTGACGAAACGCTGGTAGCTGAGCGACTCTTCGTCATACTCAAGCTGCAGCTGATACTTCACCAGCTGCAGGATCTCCTGCATCACCCGCGTCACGTGCATCACCTCCGGCATTTCGCTGTTCAGCTGCGCGGTGACCAGATGCAGCGCGATAAAACCGGCCTCATCCTCCTCCAGTTCGACGTTAAGGCGTCTGGCGATAATGGCCCGCGCCTCCTGCCCTAATTCGAACTCCTTCGGATACAGCCGTTTAATATCCCACAGCAGCACGTTTTTGATGGCCAACCCGTTCTTCTGCCGCTCAATCGCAAAGTAGCAGTGATCGGTGAGGGTGATATACAAGCTCTCCTGCAGCTTGCCCAGCCGCTGCGCCGCCAGCCCGATGATGCGGTCGCAGGTGGTCATCACCTCCAGCGGAATTTGACTCAGCAGCTCCCCGAGCCGACGCACCAGTTCATCGCTTTGTAACGCAAACACCTTTTCAACCCGCGCGGTATCCAGCGCTTCACCGACGCGCTTCTGAAAGGCCAGCCCACGGCCCATCACCACCTGTTCGCGCCCGCGCTCATCCTGAACAACCACCACGTTATTATTGAGTATCTTGGCGATTTTCATCTGAACCCCAGAAACAAAAAAACCTGACCTCCGGCAGATGCCAGAAAATCAGGTTTTGCCTGCCTAAGCAGTAACAATCCAGTTCTGGCACTCTATCAGTTTCATTCGTAGCCTCAATGCGTCACGCGTCAGAAACGTGACGCGGATCGAACTTGCTACCGTGATATCAGAAGGTCACCACCGTTTTCAGCTCGGTGACCCAGGCATCCTGGGTGCGGCTGACCCCGCCGGGATGGTGCCAGTACTGAATGCCCGGCTGCAGTTCAAGCCATGACACCGGACGAAAGCGGTAGTAAAACTCGCCGTTCAGGGAATGGCCCGGCACCGGGTGCCAGGCCGGATTGTTGTAGTCGCTCACGCCGCTCAGGCTGTTCAGGTAACGCTGGTTGCGCGCGTACTGGCTGCTCATATCAATCCAGGTTAAGCCAAAGCCAATCCAGTCTTCCGGTCGCGCATCAAACAGCCCGCGGTAGCGCAGCGAGGCGGCGTAAACCTGATGCATGTAGTTAGTGCGCTGATCCGCAAGGCTCATGCTGAACGAGGAGCTCAACCCGCGATTCGGGTCATCCTGATGCTGCGTAAGCTGCTGGTTCAGCCCGGCGTACATGAACCAGGTCCGGCTGTGGGTATCGAATCCGTCCGGGTCCGTCGCGCCCGCCCCGCCGGATTTGCCGCGATAGAGATCGGTTTGCGGCGCGTTGGTAAACACCACGCCCAGGTTGTACGCGCCCGGCAGGCCGTTAATCAGCGGACGCGCTTCGATTTCAACCGGCAGTAAGACCCCTTTGCTGCCCTTCGTCGACCAGCTCCAGGCATGGCTGCGGCTGGCGGCCTGCGGATTTTGCTCCATCACGCCGCCCTTCAGGGTTAGCGTCGGCGTGAGTTTATACGCAAGCGTGGTTCCCCAGGTGTGGACGTTCCAGTTGTTCCAGGTGAGCGAGTTGGCTGACTTTCCGCCGCACTGGGACAGCAGCTGAAAATCACAGGGGATAATTTGATCGAAGGTCTGCACCTTGTTCATCATCCCGATGCGCCAGGTCAGACGCCGGTCGTCAAAGCTGCGGGCAAAGGTCAGCCAGCCCAGACGGGTAATCGACTGCCCGCCCCAGCTCTCCTGGGTCAGATCGTTGAAGTTGACGCGCGGGTCCTGCACGCGTTTGGTGGTGAGATCGTCATTGTGGTTGCGGTTGACGATGTTCCCCTCGATACGCGCGTCCGGGATACCGGTCCAGCGCTCCAGATCCTGGTTGAAGGTCAGCGCGAACTGGTCAATATAGGCCACGTGGGAGTCGTGGTTATATCCGCCACCGCCGTTCCAGCCAATTTCATTCAGGTATCCGAGGTTATAGGTAAAACCGTTATCGTTAAGGATTTTACGTATGCCAAGCATTTCGCCCAGCACAGGCTCTGGCGGAGCTTCAAACCCTAATACCGTACCGTTCCAGTCTTGCGCCATCGACAGCGGGGATATCGCCAATAAGGCGAACGCATAGAGTTTATTTTTATATGCCATGATAACAACCTGTGATTGAGTATTGAGTGCGTAACCGGCCGCAGGAAATTTTTCTATTTCCTGTCGCTATTTCTTTTTTTAAGAATCATTAAAAAGCGCTAAGCCAAATATCTCTCCTGCGTAAATGACAGGCAAAAAAAAACCTAAGCGCCCCACAGCGAAAATGCTGTGGAACGCTTAGGTTTTGCCTGTTAACCAGTCACAATCCTGCGTTGAAAACAGTGGCACCTTAACACCGTCGCGCCACGTTGAAAACCTGAACTGTTTTCTGTTTTAAAAAAGTGTGAGCAATTTAACGCTTATTATTTGGACTGAATCACCCGCGCAATATCAGCCGACGTCTGTAAAGTACGAATCTCCTGAAATAATTCCAGCGCTTCCTCGTACTCTTTGCGTAAATAACTCAGCCACTGCTTAATACGCGCGACGTGATACAAACCGGTATCGCCCTGCTTTTCCAGACGGCTGTATTTTTGCAGCAGCGTGACGACATCTGCCCAGGGCATACGCGGTTCGTTATATTTCACCACCCGGCTGAGGTTGGGCACATTCAGCGCGCCGCGGCCGATCATTACCGCATCGCAGCCGGTGGCCTGCAGACAGGCCTGCGCGCTCTCGTAATCCCATATTTCGCCGTTGGCGATCACCGGAATGGAGAGGCGTTTGCGGATCTCACCGATCGCCTGCCAGTTTATGCGATCGGCTTTGTAGCCATCTTCTTTAGTGCGGCCATGCACCACCAGCTCGGTGGCCCCGGCCTGCTGCACCGCATCGGCGATCTCGAACTGTCGGGCATCGCTGTCCCATCCCAGCCGAACCTTTACCGTCACCGGCAAATGCGCGGGCACGGCCTCGCGCATGGCTTTCGCGCCGCGGTAAATCAGCTCAGGATCTTTCAGCAACGTCGCCCCGCCGCCGCTGCCGTTCACCAGCTTAGACGGACAGCCGCAGTTGAGATCCACCCCGTAAGAGCCCAGCTCAACCGCGCGGGCGGCGTTTTCCGCCAGCCATTCCGGGTACTGGCCGAGCAGCTGAATCCGCACCAGCGTGCCGGAAGAGGTTCGGCTCTGGTTGTGCAGCTCGGGGCAAAGCCGGAAGAAGGATTTTACCGGCAACAGCATATCCACCACGCGCAAAAACTCCGTCACGCAGAGATCGTAGTCGTTCACCTCGGTCAGAAGCTCGCGCACGAGGGAGTCGAGCACGCCTTCCATTGGGGCCAGTAAAACACGCATAGCAGTACCTGTGAAAAAAGACGCGCTATAGTAGCCGCTCTCTATATCGCTGGGAAGCGCTTCTGTTCAGGCAGAAAGTCACCCGGCGTTGCCCCAACAATAGCGCGAAACGCCGCCGCAAATGCCGCCGGGCCGGAAAACCCCAGCATCCAGGCCACCTGCTTAACCGGGTATCCGTTGGCGAGGAGATCCAGCGAGGCACAAATCCTTGCGCGCTGTCGCCAGGCCCGGAAGCTAAAGCCGGTATCGTTGATAAACGCACGTGAAAATGTGCGTTCTGACATCGCGGCCCGTTCCGCCAGCCTTTCCAGAGAGAGATCCCAGAGATTGTTGGCAATGATGTCACAGGCCACGCGATGTAAGCGCTGATCCACGGGCATCGGCAGTTCGGCTGAAATCTGCTGCGTCTCGCTGAGGATGTCGAGCAGCAAAACGGCCATGCTGCGCTGGCTTGCCGGCCGGTATTCCCCGCTGAACAGCCCGGCAATCAGCTCTTTGAACAACGCTGTGGCCATAATCACGTGAACCTCGTCTTTCCACTTAAAAGGTTCGCATTGCGAAATCAGTGCCGGGCTAAACCAGACCGCGCGAAGCTCCGTTGCGGATAACACGCTGTAGGTATGCTCCTGAAAGGGAGGGATCCACAGCGCGCGCTGCGGCGGTATGACCCAGCGTTTGCTGCCGGTTTCGACCAGCATGACCCCTTTGATGGCAAACAAAAGTTGTCCCTGCGAATGCTGGTGAGGCGGATCGATTTCGCCGCGCGTATAGCGAATTGCCCCTCTTGACCATCCGATGGCATCGTCGTGAATTGGCGTTTTATCGATAACGGTTGGCATTTCACATTCCCCCCTTCCTCTTATGATGCTGCTTGTACACGTAACCAGAGAGAGACGCAATGCACATCCATTTTATTATTCATGAACATTTCGAGGCGCCAGGCGCCTATGAAATCTGGGGGAAAAGTCGCGGCTGCAGTCTGAGCTACACCAGAGTGTATCAGGGCGATCCGTTACCTGAGGAGCTGGGGGGCACAGACCTGCTTATCATCATGGGAGGCCCGCAGTCCCCCGCCACCACGCGTGAGGAATGCCCCTGGTTTGATGCGCAGGCGGAAAAGGCACTCATCAGCCGCGCGATAGAGGCAGGTAAAACGGTGATAGGCGTTTGTCTGGGCTCACAGCTTATCGGCGAAGCGCTGGGCGCCGCGTTTTGCCACAGCCCGGAAAAAGAGATCGGCAAATTTCCCGTCAGGCTCACAGATGCAGGCAAGGCGAACCCGCTGTTTGAGGGCTTTGGCAGCGTGCTGAACGTCGGTCACTGGCATAACGACATGCCTGGGTTGACGCCGCAGGCTAAGGTTCTGGCTTACAGCGAGGGCTGTCCCCGCCAGATCGTGCAGTACAGCGAACGGGTTTACGGTTTCCAGTGCCATATGGAGCTAACGCCGGAGGTGGTAGAGTTGCTGATTGAGCATTCGCAGAATGACCTTCGCCGTGCGGGTGAATTCCGTTTTGTCGAAACGGCGGAAAAACTCCGCTCGCATGATTATCGCGAAATGAACCAGGTGCTGTTTTCTTTTCTCGATAAACTGACCACCTGACGCTGATGCCTTCTCTGGCGCGTTACTTCGCCAGCGCAATCCCTTTCCTCTAAACTGTAGCCTGTACCAGTAAGGTGATACCGGACGTTCCATTCCGGAATGTCTGGTATGCTCAAAATTCATGATGTGATCCGTGGCACATTTTTAGGTTTAATTGTATGATGAATGCGTTTCAGCAAGGACTATCACCATGAGCAAATCATTGAACATTATCTGGCAATATCTGCGCGCATTCGTCCTGATTTACGCCTGCCTGTATGCCGGGATTTTCATCGCGTCGCTGCTGCCCATCACCATTCCCGGCAGCATTATCGGCATGCTGATCCTCTTCGTGCTGCTGGCGCTGCAAATCCTGCCTGCAAAGTGGGTCAATCCCGGCTGCTTCGTCCTCATTCGCTATATGGCGCTGCTTTTCGTGCCTATCGGCGTCGGGGTCATGCAGTATTTTGATTTGCTCAAAGCCCAGTTCGGCCCGATTGTTGTTTCCTGCGCGGTGAGTACGCTGGTGGTTTTCCTGGTGGTGAGCTGGAGTTCACATCTGGTGCATGGCGAACGTAACGTGATTGGGGAGAAAACAAAAAAATGATGGACAATATCTGGTGGTCCCTGCCGCTCACCCTTGCAGTCTTTTTCGCCGCACGTAAGCTTGCCGCGCGTTTCAAAATGCCCTTGCTGAACCCCCTGCTGGTGGCGATGGTGGTGATTATTCCGTTCCTGCTGCTCACCGGCATTCCTTACGAACGCTACTTTGCCGGCAGCAAAATCTTAAACGACCTGCTGCAGCCTGCCGTCGTGGCGCTGGCGTTTCCTTTATACGAGCAGCTGCACCAGATCCGCGCCCGCTGGAAATCCATCATTACCATCTGTTTTGTGGGTAGCCTGGTGGCGATGATCACCGGCACGTCGGTGGCGCTGCTGATGGGCGCTTCCCCACAGATTGCGGCGTCAATCCTGCCTAAATCGGTGACCACGCCTATCGCGATGGCGGTTGGGGGCAGCCTCGGCGGCATTCCGGCCATCAGCGCGATGTGCGTCATTTTCGTCGGTATTCTCGGCGCGGTGTTTGGCCACACCCTGCTGAACGCGATGCGTATTCATACTAAGGCGGCACGGGGGCTCTCGATGGGCACCGCCTCGCACGCGCTGGGCACTGCCCGCTGCGCGGAGCTGGATTATCAGGAAGGGGCGTTTAGCTCCCTGGCGCTGGTGATCTGCGGGATTATTACCTCCCTGCTGGCCCCGTTCATTTTCCCGCTGATTCTGGTAGTGATGGGCTAAAATTTGCGATGCGTCGCGCAAATTTCATTTTGATTTCATAAGTTGCATACATAATGAGAAGTGGATCACATATAAAGCCCTGACGGCTCCGTAAACTACCGATCCATTAACCTTTATGAGGCAAACGCCATGCACCCACGTTTTCAAGCTGCTTTCGCCCAGCTTGCAGAGAATTTGCAGTCAGCCCTTGCTCCCGTTCTGGCAGATGCGCACTTCCCCGCCCTGCTGACCGCGGAGCAGGTCACGATGCTGAAACAGGCAACGGGACTGGACGAAGACGCGCTGGCTTTCGCACTGCTTCCTCTGGCTGCCGCCTGCGCGCGGGCCGATCTCTCCCACTTCAACGTCGGGGCCATTGCGCGCGGCGTCAGCGGCACCTGGTACTTCGGCGGCAATATGGAGTTCCTGGGCGCAACCATGCAGCAAACCGTTCACGCCGAGCAGAGCGCCATCAGCCACGCCTGGCTGCGCGGTGAAAAAGCGCTGAGCGCCATTACCGTGAACTACACCCCCTGCGGCCACTGCCGTCAGTTTATGAACGAGCTGAACAGCGGGCTGCAGCTGCGCATCAACCTGCCGGGTCGCGCGCCGCACACGCTGGCGGATTACCTGCCTGACGCGTTTGGCCCGAAAGATCTGGAGATCAAAACCCTGCTGATGGACGAGCAGGACCACGGTTTCGCCCTGTCCGGCGATGACCTGAGCCAGGCGGCGATTACCGCCGCCAACAAGAGCCACACGCCGTACAGCACGTCCCCGAGCGGCGTGGCGCTGCAGTGTCGCGATGGCCGAATCTTCACCGGCAGCTATGCGGAAAACGCCGCGTTTAACCCAACGCTGCCGCCGCTGCAGGGCGCACTCAACCTGCTGAGCCTGAACGGCTATGATTATCCTGATATTCAGCGCGCTATTCTGGCAGAAATTGCCGATGCGCCGCTGATTCAGTGGGATGCCACTGCCGCAACGCTTAAAGCGCTGGGCTGTACGACGATTGACCGCGTGCTGCTGGCGTAACCCTTCCGGCGGGCAGAAATGCCCGCCAGTTTGTTGAAAAACCCCTCAGTTGAGTCGCTGTTTCTTGCGCTAACCAGGCGGGTAAAGTAGCCTGAGTTAAATTTCACCTTCGGTACGAGCCATCTGCATGTTAAAGCGCGTTTTTTACAGCCTGTCTGTCCTGGTCGGCATACTGCTGTTGATCGTGCTCGGCCTCGACCGGTGGATGAGCTGGAAAACCGCCCCCTATATCTTTGACGACCTGCAGGACCTGCCCTATCGTCAGGTTGGCGTGGTGCTCGGCACCGCCAAGTATTACCGCACCGGCGTCATCAACCAGTATTACCGTTACCGCATTCAGGGCGCGCTGAACGCCTACAACAGCGGCAAGGTGAACTACCTGCTGCTGAGCGGCGATAACGCTCTGCAAAGCTACAATGAACCGGTGACGATGCGTAAGGACCTGATTGCCGCGGGCGTGGATCCTGCCGATATCGTGCTCGACTACGCGGGCTTCCGCACCCTGGACTCCATCGTCCGCACGCGCAAAGTCTTCGACACCAACGACTTCATCATCATCACCCAGCGCTTCCACTGCGAGCGCGCGCTGTTTATCGCCCTGCACATGGGCATTCAGGCGCAGTGCTACGCGGTGCCGTCGCCAAAAGATATGCTGAGCGTGCGCGTCCGCGAGTTCGGCGCCCGCTTTGGTGCCCTGGCCGATCTGTATATCTTTAAGCGCGAACCGCGCTTTTTAGGCCCGCTGGTGCCGATTCCGGCGATGCACGAAGTGCCGGAAGACGCGCAGGGTTATCCGGCCGTCACGCCCGAGCAGCTGCTGGATATGCAGAAAAAAGAGAAATAACAGAGCCGCCTTTATACTTTCTTTACGCCGGGCCTGACGCTTTTTATCTCCCCTTTACGTCGGCTCTTTTAAGCTGAGTTCACTGCCGCTACGGCTTCATTGAAGAATGACTATGAACTCGATAATGAATGCGTTTTTCCTCAAAAGTCTCCGCCCGTACTTTAACTTTCCCGGCTTATCACTCCCTGGCGCACTGAATTCTGGCCTCTGGCTGGATGAAAAAATTGACGCCCTGCAGCACAACGTTGCCGTGGAAGTGGCCGATTATCTGGAACGTTACCCGCAAACGAAACATGTTGACGTTTACCTGAACGATATCAACGGCACGATGCGCGGCAAGCGCCTCTCGGTGGAGAGCATGCTGAGTCTGGAAAAAGGCTGTTATTTTCCGCTTTCCGTCTACTCAATGGACCAGAAGGGAAACATCGCCGCCCCGCTTTATGATGAACCCGACCGGCTGTGCGTCCCGGTCGCCGGTTCTCTGCGCCCCTGTCCGCAGGATCCGGAGCACACCGCGCAGATCCTGCTGACGATGAAAGACAGCGACGGTAACCCCTGCCCGCTTGAGCCGCGCGCGATATTGCAGAACGTCGTGGCCCGCTTCCACCAGCACGGCCTTTTCCCGGTGATTGCCCCGGAAATCGAGTTTTACCTGACGGGACAGGGCGAACGCGATCCGCAAAATCAGGGCTGTTTTCACATGGATACCTCGTCGGCGCATGCGGCGCTGTTTGACGAGCTGGAACAGCTGGCGCACCTTCAGCGCATCCCGCTGTCAGGGGTGGTAGCGGAAGCCGAGTCCGGACAGTACGAATTAAACCTGAAGCACAGCCAGCGCGTCGTAGAGGTCTGTGATAACGTGCTGGCCCTGCGCCGCCTGACCCGCTATGTCGCTGAAAAGCACGGTCTTCAGGCCAACTTTATGGCTAAGCCGTTCAGCGAGCTTTCCGGCAGCGGTTTGCACATCCATTTCAGCTTGAACAACAGCCGTGGCGAAAACGTTTTTGCCTCCCCGGTGAACGCGCTGAGCAGCATGATGCGCTTGTGCATCGCGGGCCAGCTGGCGCTGATGCCCGCCTCCGTCGCCATTCTTGCGCCGGGGGTCAACGCGTTTCGTCGCCTGCGTAAAAACCTGACGGAACCCGTCTTTAACTCCTGGGGCTATAACACCCGCTCCGCCGCCTTGCGTATTCCCTGCTCGGATGAGAGCAACCGTTGTATCGAGTACCGGCTGGCCGGGGCCGATGCGAATCCGTATTTGGTCACAGCCACTATCCTGACCGGCATGCTGTACGGGCTGGAACCTATCGACGAGGGGGATCTCCCTGAGCCGCAGCACGACCAACCCGAGCTGCCGCTGTTCCAGCAGGAGGCGATTGAGGCCTTTGCCCGCTGTCAGTATCTCACCGACAGCCTGGGCGACGCCTTTTCCGAACAGTGGGTTGCCTGCAAGCTTTCTGAACTCGACTGGTTTGAGCGCATTGTGACGCAGGAGGAGTCCCATCTGGCATAGGGCATAAAAAAGCCCGCTCGGTGAGCGGGCCGGGTATGGCGAGTGACGATTACTTCTTACGGGCGTACTTCAGTGAATCCAGCGCAACCGCGAAGATAATGATGGCGCCCTTGATGATGTACTGCCAGTACGGGTTCACGCCGATGTAGGTCAACCCGTAGTTGATGACGGTGAAGATGATCACACCGGTCACCACGCCGAGTACGGTACCCACGCCGCCGCTGAAGGAGACGCCGCCCACCACGCAGGCTGCGATCGCATCCAGCTCGTACATGAAGCCAAGGTTGTTCGTTGCAGAGCCGATGCGGCCCGCTTCCAGCATCCCGCCGAAGGCGTAGAACACCCCGGACAGGGCATAGATGATGAGCAGGTTCAGGGCGACGTTTACGCCGGACACTTTCGCCGCTTCCGGGTTACCGCCGATAGCGAAGATGTTTTTGCCAAAGCGCGTTTTGTTCCACAGGATCCAGACGAAGGCGACCGCAATCAGCGCATAGAAGGTGATATACGACAGGCGGAAGCTGCCCAGCGCGATAAACCCTTGCGTAAAGGTCGAGAAGCCGCTGTCAAAGCCCGAGATGGGCGAAGCACCGACGAAGTCGTAGTACAGAGAGTTGATACCGTAAACGATGATCATCGTACCGAGGGTGGTGATGAATGGCGTCACGTTCAGGTAGGCGATGATAATACCGTTGATCAGACCAATCACCGCGCCGATGGCGCAGACAATCAGGATCACCACGAAAATCGGCATGGTGGCCATTTCCGGGAAGACCTTGTTGGCGTTTTCCATTGACTGCAGCAGGGTTGCCGCGATAACCGCCGCCAGACCTACCTGGCGACCGGCAGAAAGGTCCGTCCCCTGGGTCACGATCAGGCCCGCCACGCCCAGCGCAATGATAATACGCACGGAGGACTGGGTCAGAATGTTACTCAGGTTCAGCAGGCTTAAGAACGTAGGGTCCTGGAAAATGATGATTGCCAGCAAGACTAAAAGAACAACGTAAATACCGCCTTCTTTCAGGTAAGTGAGAAAACTTTTTTTATTTAACGCACTCATGAGGAGCCCCTGATCTTAAAGGTGCAAAGACGCAAGACGCAAAATTTCGTTTTGCGTTGTCGTTTTGGTGTCAACAATACCGGCGACGAGACCATTGCTCATAACCAGAATACGGTCCGTGATCCCTAACAGTTCCGGCATTTCGGAAGAAATGATAATGATCCCTTTATTCTTTTTCGCCAGCTCGGCAATCAGCTGATAAATTTCAAACTTCGCGCCGACGTCAATACCGCGGGTCGGCTCATCCAGCATCAGGATTTCGGGCTGCGTTAATAACCAACGGCCAATAATCACTTTCTGCTGGTTACCGCCTGACAGCGAACCAATCTGGGTGCGGTGGCCTGGCGTTTTCACGCGCATGGAGTCAATCACCCACTGGGTATCGCTTTTCATGCGGGAATTATCCAGCAGCCCGACTTTGTTTTTGTAATTGCGAATGTTAGAAATTAACGAGTTAAAGTTAATATCCAGATAAGCATAAATACCGGTCGAACGACGCTCTTCCGTCACCAGCGCAAAACCATTATTAATGGCTTCGTTGGCGTTGTGGTTATTGATTTTCTTACCGTGCAGCGTAATGGTGCCTTCGGCTTTCTCACGAATGCCAAACAGGGTTTCCACAATATCGGTACGCTTTGCCCCCACCAGGCCAGCAATCCCCAGGATTTCACCCTTGTGCAGGTCGAAGGAGACATCGCGGATAGACGGCTGACGTAACGAGGTCAGATTGCGCACTTCCAGGATCACTTCGCCCGGCTTGTTCTCTTTATCCGGGAAGCGCTGATTCAGGGAACGGCCGACCATCATGGCGATGATCTTGTCCATGTCCAGCCCTTCCAGCGGCTGCGTGGCGATCCACTGGCCGTCGCGCAGGATAGTGATCTCATCGCACAGCTGGAAGATCTCTTCCATTTTGTGGGAGATGTACACAATGCCGCAGCCGCGATCTTTCAGCTTACGAATAATGGTAAAAAGGTGGTTAACCTCTTTTTCCGTTAATGAGGATGTCGGTTCGTCCATGATGACAATTTTCGCATCATAGGAGAACGCTTTGGCAATTTCGATCATCTGCATCTGGGAGACGGATAATGTTCCCACACGGGCGCGCGGATCGATATCAATATCCAGCTCGTCGAAAATCGCCTTGGTGTCGCGATACATTTTGTCCTGATCGACAAAAACACCTTTGGTGGGATAACGCCCCAACCACATGTTATCCATGACTGAACGCTGCAGCACCAGGTTTAATTCCTGGTGAACCATCGAGATACCGTTTTCCAGTGCTTCTTTCGCTGAATGGAAATCGATCTCTTTCCCCTGAAAAAGAATGCTGCCAGAATCTTTTTGATAGATCCCAAAAAGACATTTTAATAATGTTGATTTACCCGCACCGTTCTCCCCCATTAAGGCATGAATAGAGTGAGGACGCACTTTTAAATTAACATTATCGAGTGCCTTAACGCCGGGAAATGACTTGTTGATACCGCTCATTTCCAACAGGTATTCACCGGATGACTGAGTTGTTGTGCTGACCATAATTATACCTTGTTGGCCTCGCATATCGCGTTATAAAAGGGCGCAACTCGTTGCGCCCAGTGAAGACAAGTTAACTCTTTTATTTACCGATAAACTCAGCCAGGTTGGACTGGTCTACGCCCACGTAAGGTACGCGAACGATTTTGTTGTCAATTTTCCAGTTGGTGCCATCTGCCGCACCTTTGCCATCGGCCAGGTTTTTCGCCAGATCGAAGGTGGCTTTCGCCTGGTTGTTGGCATCGTTCAGCACGGTACCGGCCATCGCACCGGATTTAACCAGCGCCAGCGCTTCTGGCAGCGCATCTACGCCGAATACCGGGATAGAGGATTTGTTGTGTGCTTTCAGCGCTTCTACCGCACCCATTGCCATCGCATCGTTGTTGGCGATAACCACTTCGATTTTGTTGGCGTTAGGGCCGGACAGCCAGGCGTCCATCTTATCTTTCGCCTGAGCGGTATCCCACATCGCGGTATCTAACGCCAGCTGCTGGGTTTTCAGGCCCTTGTCGTTCAGCTCTTTGATAACGTAGGTGGTACGCGCTTCAGCATCCGGGTGGCCAGGTTCGCCTTTCAGCAGCACGAACTGAATCTGACCGTCTTTGTTCAGGTCCCAGTTCGGGTTCGCCGCCCAGTGTTTCGCGATCAGATCGCCCTGAATAATACCGGACTCTTTGGAGTCGGTACCGACGTAATACGCTTTGTCGTAGCTATCCAGCGCCTTACGGGAAGGTTCTTTGTTGAAGAAGACGATCGGCACGTTCTGGCCGCGCGCCTTTTCAATAACCGTGCCTGCTGCAGCCGGGTCAACCAGGTTGATGGCGAGGGCTTTCACGCCTTTCGCCAGCAGAACGTCGATCTGGTCGTTCTGTTTGGACTGGTCATTCTGGGAGTCGTTCATCAGCAGCTGAACGTCTGGCGCTGCTTTCGCATCTTTCTCAATCGCTTTACGCACAACAGACATGAAGTTGTCGTCGTATTTATAGATGGTCACACCAATACGGGTATCCGCAGCGTGCGCTGCTGCACCAAAAAGCATGCTTGCCATTACAGCAGACAGGGTCAACACCTTCTTATTCATGGTATCTCCGGTTTTTTTTATGCAGGGTAGTTCTTGTGAATAACGAGCGGCGGGCAGATGTTAATAAAACGTTACTGACAGCCGAGGTTCACTTATAAAATTTCTCTCTTCCGTGTTCGGTAACGCTCCAGAAATGCGTTTTATTCGTTGTTTGCGGCACATTGGCTATAGTGAAAGTGAATAATCACTGTTACATAGCGTTTCAGCCCCTAAAACGCTGACATCATAGTCAGCGCCTTGTTAAGATACTGTGAATTTACTCACAGATTGAAAACGGTTACATCACCACATGTAATCAGTTAGTGATCGGAACCACAATTTGCCGGGCCGCGACGGAGTGGCGACGCACTAAAGTCGGCATGAAACAGTGTGTTGCCCCCGGATCCAGCACGCCTGCGGCCCCCTGTAACGCCAGCTCAGTCGCCAGTTTCGCCATAGAGGCAATCGGGTAGCGCACGGTTGTCAGCTGCGGGTCGGTGTAACGGGCAATCGGAATATCATCGAAACCAATGAGTGATAAATGCTGTGGCACCGCAATGCCGTTATCCTTCATCGCCGTCAGGGCGCCTGCCGCCATGCTATCGTTATAGGCAAACACCGCAGACAGCTGCAGATTGCGGCCCAGCAGCTCTACCATCGCCGCTTCACCGCCCTGCATGTCCGGCGTGCCGGTTCCCACCCAGCTCTCGGATGGCGTAATGCCATGCTCTTTCAGGGCGTTCTGCCACCCCTCGCGCCGCAGTTCGTCATCTTCAATCGCGTGGCTGGAGGCCAGATAACCGATCCGCTGATGCCCGTTGTTGATGAGCATTTTCGTGGCCATCATGGCGCCGCTGACGTTATCCAGCCCGACGCAGCGGTGGGCATAGCCGGGGACGATGCGGTTGATCAGCACCATGCCCGGGATCTGCTCCATCAATCCGGTTAGCTCTTCATCGCTCAAGGCTTTTGAGTGGACAATCAAGGCGTTACAGCGCTGGCGGATCAGCACTTCAATGGCATGGCGTTCTTTTTCCGCCTCATGATAGCTATTGCCGATCAGGACATATTTCTCATGCTGCTGGGCGACCATATCGACCGCTTTCACCAGTGCGCCGAAAAAGGCATCCGAGACATCCATCACCACCACGCCGATGGTGTCGCTGACCTGCGTCGCAAGCGCCTGGGCATTGGCATTTGGCCGGTACCCGAGCTGGGTCACGGCCTTCATTACGGTTTCTCGGGTTTCAGGGCTGACCAGCGCGCTATTGTTCAGCACGCGTGAGACGGTAGCCACAGAAACGCCCGCCTGACGGGCGACGTCACGAATGGTGATCATATTCACCATCCTTCAAAGGATTGCAGCAACTCACAGACACCCCCTGTGTTTAGCAAGGTGGCTATTTTGGCAGCGAGAGAAAGGGGACTACGTGAAGAAGCTCACAGTCATGAAAACGCTTACATCCGTTTTGTTAATGATTGTGATCCAGATCGTTATCTGGATGTATTTTTCAATGATATCCCTGAAGCACGTGCGGTTAACTGACGCCACACCCACTCCAGCGGTCCCTGGCGGAAATAGCGTAGCCAGAGAACAGAAAACGCCAGGTTTACTGCCCAGACCGGAATAACAAACGCCAGCAGCGTAAGTCGGTCGAATTTCATAAACAGGTCAAAGCGATAGAAAAGCGTGGTGCAGATTAGCGTTTGCAGGAGGTAATTGCTTAACGCCATGCGTCCCACGCAGGCGATAGCGCTGACCATCCACAGACGAGAAAGCGAGGGCCAGAAGCCGTAGATCAGCGCCGCGTAGCCGATGGTCTGGAACGGTGCGCTCAGTTCACGCGGCACCTGGAGCAGGAACGCGCACCAGCGGTAATCCCAGTGGATATGCCACTGCGCTATCACCGCCGGGAGGTTAATCAGCACGCCGAGCAGCACCAGACCGGCGCCTGTGCGACGATAGTGACGCAGGCTGAATTCCCCTTTCAGCCAGCCGGTGCGCATCAGTGACGCGCCCATCAGCATCATGCCCGCCAGCTGCCAGCCGTATTGCGCGCCCAGCGCGAGGAGGTTATCCCCCAGCATATCCGCGCGGTTGCTTATCGCTTCCGTACCGCCCTTCAGCTTCCAGAACTGTTCGTACTGCAGGTTAGCGGCATCCGGGATCCAGGCACGATTCGTCGTCTCCCCGGAGATCATCCCCAGCAGCAGCAGTACCCCAAGCCCCATGACATAGAGCATCACGCCGGTGTTGAACAGGCTTTTAACGCTGTGCGCATCGCGAATGAGGCGCCAGCAGATGAGCCCGACTAACCCATACGCGAGAAGAATATCGCCGTCCCAGAAGAACAGGCCATGGATAAAACCGAGGATAACCAGCAGCGTCAGGCGCGACTGTATCCAGCGCGTACCACGTTTGAGGAGAAGCTGCAGGCCTGCGCCAAACAGCAGGGCGAAGAGCGTAAGGAATTTGACCTGCGCAAAGAGATCGAGGATTGCCCAGGTCCAGGCATCACTGCGGGTGATGTCGCCATACCACGCGGGATTGAGATAAGCCGCCTTCGGCAAACCGAAGGCGGTGATATTAAGCAGCAGGATACCGAGAATGGCGACGCCGCGAACAAAATCGAGCGTGACGTTTCGCTCCATGGTCCCTGCCCTGTCAGACTTAGTTGTGGTGACGTACGGCGCGCAGGAACTCCTGGCGGGTATTCTGGCTCGATTTAAACAGACCGCCCAGCGAGGTTGTGGTTGTCGCACTGGTGGCATCGCGCACGCCGCGCGCTTTCACGCAGTAGTGAACCGCGTCGATAGAGACGGCCACGTTATTGGTGCCCAGCAGCGTTTGCAGCGCGGTCAGGATCTGCTGGGTCAGGCGCTCCTGCACCTGCGGACGCTGAGCGAAGAACTGCACGATGCGGTTGATCTTCGACAGGCCAATCACCGTGTCTTTAGGGATATACGCCACGGTCGCTTTACCGTCGATGGTCACGAAATGGTGTTCGCAGGTGCTGGTCAGCGTGATATCGCGGACCGTTACCATCTCATCCACTTTCATCTTGTTTTCAATGACGGTGATTTTCGGGAAGTTGGCGTAATCCAGGCCGGAGAAAATTTCGTCGACGTACATTTTCGCGATGCGGTGCGGCGTCTCCATCAGACTGTCGTCACTCAGATCGAGATTCAGCAGCTCCATGATGTCGGTCATGTGACCGGCAATCAGACGCTTGCGGGTTTCATTGTCCAAATCCTGTACGGGCGGACGCAGTGGCGTTTCAAGACCGCGCGCAACCAGGGCTTCGTGGACCAGGGCAGCTTCTTTACTGAGTGATGACATTTTGTTCTCCTGCAGGTGTGGCGTCTTTTGCCCTCGTTGTGGCAAAAGTATGCGTTCATTGTGCGTGAGGCGGCGCACATAATCCAGTATTCACGACGATAATTATTGCGATTGCTGTTGCCTTTCAGCGTGACGATTCCAGACAAGCGCTCCTCCAACAAACAGCGCAATGCCCGCCAGCCCCAGCGCGGGCTCCAGCCGGTGGGTAAGCCAGGTTGATAACGCCGAGGTGACCGGACCAATCAACTGCCCAATCGCATACCCGGTGGTGAGCAGGCCCGCCATATAACGCGTGTGGTTTGGCGCCAGCTCGCGGCCGTATAAAAGAGAGAGCTGCACGGCACACAAAAAGCCGCCCCCCACCAGCAGCCCGCCCGTCAGCAGCCCGCCAATCCCCGGCAGCAGCCAGGCCGCCAGCACGCCTGCGCCCTGTAACCACAGTACGATCGCCAGCCTGCGGTTAGCCGTTGAGGTATGGCGTAACAGAATACTGAGCGCGATGCCCACCACGGCAGCGAGACCAAAAATCGGCCAGACAAACTGGGCAAACAGGC
This sequence comes from Enterobacter sp. HMSC16D10, assembly GCF_001807145.1. Classification (NCBI taxonomy): domain Bacteria; kingdom Pseudomonadati; phylum Pseudomonadota; class Gammaproteobacteria; order Enterobacterales; family Enterobacteriaceae; genus Enterobacter; species Enterobacter sp. HMSC16D10. The sequence goes on from NZ_KV787905.1 coordinate 69,244, forward strand.
TGCCGGGAAAACGCACGGCCGCCATTTGCGACAGGAAGGTCGCCGGGAGGATATAGCCAAACCCGGCCAGGCTGTAGCTCCAGACCAGACGCGTTAAATCCGCCGTCAGCACCAGCGGCTCCGGCGCGGTGCCGGGTCGATGGAGCTGCCCGGATCGCGGCAGATAGCGCGCCTCCAGCGCAATCAGCACCAGCGCCAGCACGCCGTAGATTTGCCATGCCGCCCCGGCCGACAGGGACTTCGCCTGAATATAGACGGCGAGCAGCCCGCTCAGGGCAATGCCCGCCCCCGGTCCGGCAAACACCGCAGCGCTCAGGCCCGGTTTACCCAGCTGCCCCAGCCGCTCGTTGGTCCAGGCGGCAATGAGTACCATCGACCAGCCGCTCATGCAGCCAATCACGAAGCGCAGCAGGCCGTGCACGACGGCGTTATCCGCTGCCGCGGAGAGCAGCGTCAGCGCCACCGCGCCGGTGATGCCCAGCCAGAGGCGCGTTTCAACGAAGCGGTGCGCACGCATCGCATCCCACGCACCCACCAGATAGCCCAGATAATTCATCGCCGCCACCAGACCCGCGCTGGTCAGCGTAAGCTGTCCGGCAGCAATCATCAGCGGTACCTGAGGCGTAAAGGCAAAGCGCCCTATCCCCATCGCCACCACCAGAACGACAAACCCACTGAGCGCAATACGCAGCGCCATGACCGCTCCAATTGTTAAAGAAAAGTAAATTTATGATGCAGCATCTCGCCGCCTGGCGAAAGTGAAAGTTACTCACAGGTCAATGAAAAGGCTGTATTATGGGTTTTATGAATACGCATTCTCATTAAGGAGCCCTGCATGGAACTGCTCGAAGAGCACCGTTGTTTTGAAGGTCGACAGCAGCGCTGGCGGCACGACTCCACCTCTCTGAACTGTGCAATGACGTTCAGCATTTTCCTGCCGCCGACGGAAAACCCGCCGGTTTTGTTCTGGCTTTCCGGCCTGACCTGTAACGACGAAAACTTCACCACCAAAGCGGGCGCGCAGCGTATTGCCGCCGAGCTGGGCATTGCGCTGGTGATGCCAGACACCAGCCCGCGTGGCGACGATGTGGCCGACGATGCCGGATACGACCTGGGCAAAGGCGCCGGGTTTTATCTCAATGCGACCGAGCAGCCCTGGGCGCGCCACTACCGCATGTATGATTACCTTCGCAATGAACTTCCTGCGCTGGTGCAGTCGCAGTTTGCGGTTGGCGAGCGCTGCGCGATCAGCGGCCACTCGATGGGCGGACACGGGGCGCTCATCATGGCGCTGAAAAATCCGGGGAAATACGTCAGCGTGTCGGCATTTGCACCAATTGTGAACCCAACACAGGTGCCGTGGGGGCAGAAAGCCTTCACACACTATCTGGGTGAGGATGCGGAAAAATGGCAGGCATGGGACAGCTGCGCGCTGATGCTGGCCAGCAAAGCTGAAGAAGCCATTCCTACCCTTATCGATCAGGGTGATGCGGACCAGTTCCTCGCCGGTCAGCTGCAGCCTGCGGTGCTGGCAGAAGCGGCACGCCAGAAAGACTGGCCGCTGACGCTGCGCATTCAGCCGGGATACGATCACAGCTATTACTTCATCGCGTCATTTATTGAGGATCATCTCCGCTTCCATGCGGAGCATTTATTTGCATAAGCACCGCCTGTTTTGCCCGGTGGCGCTTCGCTTACCGGGCCTACGGGCCTGTGCCCTTATGTAGGCCGGGTAAGGCGCAGCCGCCACCCGGCACATGGCTACATCAGAACTTATAATCCACGCCGACAAAGTAGCGACGGCCATCTTCCGTGTAGCTGTAATCGTCGCGGCTCAGATCTTTGTCCAGCAGGTTCTGCACGCCCGCGCGCAGCTTCACGCTTTTGGTTGCCTGCCACGCGGCGCCGGTATTCCAGATAACATAGCCACCCGGCGTTGGGTCGCTGCTGGTCAGCGCGCGTTTCTCACCGGTGTAGTTGCCCTGAACATAGAACGACCAGTCCTGCGTCGCCTTCCAGTCAACGGTCCCGTTGGCCGTGTGGAACGGCAGATCGGACAGCGGCTTGTTGCCGCCGTTGCTGATATCACGACCGTCGTTGTAGGTGTAGTTCAGCGTCACTTTCCAGTCGTCCGCCAGCGGGAATTTCAGCTCGGTCTCCACCCCGCGGATGCGCGCCTTGTTGACGTTGTAGTAGCGGAATATCGGTTCACCGTCCGCATTCAGGCCAACGTAGTTAGGGTAGCTCTGCGCCTGCTTCGCATTGGCCGTACGGCTGATGCTGATGCGGTCATCGACGTTATTCTGGAAGGTGGTCACGCTGGCCTGCACGCCCTCTAACCAGCCCTCTTCCCCGCTGTAGTACAGGCCGAATTCGAAGCTCTCGCTGGTTTCCGGCTTCAGATCCGGGTTACCGACAATCTCACAGGCACCGCGGCACGAGCCGGTGACCCAGTCCGGGCTCAGCTGCAGCAGTGACGGCGCTTTAAACGCGGTCGCCCAGCCCCCTTTCACCGTGACGGTATCGGTCGCGTTGTAGACCAGATAGGCGCGCGGGCTCCAGTGGTCGCCGTAGGTATCATGGTCATCCATACGGATGCCGGTGGTCAGCGCCAGAGGTTCAAAAATCCGCCACTCGTCCTCCAGGAACAGGGCATACTGGCTTGTCGACGTACTGCTGCCGGAACCGCCCGTCAGGTTGACCGGATCCTTAAGCTTATCGTGACGCCATTCGCCGCCGAAGGTCATCAGCTGGTTGATGTCGCCCAGCGGCAGCACGTATTTCCCGTCTACCGCGTTGCTCTCGGAGGTGATCGGATTGCTGTTGCCCGGGTTTTTGTTATCCACCTTCTCGCCGTAAACCTTCAGCTCGCTGTTGCCGATGCCCCAGCGGCCGTTGTGGCTGAGAGAGTAGTTCTGACGCTCAAGGCGGTTTTTGTCGAGGGAATCCGAGTCACGATCCTGACGGTCGAAACCGTAGCCCGCCGTAAAGTCGTGATTTTCAGACGGCGTCCAGGCGAACTCCACATTCGCATCGCGGCTGGTGAAGCCTTCAATGCGCGGTGTTTCACCGCTCGCCGTGGTAGAGGACTTCTGCTGACCGTCTTTCTCACGCTTTGCGAGGCTACCGTAGGCTTTCAGCCCCAGCAGGCCGTCCACCAGCGGACCGCTGGTATAGAACTGGCCGTCGTACGTATCACCACGATCGCGATGTTCCTGAATTGTGGAATCAGCGCTCAGGGTGCCCGTCCATTTCTGGCCGATTTTTTTGGTGATAATGTTCACCACGCCGCCCAGCGCATCGGAGCCATAAAGCGAGGACATCGGCCCACGCACCACTTCAATTCGTTCGATGGCGTCAACCGGCACCCAGTTGAGGTCGAAATCATTATGGCGGAACACCGCGTTACGGGAATTGACGCGCTTGCCGTCGATCAGGATCAGCGTGTAGCTGCTGTCCAGCCCGCGAATACTTACCCCTTTACGGTTGTCCCCTTCGCTCGTGAGCTGCACGCCCGGCACATCCCGTAACACATCTTTCAGGTTCTGAACGGGTTTGCGCTGCAAATCTTCCTGGGTAATCACGCTGATGCTTGCCGGTGCGTCTTTCAGGTTTTGCTCGGTCGCGGAAGCCGTGACAACCATTGTGTCGCCGGATTCCGCTGCGATAACAGGCAGGGCCAGGGACATTGCGGACGCACAAAGTCCTCCCCTGACGAAGGGATTCAACCTAAACATTCCATATCTCCATGAGGTAAATACAACTCAATCAAATCATCATTGCTCACAGCGTCTTCCTTGCCGCCCACATCTCCGGTGGGTCGGTGACACGCTTATTTTTGATAACGATAAAGCAAACGATAATTATTATCAATTAAATTGTTAAGAAATATATCTTTGTTACAGGGGGCGGAAATAAAAAAGCCCGCTCAAACGAGCGGGCTAAAGAGAGAGGAAGTGCGATTATTGTTTAAATCGTTCCGGGAATTCCATTTCACTGTAGCGAACGAAGTGTGTTCCTTTCGTCAGCTTGTAGCCAAACCAGATGACGAGGAACAGCGGAATACCAATGTAGGTTGCCGTGACGGCGCCCCAGTCAATGGTGTCCGCCAGGAACGCTTCATAGTTCTGTCCCAGCGTAATAATCAGGCACAGAATGAAGGCGAAAATGGGACCCAGCGGGAAGAACCCTGAGCGATACGGCAGCTGATTAACGTCATAACCCTGTTTGACGTAGCCACGGCGGAAACGATAGTGGCTAATGGCAATCCCCAGCCAGGCAATAAAGCCCGTCATCCCGGAGGTGTTAAGCAGCCACAGGTACACCGTCTGGTTGCCAAACATAGAGGTCAGGAAGCACAGGCCGGCAATCACCGTTGTGGCGTACAGTGCGTTGCGCGGTACGCCGCCACGGGACAGCTTCGCGAAAATACGCGGCGCTTTACCGTCGCATGCCAGCGTGTAGAGCATACGGGTGGACGCGTACATTCCGGAGTTACCGGCAGAAAGTACGGCGGTCAGGATAACGGCGTTCATCACTGCTGCGGCTGAAAGCAGGCCGGCATGCTGGAAGACCAGCGTGAACGGGCTGACGCTAATGTCTTTGACGTCATTACGCAGCAGGCTTGGATCGGTGTACGGAATGATCAGGCTGATAATCAGGATCGCGAACACATAGAACAGCAGGATACGCCAGAAGACCTGACGAACCGCGCGCGGAATATTCTTCTCCGGGTTCTCTGACTCACCGGCAGCAATGCCAATCAGCTCGGTTCCCTGGAAGGAGAAGCCGACAATCATTGCCACGCCAATCATTGCCGACAGTCCACCGGCAAACGGCGCATCGCCTATTGTCCAGTTACTCCAGCCCGCAGGTTCAGCGCCTTTGAAAATACCAACGATCATCGCCACACCGACGACGATAAAGATGATGACGGTTGCCACTTTGATCAAAGAGAACCAGTATTCCGCTTCGCCGAAACCGCGCACGGAGATGTAGTTCAGCAGGAAGATGACGGCCAGGAACAGGGCGCTCCAGATCCAGCCCGGCGTATCCGGGAACCACCAGTTCATCACCAGCTGTGCGGCGACAAGGTCAACGGCGATGGTGACCGCCCAGTTGTACCAGTAGTTCCAGCCCAGCGCGAAGCCGAAGCCTTCTTCAACGTATTTTTGACCGTAGGTCGAGAACGAACCGGATACCGGCATGTACGCGGCCAGTTCGCCGAGACTGGTCATCAGGAAGTACACCATCAGGCCAATCAGGATATAAGAGAAAAGTGCCCCACCCGGGCCGGCTGCCGAAATCGTTGCGCCAGAGGCAACGAAAAGACCTGTACCGATGGAGCCGCCAATGGCGATCATCGTCAGGTGACGCGCCTTGAGTTCACGACGTAGCGTGGGCGCTTCTGTGGTTTTAATTTCTGAAACCATATGAAAATGCTGTCCATTTAATAAATGAGGCGCGATTGTAGCAGACGATCCGCGTTCCTTCCGGCAGAAATACTCAGTTATAAGAGAGCTTCATGACGCGGCCAGGATTATAAGTAAAGCATAATTTTTCCCTCTTCCCTTTGGGGTGAGGGACGATGTCAGATTTCGCAATAGCGCAGAAAACGCTGCAGGGAGCTGGAAAGGTGTTTCTGGCGATGATGAATGCACCACAGCGTGCGCACCAGTTTCGGGAGCGGAACGGGAATTTCCACCAGCGATCCGGTTTCCAGCTGTTCGGCAATAACGCGCCGGGAAAGGCAGCTGATACCCAGCCCGTGGCGCACCGCGTGCTTAATCGCCTCTGAGTTCCCCAATTCCATCCCCAGCTGGAAATGCGGCAGATGGGACAGCAGCAGGTAATCGACAATTTCACGCGTGCCGGAGCCCTGCTCGCGCAGGATCCACTGCGCCTGCGCCAGCCGCTCCAGCGTCACCTCGCCCTGCAATAATGACGAGGCCGGGGACGCAAACACCACCAGCTCGTCTTCCAGCCAGGGCTCGGCAATGATATCGACGTTGTGGCAGGGCCCCTCGATGAGGCCGATATCCACGCGGAAGTCGATCACCGCGTTGATGACGTCCTGGCTATTGCCCACGCTCATCTCCAGCGGCAGGGTCGGGAAATCCCGACGATAGCGGGCGATCACCTCCGGCAGGATGTAATTGCCGATAGTGCTGCTGGCGTAGACGCGGATCGCGCCGTTATCTTCGCGGAACAGCTGTTCGATTTCGATAGCCTGCTCCAGCAGCGCCAGCGCGCGTGGATAAAGAAGACGACCGTGTTCGTTGACCACCAGACGCTTCCCTACCCTGTCAAAAAGCTGAACGCCCAGCTGTCCTTCAAGATCGGTCAACGCCGCGCTGACCGCAGACTGAGAGAGCGCCAGCATTTGTGACGCCTGGGTCGTCGAGCCGCTTTTCAGCACCTCGGCAAACACTTCCAGCTGACGCAAAGTAATGTGCATGGTTGCTTACCACTTATATAGATTGATTATAAGTATATAATCAATTTTATTTTTAAGCCAGACCGCCGTAACCTTTAGCCAGACAAAGGAGAAGGTTATGTCAGAAATCACCTTACAACATCATCGTACAGTGTGGCACTTCGTGCCGGGTCTTGCGCTCAGCGCCGCAGTGACCGCCGTCGCGCTATGGGGCGGCAGCATCCCGGCCATCGCAGGCGCAGGTTTCAGCGCGCTGACGCTCGCCATTTTGCTCGGCATGGTCGTGGGTAACACCGTTTATCCACATATCTGGAAATCCTGCGACGGCGGCGTGATCTTTGCCAAGCAGCATCTGCTGCGTCTTGGGATCATTCTTTATGGCTTTCGTCTCACCTTTTCGCAGATTGCGGATGTGGGTGCGAGCGGGATCGCCATCGACGTTCTGACCCTGACCAGCACCTTTTTACTGGCCTGCTTTATCGGTCAGAAAGTGTTTGGCCTGGACAGGCAAACCAGCTGGCTGATCGGTGCCGGGAGCAGTATCTGTGGCGCAGCGGCGGTGCTGGCCACGGAACCGGTCGTGAAAGCCGAAGCCAGCAAGGTAACGGTTGCCGTCGCGACGGTGGTGATCTTCGGTACGCTGGCGATTTTCCTCTACCCGGCCATGTATCCGCTGGTCGCCCACTGGTTTAGCCCGGAAACCTACGGCATCTATATCGGCTCGACCATGCACGAAGTGGCCCAGGTGGTCGCAGCAGGACATGCCATTAACCCGGACGCCGAAAACGCGGCGGTGATTGCCAAAATGCTGCGCGTGATGATGCTGGCGCCGTTCCTGATTTTCCTGGCCGCACGGGTTAAACAGCTGGCACCGGCTGGCGGCAGCGAGAAGAGCAAAATCACCATTCCGTGGTTTGCGATCCTGTTCATCGTGGTCGCTATCTTTATCTCCTTCCACCTGCTGCCGAAAGCGGTGGTGGATATGCTGGTGACGCTGGATACCGTACTGCTGGCGATGGCCATGGCGGCGCTGGGGGTGACCACGCACGTCAGCGCGCTGAAAAAAGCCGGTGCGAAACCGCTGCTGATGGCGCTGGTGCTCTTCATCTGGCTGATTGTCGGCGGTGGCGCAATTAACCTCGCGGTCCATAGCCTGATGGCATAAACCACTACATCCTTCTCCTGTTAACCCGCTATCATAGGCATTTCGGGTTAACAGGAGTCCCTTTATGAAATATGTTGGAGCGCACGTTAGCGCTGCAGGTGGCCTTGCGAATGCCGCCATTCGCGCCGCCGAAATTGAGGCGACCGCTTTCGCCCTGTTCACCAAAAATCAGCGCCAGTGGCGCGCCGCACCGCTCACCGCTGAGGTGATTGATGATTTCAAAGCCGCCTGTTAGAAATACCGCTACGGGCCCGGCCAGATCCTCCCCCACGACAGCTACCTGATCAACCTCGGTCACCCGGTTGAAGAAGCGCTGGAAAAATCCCGCGAAGCGTTTCTGGATGAAGTGCAGCGCTGCGAACAGCTGGGGCTGACGCTGCTGAACTTCCATCCGGGCAGCCATCTGATGCAGATCGACGAAGATGCCTGCCTGGCGCGCATTGCCGAGTCCATTAACATCACTCTGGATAAAACCAAAGGCGTGACGGCGGTGATTGAGAACACCGCTGGTCAGGGCAGCAACCTCGGCTTTAAGTTCGAACATCTGGCGGCGATTATCGACGGCGTGGAGGACAAATCCCGCGTCGGCGTGTGCATTGATACCTGCCACGCGTTTGCCGCCGGTTATGACCTGCGCACCACCGAGGCAACAAAAAACACGTTTGATGAGTTCGAGCGCATTGTGGGCTTTAAATATCTGCGTGGAATGCACTTAAACGATGCGAAAAGCGCCTTTGGTAGCCGCGTTGACCGCCATCACAGCCTGGGCGAAGGCAACATTGGCCACGATGCGTTTCGCTTTATCATGCAGGACGCTCGCTTCGACGGTATTCCGATGGTGCTGGAAACCATCAATCCGGACATCTGGGCAGAAGAGATTGCCTGGCTGAAGGCACAGCAAACCGCTGAACAGGCGGCATAAAAAAAGCCGGGTGCGTAATGCGACCCGGCTTTTTTGTTGTTTATCGCTTACGCTGCTTTCGCCACAACTTCCGCTTCCGGACGTTTCAGCACCGCGTAAGAGAGGCCCGCCACCAGCGTACCGGCAACAATCGCCAGCAGGTAACCCAGTACCGGGGTGATGGCGCCAGGGATCAGCAGCACGAACAGACCGCCGTGTGGTGCCATCAGTTTTGCGCCAATCGCCATGGAGATCGCACCCGTTACCGCACCACCCGCGATACAGCACGGCAGCACACGCATTGGGTCACGCGCCGCGAACGGAATCGCGCCTTCGGTGATGAAGCACAGACCCAGAACCAGCGCCGCTTTGCCGCCTTCCTGCTGCGCTTTATCGAACTTACGACGGGCAATAATCGTCGCCAGGCCGAGCGCCAGAGGAGGCACCATGCCTGCCGCCATGATGGCTGCCATTGGTGCGTAGGTTTGGGTACTCAGCAGGCCCACACCAAAGGCATACGCCGCTTTGTTCACAGGCCCCCCCATGTCGGTACACATCATGCCGCCGAGGATTGCACCCAGCAGAACCGCGTTCGCGGTGCCCATGGTCTGCAGCCAGTGGGTCAGACCCGCCAGGATGCCTGCAACCGGCTTACCAATCAGGTAAATCATCGCCAGGCCGACCACCAGGCTGGAAATCAGCGGGATGATCAGGATCGGCTTCAGCGCTTCCATACTCTGCGGCAGCTTCAGCTTCGAGCTAATCAGCTTCGCGACGTAACCGGCGAGGAAGCCCGCGATGATACCGCCGATAAAGCCAGAACCGGTGCTCACGGCCAGCATACCGCCGATAAGACCCGGGGTCAGACCCGGGCGGTCAGCAATGGAGAAGGCAATAAAGCCCGCCAGTACCGGCACCATCAGGGCGAAGGCTGAGCCCCCGCCGATCTGCATCAGCGCTGCCGCCAGCGTTCCTTCTTCTTTAAACGCCGTGATACCAAACGCGAACGAGAGCGCGATACACAGACCGCCCGCGACCACCATCGGCAGCATGTAAGACACGCCGGTCAGCAGGTGACGATAGGCGCCTGCGGACTCTTTCTTCCCTTCCGTCGCGGTCTGGCGCGCGCCGGTTGCCTGATACGGCTTCGCTTCCACCAGCGCTTTATCAAACTCCTGCGCGGTCTTTTTCAGCGCCAGGCCGGTGGAGGTGCGGTACATTGGCTTACCGGCAAATTTCGCCAGGTCCACTTCGATATCCGCCGCCACAATCACCAGATCGGCCTCAGCCACTTCCTCTGGGGTGATGGCATTGCCGGCACCGACGGAGCCGCGCGTTTCAACTTTTACCCACCAGCCGCGTTTTTTTGCTTCGGTTTCAATGGCTTCAGCCGCCATAAAGGTGTGAGCCACCCCCGTCGGGCAGGCCGTCACCGCCACAATGCGTTTCGGGCCCGTGGCCACAGCCGGTGCCGTCGCGACAGGCGCGCTGTAGACAGACGCGTGACCTTTCGCTTCGCTCAGGAACAGTTCCGGATGTGCCACCGCGCGATTAATATCGCCCAGCCACACTTTTTTGCCGTTCAGCGCACTGTCAGCCGGGATGTTGTCGCCCAGGACAATGGCCAGTTCGGCATCGCCCGGGTTATCAGTCATCTCGAGATGTGCTTTGTTCGCCGCCGCTCCCAGCAAGGTCTTCGCCATATAGGCGCGTGCCTGTCCGAGACCGGAGTCAATGATCAGCAGCGTTTTCATTATTCCTCTCCTGCTGTTAGTTAAAAGGTTTTAAGTCAACGCGCGCCATCATCGCGGCTAACTGGGTACGATCGGTAATACCGACATTGCTCTGGCTGACGGCCAGGGCAGCAACGGCAGTGGCAAGACGTAAAGTATGTTCACTGGATTCCCGCATCAGCAGACCATAAATCAGTCCGCCAACCATGGAATCCCCTGCGCCAACGGTACTCACAACCTCCATTGACGGCGGTTTGGCGATCCATTCGCCAGACGCGTTAACCCACAACGCGCCTTCTGCACCAAGCGAGATCACCACGTGAGCGATACCCTGCTCGCGCAGCGCATGGGCAGCGTCAATCACATCTTTTAATTCTGGCAGCTTACGGCCCGCCCAGATCTCCAGTTCGCGGCGATTCGGCTTCACCAGCCACGGCGAGGCTTTCAGGCCCGCAACCAGCGCGTCACGGCTGCTGTCAAAAATAATGCATGGGCACTGGCTGCGCAGGCGCGTCATCCAGTCGGTAAACGCTTCCGGGCTGACGCCGGACGGCAGGCTGCCGCTGACGCACACCATGTCGAACTGGCCCAGCCAGGTCAGCGAGTCGTTGACAAAGCGTTCCCAGTCTGACGGCGTCACTTCGAAGCCAGAGAAGTTCAGATCGGTCACTTCACCGTCTTTCTCCGTCAGCTTAACGTTGATACGGGTACGGCCCTGAACAACCTGGAAACGGTTGGCAATGCCCAGCTCGCTGAACAGCTGCTGGAAACCATCCTGGTTGTCTTTGCCGAGGAATCCGCCCACGGTGACATCGATACCGAGATCCTTGAGCACTTTCGCGACGTTAATCCCTTTGCCCGCAGCATGCAGGCCGGTGGTACGCACGAGGTTAACTTCGCCGCGCTCAATTTCCGGGCAAAACCCCACCAGGTCATAAGCCGGGTTCAGCGTAATAGTCGCAACACGTCTGCTCATTATGCGCCCTCCCCCAGACCCGCCGCGATGGCATCGCCAATCGCTTTCAGCGCCTGTTCAGCATCGGCACCCTGCGCGGTGAAACGCAGACGGTGGCCTTTCTTCACGCCCAGCGCGACCACTTTCATCAGACTACGGCCGTTGGCCGGTTTGCCCGTGCCGTCAAGATTCGCCACGGTAATCTCACTCTCAAATTGTTTAATGGTATTCACCAGCATGGTGCCCGGACGGGCATGCAGGCCGTGCTCGTTACGCACCACGAACTCCGCGGTTAGCACGTCATCCGTCAGCGCATCATCACTGGTCAGCAGTGCCAACACGGTGGACGCATCAGCGTTCAGCAGTTTTTCAGCTTTGTTGTTCAGCAGCAGATCGCCAAGACGCTTCAGCACGGAAACCGGCTGTTCATCAGCCATCGCGACGGTCACCAGCATGGCTGCGCGCTCGCCTTCTACCTCAAATGCCGAGGCAGCACGGCTCACGGCAATCGCACTGCGCAGGTTGCCTTCAGCACTGTCGTTCAGCCAGATGCCCTGACCCAGATTCAACGGCTTATCGTTAATCACGCGCGTCACAAAGGTGGCATCCGCCGCGCCGGCTTCTTTCAGACGACCCGCGTTCAGCGCCTGCAGCGTCACCAGATCGGAAGCAACCACATCCAGCGTCAGCGTTTCATTATCCAGTTTCAGCGCTTCACTCTGTTTTTCGCCCATCAGCAAGGCGCGCAGCTCTTCCGCGGTGGTGGCAGATTTAAGCTGTTCAGCCACCGCGTCATCGCTCAGAACATGCGTCAGCTGACGCAACAGACCTAAGTGTTCATCGCTGCTTGCCGCGATACCGATGGCCACATAGGCCACCTGACCGTCGCCCCAGAGCACGCCCTGCGGGAACTGATACACCTTAACGCCGGTTTTCAGCACCTGATCGCGGGTGTCGGTGGTACCGTGCGGAATGGCAATGCCATTGCCGAGGAAGGTTGAAGTCTGCTGCTCGCGGGCCAGCATGCCGTTGACATAGCCGTCCGCGACGTTACCCGCCTGCACAAGCGCAGCGGCAACCTGGCGAATAGCCTCTTCTTTATCCCCGGCCTGAGCGCCCGGGTGGATATCCTGAACAGATAACTGGAACATGGTTCTCCACTCCTGCTGAACTTGAATCGTTTCAGCTTTAATGAGAAAAAATGCGCTAGCCTGCTCCGTTTGTTAAAACAAGATAGCGCTGAAACGTTTCAAAAAGTCTTGCGCTTTCTGCTGAACCTTGCAAGTAAACTCGTCTTTCTGATATCAGAATTTAGAGATACAGCACATTTCTTCTTCATTGAGCTGAATTTTGCTGAAGTTCAGCAAGTCAGTTTCAGCTAAGGTCAGCAGCGTGAGATGCAAGTTGAAATGCCATTTTGATTTTTCGTGGCATCATTGACCGCACCCACTGTTTATTTTTTAGCTGACGGCGTACACTCCGCCCCTCTCTGCTACTCGCTAATTATAAAACATGCATAACACCCCTGCGGCTGCCTCGCCAAAGCCCTTTGACTTGACTTCAGCGGCCTTCCTGATTGTTGCCTTTTTCACGGGCATTGCCGGTGCGTTACAGACGCCGACGCTGAGCTTATTTCTGACCAATGAGGTTCATGTTCGTCCGGCGCTGGTTGGCTTCTTTTTTACCGGAAGCGCCATCATCGGCATCCTGGTCAGTCAATTTCTGGCGGGGCGATCCGACAGAAAAGGCGATCGTAAAAGCCTGATCGTTTTCTGCTGCCTGCTGGGGGTCATGGCCTGCGTTCTGTTTGCCTGGAACCGCAACTACTTCATTCTGCTTTTCGTCGGGGTATTCCTGAGCAGCTTTGGCTCGACGGCTAACCCACAGCTGTTTGCGCTTGCCCGCGAACACGCCGACCATACCGGACGTGAAGCGGTGATGTTCAGCTCTGTCCTGCGTGCACAGGTGTCGCTGGCGTGGGTGATTGGCCCGCCGCTGGCCTACGCGCTGGCGATGGGTTTTGGCTTTACGGTGATGTACCTGAGCGCGGCAGTCGCGTTTGTGGCGTGCGGCGCGCTGGTGTGGTTCTTCCTGCCGTCCATGCGCAAAGAGCCCAAGGTGGCAACAGGTGTGCTGGAAGCGCCGCGCCGTAACCGCCGCGATGCCCTGCTCCTGTTCGCGATCTGCACGCTGATGTGGGGCACCAACAGCCTGTATATCATCAATATGCCGCTGTTTATCATTAATGAACTGCACCTGCCGGAGAAGCTGGCGGGCATCATGATGGGCACCGCAGCCGGGCTTGAGATCCCGACCATGCTCATCGCAGGCTATTACGCAAAGCGCTTCGGGAAACGTTTTTTAATGCGCATCGCCGCCGTCGCCGGTCTGCTGTTCTATCTCGGCATGCTGACGGTACATACGCCGGGGCTGTTGCTGGCGTTACAGCTGCTGAACGCTATCTATATTGGTATTCTCGCCGGGATAGGCATGCTTTATTTCCAGGATCTGATGCCGGGCCAGGCAGGCTCCGCCACCACCCTTTATACTAATACCACCCGCGTGGGCTGGATTATTGCCGGTTCAATGGCCGGTGTCGTGGCCGAAATCTGGAACTATCACACGGTGTTCTGGATTGCGCTGGTGATGTGTACGCTGACGATGGGCTGCCTGGCGAGGATTAAAGACGTTTAAGGCGCGGTGAGCGCTTCCAGCTCAAGAAGGTACGTTATCGCCTGCTCTCGCGTGCTGCCGCACATTTCAGCCGTGGGCTGAAGCCCGGAGCAGACCTTCGGGCGCAACGGTGAGCCAAAGATCATGCACAGGTTCGTTTCCGAGAGCTGAACGCAGCGGGTATTGGCAGGTTTGCCCTCGGGCATTCCTGGAATGGGGCTTGAAATGGACGGTGCAGTACAGCACGCGCCACAATCGGGACGACAATCCATAAATGCTCTCTTTCGCTGGCGAATGCCCGTACGGTCGGGCATCGCGCGCACAGTAACACCTTTTGTGTATTGATAGCAAAAGCCACGAATTCCTCTTGCCTGAAAGGCCGCGCGCGAGTAATTTGGCGCGATATTTTTTACCTCCCGTAAACAGGATTACTGCAATGCCAAGAGCGAACGAAATTAAGAAAGGTATGGTACTGAATTACAACGGCAAATTGCTGATTGTGAAAGATATCGATATTCAGGCACCAAGCGCCCGTGGTGCAGCTACGCTGTACAAAATGCGTTTCGCCGATGTGCGTACCGGCCTGAAGGTGGAAGAGCGCTTTAAAGGGGACGATATCGTCGATACCGTGACCCTGACCCGTCGCTATGTTGATTTCTCCTACATCGACGGCAACGAATATGTGTTCATGGACAAAGAAGATTACACCCCGTATATCTTCACCAAAGACCAGATTGAAGAAGAGCTGCTGTTCATCCCGGAAGGCGGTATGCCAGACATGCAGGTTCTGACCTGGGACGGCGTGCTGTTGGCGCTGGAACTGCCTCAGACCGTCGATCTGGAAATCGTTGAAACGGCACCAGGCATCAAAGGCGCATCCGCCAGTGCCCGCAACAAACCGGCTACCCTGACCACCGGCCTGGTTGTGCAGGTGCCGGAATACCTCTCTGCTGGCGAGAAAATCCGCATCCATATCGAAGAAAAACGCTATATGGGTCGCGCTGACTGATTGCGGCGTTTGTCGGGTGGCGCTACGCTTACCCGACAAACGAAAAAACCGGCCCAGAAGCCGGTTTTTGTGTTTTTGTAGGCTGGGTAAGGCGAAGCCGCCACCCGGCAATTCCGGTTACAGCAGCTCCGGATACTTCGTCATCTTCAGCGCCAGCTCAACGCCGCGCACTTCCGCCATCCCTTTAAGACGGCCAATCGCCGAATAGCCCGGGTTGGTTTTCTTACGCAGATCGTCCAGCATCTGGTGTCCGTGATCCGGACGGAACGGGATAGGACGCACATCGCCAGCCTGCTTACGACGCGCCTCTTCCGCCAGAATGGCGTCTACCACCGCGACCATATTCACATCGCCGCCCAGGTGCGCCGCCTCGTGGAAGGTTTTTGGATTCTCTTCACGGCAGGTCGCGCGCAGATGCGTGAAGTGGATACGATCGCCGAAGGTTTCGATCATCCGCACCAGGTCGTTATCCGCCCGCACGCCGTAGGAGCCGGTACACATGGTGAAGCCGTTATAGATGCTGTCGACCATCTCTTTCAGCCACTGCATATCTTCAATCGTGGACACGATACGCGGCAGGCCGAGGATAGGACGCGGGGGATCGTCCGGATGTACCGCCAGGCGAACCCCTACTTCTTCCGCAACCGGCACGATAGCGCGCAGGAAATACGCCATGTTTTCACGCAGCTGCTGCTTATCAATATCGCCGTATTCCGCCAGGCGGGCGCGGAACTGATCCAGCGTATACCCCTCTTCGGCACCCGGCAGGCCCGCAATAATATTACGGGTCAGCTTTTCGATGTCTGCGTCACTGGCGGCGTTAAACCACGCGCGCGCCTGCTGCTGCTCTTCCGCGGTGTAATCCGCTTCTGCGCCAGGGCGTTTCAGAATGTGCAGTTCGAATGCCGCAAAGGCAATCTGATCGAAACGCAGCGCTTTTGAGCCGTCCGGCATTTGATATTCGAGGTCTGTACGCGTCCAGTCCAGAATGGGCATGAAGTTGTAGCAAACGGTATCAATACCGCAGGCCGCGAGGTTACGGATGCTCTGCTGATAGTTGGCAATCCAGGTCTGATACTCTCCGGAATGGGTTTTGATGTCTTCGTGAACCGGAATGCTTTCTACCACAGACCAGGTTAATCCCTTCTCCGCCAGCAGCGCCTGACGCGTCTGTATTTCCTCTACCGGCCAGACCTGACCGTTAGGAATATGATGCAGCGCCGTGACGACACCCGTTGCGCCAGCCTGACGCACATCATCAAGAGAAACCGGATCGTTCGGCCCGTACCAACGCCAGGTTTGTTCCATTGCCTCACCCTCTTAAGTTGTTATACCAATATGCGTTACTACAATGACGACTACCATACATGTTTACCGCGAAGGGTCAATACACCGCCACACATTGATTGATCAAACTCACATAACGGGGATATTTACGGCTCACCAATTTTATTTGCTGTCATATAACTTTACACTGGCATTGTTAATTAATGGTTAATCAGGTGTATCTCATGAAGACAATTGCGTCCACCGCCCTTCCTGCCCGGGTTCAGCAACCGCGCTACGATCGTCAGCAACTGCGCTCCCGCATCGTCCACTTTGGCTTTGGCGCGTTTCACCGTGCGCACCAGGCCTTGTTAACAAATCGGGTGCTGAATGAAAAAGGCGGCGACTGGGGGATTTGTGAGATTAGCCTCTTCAGCGGCGATGTGCTGATGAGCCAGCTGCGCGCGCAGGATCATCTGTTCACCGTGCTGGAAAAAGGGGCTGAAGGAAATGAAGCGATTATCGTCGGTGCCGTCCATGAATGCCTGAACGCAAAGCTGGACTCCCTGCCCGCCATTATTGAGAAATTTTGCGAGCCTCAGGTCGTGATTGTCTCGCTCACCATCACAGAGAAAGGCTATTGCATCGATCCCGCGACCGGGAAACTCGACCTGAATAACCCCCGGATCGTCCACGACCTTGAAAACCCCTCAGAGCCACATTCCGCCCCTGGGATCCTGGTCGAAGCGCTCCACCGCCGCCGCGAGCGCGGCCTGCCTGCCTTTACCGTGCTCTCCTGCGACAATATCCCGGACAACGGGCACGTGGTGAAAAACGCCGTGCTGGGCATGGCGCAAAAACGTTCCGCAGGGTTATCTGAATGGATCGATAGCCACGTAAGCTTCCCCGGAACGATGGTCGACAGGATTGTTCCCGCCGCGACGGAGGCCTCGCTGGCGGAAATCACCGACGCGCTCGGCGTGGAAGATCCGTGCGCCATCAGCTGCGAGCCGTTCATTCAGTGGGTAATAGAAGATAATTTTGTCGCCGGCCGTCCCGAGTGGGAAGTGGCGGGTGTCCAGATGGTGCAGGATGTTCTGCCGTGGGAGCAGATGAAATTACGCATGCTCAACGGCAGCCACTCTTTCCTGGCGTATCTCGGGTATCTTGCCGGCTACGCGCATATTAATGAATGCATGGAGGACACAGCGTTCCGAGAAGCCGCCCGTCGGCTGATGCTGAACGAGCAGGCCCCCACGTTACGGATTAAGGATGTCGACCTCACCGCGTATGCCGATAGCCTAATCGAACGCTTTGCCAACCCGGCCCTCCAGCATCGGACCTGGCAAATCGCGATGGACGGTAGCCAGAAGCTTCCGCAAAGAATGCTGGACGGGATCCGCGTTCATCTTGAGCGATACACGCCGTGGCCGCTGCTGGCCCTGGGCGTGGCAGGCTGGATACGCTACGTCAGCGGCACCGACGAGCGCGGCAACGCGATTGACGTTCGCGATCCCCTCAGCGATAAAATCCGCACGATCGTCAACGCCAGCAGCGACATCGACCGCGTCCCCGCGCTGCTGGGGCTGAGCGAAGTGTTTGGTCACGATCTCGCGCACAATCGTGTTTTTGTTGAGGCCGTTAGCCAGGCCTATCAGCGCATCACCCGTCACGGCGCACGTCAGGCTGTTATCGAAACGTTAAATATTTAACGATTGTTGCGCTTAACGCGAACGGATAAAGCCTCCGTTCGCCCTTCCCCTTCTCACAGGTCACGTTTTTCGCCAGGATAGAGAACAGTGTTATCGCATCATCATTCTCATCCGGAGCGCACGTGACCAAAACCAACCTCATCACCGGTTTTCTCGGCAGCGGTAAAACCACCTCAATTCTCCACCTGCTGGCGAATAAAGATCCGGCCGAGAAGTGGGCCGTGCTGGTCAATGAATTTGGCGAGGTGGGCATTGACGGCGCGTTACTGTCATCCAGCGGCGCGATGATTAAAGAGATCCCCGGCGGATGCATGTGCTGCGTCAATGGCCTGCCGATGCAGGTGGGGCTCAATACCCTGCTGCGTCAGGGCAAACCCGACCGCCTGCTGATTGAGCCCACCGGGCTGGGCCACCCGAAGCAGATCCTCGATTTACTGACCGCCCCAGTTTACGAGCCGTGGATCGATCTGCGCGCCACACTGTGCCTGCTCGATCCGCGTCAGCTTCTGGATGACAAGGCGGTGGCCAACGAGAACTTCCGCGATCAGCTCGCCTCGGCAGACGTTATCGTCGCCAACAAGGAAGATCGCGCCACGCCTGAAAGCCAGGCCGCGCTGGAGGCGTGGTGGCAACATTTTGGCGGCAATCGCACGCGGGTGCAGACCACCCAGGGGAATATTGATAGCACCCTGCTTGACCTGCCTCGTCTGAACCTCACCGAGCTGCCTGCCAGCGCGGATCATGCGCACAGCCATCCGGTTAAGCAGGGTCTGGCAGCCCTGAGCCTGCCGGAGCACCAGCGCTGGCGTCGTAACCTGAACAGCGGCCAGGGATACCAGGCCTGCGGATGGATTTTCGATGCTGAGACCGTTTTCGATACTATCGGGATTCTGGAGTGGGCCCGCCTTGCGCCCGTCGATCGCGTGAAAGGGATCATGCGCACGCCGGACGGACTGGTGCGGATCAACCGCCAGGGCGACGATTTCTTCATTGAAACGCAGAACGTGGCGCCGCCTGACAGCAGAATAGAGTTAATTAGTGCGGTTAACGCCGACTGGAATGCCCTCCAGTCCAGCCTGTTGAGGATTCGTTTAAGTTCGGGCGGCTAACGTTGCCCCAGTTTTCACTCTATGCAGAACGTTATGACAACTCGATTTCCCCTGATATTACTGCTTAATGTCGCCGGTCTGGCGCTTTTCTTCTCCTGGTATATCCCGGCGAATCATGGTTTCTGGTTCCCCCTGGATTCTGGCATCTTTCACTTCTTCAACCAGGCGCTGGTGAAGAGCGACGCATTCCTGTGGCTGGTGGCCATCACCAACAACCGCGCCTTCGACGGTTTCTCGCTGCTGGCCATGGGCTGCCTGATGCTCTCTTTCTGGCTGAAAGAGGATAAAGCGGGACGTCGGCGTATTCTGATTATCGGTCTGGTAATGCTGTTGTTTGCTGTCGTCATTAATCAGCTGGCTACCGCGATTATTCCGGTTAAGCGTTCCAGCCCTACGCTCTTTTTCACCGATATTTATCGCGTCAGTGAGCTGCTGCATATTCCAACAAAAGATGCGTCGAAGGACAGTTTCCCCGGCGATCACGGCATGATGCTGCTCATTTTTTCCGCAGTCATGCTTCGCTATTTCGGCCGAAAAGCGTTTGCCATAGCCCTGATTATTTTTGTGGTTTTTGCCTTCCCGCGCGTAATGATTGGCGCTCACTGGTTCACCGATATTGCTGTCGGTTCGCTCTCCGTTGCGCTGATTGCGCTGCCGTGGTGTTTAATGACCCCGCTGAGCGACAGGATAATAGCGTTGTTCGATCGCTATCTTCCCGGTAAGGCGCAACAACAATTAAACAAATAACTAACCTAAATTAACGTGAGCTATCAGGGATCGACATGATCCCCGATAGCCTTCCCGCCACGATCTTTTCCCTCTGTCATATTCCTGTCATCACATTCATGATAAAAATGAAGCAATTGCGCGATCACGCGTCGGATCTGACCGCATTTTAAGCAATTACGGATTTTTACTTTCTGTATCACATTTTCTTATAAAAAAAAGGCTTTTTTTACTCGCAATACCCCTGGCAATCGGTTAATCTCGAACTCGTTTTGCCCCATAGGGATAATTATTTCGATGGTGAATAATTTTGTGCGCTATGCCACAAATGTGACCAGAAAGAATTGTCTCGATGTGAACAGATAATTAGTCTCGTCACGTTTGGCATTTTTATAACGATATTTGTCGTTAAGGACTTCAAGGGAAAATAAACAAAATGGTCAAATCTCAACCGTTTCTGAGATATATCTTGCGGGGGATCCCGGCGATAGCAGTCGCGGTACTGTTATCTGCATGTAGTACATCGAACACCGCGAAGAATATGCATCCTGAGACGCGTGTTGTGGGAATGGAAGATTCCTCTTCACTGCAAGCCTCTCAGGATGAATTTGAAAATATGGTACGTAATCTGGACGTGAAGTCCCGCATTATGGACCAGTATGCTGACTGGAAAGGCGTGCGTTATCGTCTTGGCGGCAGCACGAAAACAGGTATTGATTGTTCCGGTTTTGTACAGCGTACGTTCCGCGAGCAATTTGGGTTAGATCTTCCGCGTTCAACCTATGAACAGCAGGAGATGGGCAAGTCGATTTCACGTACCAAACTGCGCACCGGTGATTTAGTTCTGTTCCGTGCCGGTTCTACCGGTCGACATGTTGGCATCTACATTGGTAATGACCAGTTCGTACATGCCTCCACCAGCAGCGGTGTGACCATTTCCAGCATGAACGAACCGTACTGGAAGAAGCGTTATAACGAAGCGCGCCGCGTACTGACCCGCAGTTAATATAACTATTGTATCGTTGGTTATCCCTTGGCTGGCGATATGATGAAAAAAAGCACTGCTTCGGCAGTGTTTTTTTTTGCCCGTTACACTGAATACATCAAGCGGCTTTTCAGGAATCACGACGTCTATGCTCACCCGCTACTTCTCCAGTAATCGTAAAATACTGATCCTCAGTATTATCACGGGTCTCATCACCGCCCTGCTCCTGGGTTCCCTGCAATTTTCGTGGAGTTACCACAAGCGGGAAGTCAAATTCGACACCCTGGTGAATGATGTGAGCGCCTACATGGGGAGCTATTTCGAAGACCTAAAAAAAGCGGTCAATGTCCTCCAGCCTCTCACGCTGAACACGTGCCAGGACGTCAACCAGGAACTCACCTCACGCGCGGCCTTCAGCATTAACGTTCGCGCCTTCCTGCTGGTCCGGGACAAGATGGCATTCTGCTCCTCGGCAACAGGCCCGATGAATGCCCCGATGGAGACGCTCATACCTGAGCTGAACATCAATAAACAGATCGATATGGCGTTGCTTCCGGGTACCCCCATGCTGCCTGATGAACCTGCGATTGCGATCTGGTACCGCAACCCATTAGTGAAGGACGGCGGGGTGTTCACTTCTGTGAATATTAATCTGACGCCTTACCTGCTTTATACTGAGCGCCAGGACGAGTTCGCGGGTATCGCTATCATTATCGGCGATAACGCTTTGTCGACGCGGTCCAGCACGCTGGTTCATACCCGCGACTTGCATGACATCCCGGTCCGCACGGCGACGCTGAAAGACCTCCCCCTGACCATCAACCTGTATGCGGACGCATGGACCAGCGATGAAATTCTCTACGCGCTGTTCTTTGGGCTGGTATGCGGGATTTGTGCCGGATCGCTTAACTACTACATCCTCAGCATTCGGCTCAACCCGGGTAAAGAAATTTTAAGCGCTATCAAGCGCGGTCAGTTTTATGTGGTTTATCAGCCCGTCGTCGATGCCAAATCGCTCAGGATGACCGGGCTTGAAGTCCTGATGCGCTGGAAACACCCGACAATGGGGGAAATTCCGCCGGACGCGTTTATCAATTTTGCCGAAGCACAGAAGCTGATTGTCCCGCTGACGCTGCATCTCTTTGACCTTATCATTCACGATGCGCCCGTGTTACAAACGCTGTTACCTCCGGGCGCAAAGGTGGGTATTAACATTGCACCGGGGCATCTGCATGCGGAAAGCTTCAAGGACGATATGCGCACCTTCAAAGCCCTGCTGCCGCCGGATTACTTCCAGATCGTGCTGGAAATTACCGAGCGCGATATGCTCAACCATCGGGAAGCCAACACCCTTTTCGAATGGCTGCATAACGAAGGGTTTGAAATCGCCATTGATGATTTTGGTACCGGCCACAGCGCGCTGATTTACCTTGAGCATTTCACCATGGACTACCTCAAAATCGACCGTGGTTTTGTTAATGCGATCGGTACCGAGACCGTGACGTCGCCGGTGCTGGATGCCGTTCTGACGCTGGCAAGACGACTGAATATGTCGACCGTCGCCGAAGGGGTAGAGACGCCGGAACAGGCGGCCTGGCTGCGCGAACACGGCGTTAACTTCCTGCAGGGATACTGGATTAGCCGCCCGATGCCGCTGGCGCAGTTCCGCGAATGGCGGCCTGATATTTCGCCCGAAGGCGATTAATTTCACATTGCCCGTGACGTCACTTATTATTCAGCTTAACCGAGCCGGTCTGTAGAGAGGGAGCTGCCGCGAGATGCTTATGCGCTTTATGTTGCTGATGTTGGCATTCACGAGCCTGTCCAGCCAGGCGCAAACCATCAAAGAGAATATCGCCTTCGCGGTGATTGGCGAGCCGAAATACGCGGTCAATTTTACGCACTTCGATTACGTCAACCCAGCCGCGCCAAAAGGCGGTAAGGTCACGCTTTCCGCCACGGGAACCTTCGACAACTTCAACCGCTACGCCCTGCGCGGCGTGGCGGCCGCGCGAACGGAATCGCTTTACGATACGCTCTTTGTCACCTCCGATGACGAGCCCGGCAGCTACTATCCGCTGATTGCCGAGAACGTACGTTACGCCGATAACTTCGCCTGGGCGGAAATCTCGCTGAACCCGCGGGCACGTTTTCACGATGGCACACCGGTGAAGGCCAGCGACGTTGCGTTCACCTTCCATAAATTCATGACCGAAGGCGTCCCCCAGTTCCGCATCGTATATAAAGGCGCGTCGGTCAGAGCCATCGCGCCGCTCACTGTGCGCATTGAGCTGAGCGAACCGAACAAAGAGAATATGCTCAGCCTGTTCTCGCTGCCGGTGATGCCGGAATCGTTCTGGAAAAATCATAAGCTGAGCGACCCGCTTTCAACGCCTCCTCTGGCTGGCGGCCCCTACCGCATTACCGACTGGCGAATGGGGCAATATGTCGTTTATTCCCGCGTCAAAGACTATTGGGCGGCCAATCTGCCGGTCAACCGCGGACGCTGGAACTTCGACACCCTTCGCTATGATTACTACCTCGACGATAACGTGGCGTTTGAAGCGTTCAAAGCCGGGGCATTCGATTTGCGCGTCGAGAGCAGCGCCAAAAACTGGGCGACCCGCTATATCGGCAAAAATTTCGCCAAAGGCTATATCGTCAAAGACGAACACAAAAATGAATCTGCCCAGGACACCCGCTGGCTGGCGTTTAATATTCAGCGTCCGGTATTTAATGACCGCCGGGTGCGGGAAGCCATCTCCCTGGCCTTTGATTTTGAGTGGATGAACAAAGCGCTGTTTTACGGGGCTTATAGCCGCGCCAACAGCTATTTTCAGAATACCGAATACGCCGCGCGTGATTATCCGAAAGCCGACGAACTGGTCCTGCTGGCCCCCCTTAAAGCAGAGGTACCGCCAGAGGTGTTTACAACGGTGTTTCAGCCGCCCGCATCGAAGGGTGACGGTTACGACCGCGACAACCTGCTCAAAGCCAGCAAGCTGCTGGATGACGCAGGCTGGCACCTGAAGAACCAAAAACGTGTGGATGCCAAAACGGGCAAGCCACTCAGCTTTGAACTGCTGCTCTCGTCCGGGGGCAACGACCAGTGGGTGCTGCCGTTTAAGCACAACCTTGAGCGGCTGGGCGTGACCATGAACATTCGCCAGGTCGATAACGCGCAGATCACCAGCCGCATGCGCAGCCGTGATTACGACATGATGCAGCGCCTGTGGCCCGCGCAGCCGTGGCCTAGCTCGGACCTGCAAATCTCCTGGGCCTCCAGCTACATCGACTCCTCGTACAATGCGCCGGGGGTAAAAAGCCCGGCGATTGATGCGCTCATTGCGAAAATCGTGGCGGCGCAGGGGGATAAAGACAAGCTCGTGCCGCTCGGGCGCGCCCTCGACAGGGTCTTAACCTGGAACTACTACATGCTGCCGATGTGGTATATGGGCGAAGATCGCCTTGCGCGCTGGGATAAGTTCTCCGTGCCTGCCGTGCGCCCGGTCTATTCTCTGGGCTTTGACACCTGGTGGTATGACGTTAACAAAGCCGCCAGACTTCCCGCTGAGCGGCGATAAGGAATTATCATGGGTGCCTATCTTCTCCGCCGTCTGCTGCTGGTCATCCCCACCCTGTGGGCCATCATCACGATTAACTTTTTCATCGTGCAAATCGCTCCCGGTGGGCCGGTCGATCAGGCCATTGCCGCCATTGAATTTGGCAACAGCGGCGGCATGCCGGGCGGCGGCGGTGAAGGGATGGGCGCCAGCCATGCGCGAACTGGCGTAGGGAATATCAGCGAAAGCCATTACCGCGGCGGACGCGGGCTGGATCCGGAGGTGATCGCCGAGATCACCCACCGCTACGGCTTTGATAAACCGATTCACGAGCGCTATTTCAAGATGCTCTGGGATTACATCCGCTTTGATTTTGGCGATAGCCTGTTTCGCAGTGCGTCAGTGCTGACGCTGATCAAGCAAAGCCTGCCGGTTTCGATCACGCTCGGGCTGTGGGGTACGCTGATCATCTATCTGGTCTCTATACCGCTTGGGATCCGCAAAGCGGTGTACAACGGCAGCCGGTTCGATATCTGGAGCAGCACGTTCATCATTATCGGCTATGCCATCCCGGCGTTTCTGTTCGCCGTTCTGCTGATCGTCTTTTTTGCCGGGGGCAGTTATTTTGATCTCTTCCCGCTGCGGGGGCTCGTCTCCGCCGATTTCAGCTCCCTGCCGTGGTACCAGAAAATCACCGACTACCTCTGGCATATCACGCTGCCGGTTCTGGCCACGGTCATTGGCGGGTTTGCGGCCCTGACCATGTTGACCAAAAACGCCTTTCTCGATGAAATTCGTAAACAGTACGTCGTCACGGCCCGCGCTAAAGGCGTGAGCGAAAAGCAGATCATGTGGAAGCACGTGTTCCGCAACGCCATGCTGCTGGTGATCGCCGGATTTCCGGCCACGTTCATCAGTATGTTTTTTACCGGCTCGCTGCTGATAGAGGTGATGTTCTCGCTTAACGGTCTGGGCCTGCTGGGCTATGAGGCCACCGTGTCGCGTGATTATCCGGTAATGTTCGGCACGCTCTATATTTTCACCCTGATTGGCCTGCTGCTGAATATCATCAGCGATATCAGCTATACGCTGGTCGATCCCCGAATCGATTTTGAGGGCCGATGATGCCGCGTTTAAGCCCCGTCAACCAGGCCCGCTGGGCCCGCTTTCGCCACAACCGCCGCGGCTACTGGTCGCTGTGGATTTTTGCCGTGCTGTTTGTCTTAAGCCTGTTTTCAGAACTGATCGCTAACGATAAACCGCTGCTGGTGCATTTTAACGACCGCTGGTACGTGCCGGTCATCGCCAATTACAGCGAAAGCGACTTTGGCGGCCCGTTTGCGACGCCGGCGGAGTATCAGGATCCGTGGCTTCGCCAGCAGATTGAGCAGCACGGCTGGGCGCTCTGGGCGCCGGTGCGTTTTGGCGCAAACAGCATTAACTTCGCCACCACGACCCCCTTCCCTTCCCCGCCCTCCGCGCAAAACTGGCTGGGAACGGATGCTAACGGCGGTGACGTGCTGGCGCGCATCCTATATGGCACGCGTATTTCGCTTCTCTTTGGGCTGATGCTGACGATCTTCTCCAGCGTGATGGGCGTCGTGGCGGGCGCCATTCAGGGCTACTACGGCGGGAAAATTGACCTCTGGGGCCAGCGGGTGATTGAGGTCTGGTCAGGCATGCCGACGCTGTTTCTGATCATCCTGCTTTCCAGCGTCGTACAGCCCAACTTCTGGTGGTTATTAGGCATTACCGTCCTGTTCGGCTGGATGGCGCTGGTCGGTGTGGTCAGGGCCGAGTTTCTGCGCACCCGTAATTTCGACTATATTCGCGCCGCGCAGGCGCTTGGCGTGAGCGACCGCGGGATCATCTTCCGCCATATGCTGCCCAACGCCGTGGTGGCAACGCTCACCTTCCTGCCGTTTATTCTGTGCAGCTCCATCACCACCCTCACCTCACTGGATTTTCTCGGTTTCGGGCTACCGTTGGGTTCCCCGTCGCTCGGCGAACTGCTGCTGCAGGGCAAGAACAACCTGCAGGCGCCGTGGTTAGGCATCGCCGCCTTTCTTTCCGTGGCCGTGCTGCTGTCGCTGCTGATTTTTATTGGCGAAGCCGTGCGCGATGCCTTTGATCCGAACAAGGCGGTTTAAAATGACCCAGCCCCTGCTCCGTATTGATAACCTGTCGATTGCCTTTTCAAAACAGGACGAGACGCGCACCGTGGTCAGCGACCTGACGCTGCAGATCCAGCGCGGTGAAACGCTGGCCCTGGTGGGTGAGTCGGGTTCAGGCAAGAGCGTTTCGGCGCTCTCCATCCTGCGGCTGCTGCCTTCTCCGCCGGTGAGCTACCCGCAAGGGGATATCCTTTTTCATGGCCGTTCGCTGCTGCACGCCGACGAACAGACCCTGCGCGGCATTCGCGGCAACAAAATCGCGATGATCTTCCAGGAGCCGATGGTGTCGCTTAACCCGCTGCACAGCCTGGAAAAACAGCTCTATGAAGTGCTCTCCCTGCACCGTGGGATGCGCAAAGAGGCCGCGCGGGGAGAAATTCTGGATTGTCTTGAACGCACAGGCATACGCAATGCGGCCAAACGGCTGAATGATTTTCCGCATCAGCTCTCCGGCGGCGAACGCCAGCGCGTGATGATCGCCATGGCCCTGCTGACGCGCCCCGAGCTGTTGATTGCCGACGAGCCCACAACGGCGCTGGACGTGACGGTACAGGCGCAAATACTGACGCTGCTGCGGGACCTGCGTGACGAGCTGAACATGAGCCTGCTGTTTATCACGCACAACCTGAGCATTGTGAGAAAGCTGGCCGACAGCGTCGCGGTGATGCAAAACGGCCGCTGTGTTGAACAGAATGCGGCGTCCACGCTGCTGAGCGCGCCGCAACACCCCTATACGCAGCGCCTGCTCGACAGCGAACCCTCCGGCGACCCGGTTCCCCTCGACGCTGACAGCACGCCGCTGCTGCGCGTTGAGGATCTGTCCGTCTCGTTCCCGATCCGCAAAGGTATTCTGCGCCGCATTGTCGATCGCAACCCGGTGTTAAAAAATATCCGCTTCTCGCTGCGCCCGGGCGAATCCCTCGGGCTGGTGGGCGAATCCGGCTCGGGTAAAAGCACCACCGGTCTGGCGCTGCTGCGATTAATTGCCTCACAGGGCGAAATCCTGTTTGACGGCATGCCGCTGCACCGCTGGAACCGGCGGCAGATGCTGCCCGTACGTCCTCGCATGCAGGTGGTCTTTCAGGATCCCAACTCCTCGCTTAACCCGCGGCTCAGCGTGTTACAGATTGTCGAAGAGGGCCTGCGCGTCCATCAGCCCGGCCTGAGCGCGCAGCAGCGTGAGCAGGAGGTCATGCGGGTAATGGTTGAAGTGGGTTTAGATCCCGAGACGCGCCACCGCTATCCTGCGGAATTTTCCGGCGGGCAGCGCCAGCGTATCGCGATTGCCCGCGCGCTGATCCTGAAACCAGAGCTAATTATTCTGGATGAACCGACATCGTCTCTGGACAGGACCGTACAGGCGCAGATCCTGGCGCTGCTTAAAGGGCTACAGGAAAAGCACCGGCTGGCCTATATCTTTATCAGCCATGATTTGCAGGTGGTGCGGGCGCTATGCCATCAGGTGATTGTGTTGCGACAGGGAGAGGTGGTCGAGCAGGGAGAGTGCCAGCGCGTATTTAGCGCGCCAACGCAGCGCTACACGCGCCAGCTGTTGTCGTCAGACTAGCGCTCAGAATGGATACTGGCCGGAGAAAGGCTCTGCAATAGCAACGCCAAAATTTTTCAGGCGGCAGGTGGCAGCAAACTCGTCCTGGCTTTTCACAAACAGGCACGGCTCCCCTTCGCATTCCAGCACGGAGCTGTCCACTTCGATATCCGTCAGGGCCTGACTGAGACGCTCCATCACCCGCCATGCATTTTCATCGCTCGGGCTCAGCAGCTTGAGCGCCACCAGGCAGTTTTCACAGCCCGCGACGTTTTGCGGAATCGGTTCAACTTTCGAACCAGCAAAACCCGCCGACCAGCGATAGCTCTGGGGCAAGCGATGGACAATAGAAAGTTGTAATGTATTCACGTTCGTTCCCCGGAAGCAAAATTTACTTCACAATTTATTTACATTTATAGTAACACATCATCGCCAGCCTGCACTATTCAGCACTTTTTTATCGGTATTCAGGCTCGCGTCGGCGCTATATGTACCCGTTTCTGCGATCTAACTCAACCTTTTTGAATACAATGATGTGACTTTTTACACAAATAGATTTTACATAAAATAAACAAACACGGCATAAACGAACGGGGGTTTGGTTGATATGCATCAACAAAAAAGGCCCTGCCGGGCCTTCTCTGTGTTTTAGTGGGCCGCTTTTCGCGGTCGACTGGCGTAAAGATAGAAGAGTATCGAGCTAGTTGCGCAAAAAGCCATGGCCCACAGCATGGGCCATGCCGTCGTAAAGGTGGCCATAGAAAGCAACGCGCCAACGATAGCGCCGATGCCGAAGCGGAACGTCCCCGCCAGGGAAGAGGCGGTCCCCGCCATGTGCGGGAACTCATCCAGAATCACCGCCATCGCATTGGACGACACCATCGACACGCAGCCGACAAAGGCCGCTACGCCGACCACCAGCGCCCAGAAGCCCACGCCCAGAAACGCGCTCACCACCAGCCAGATCGCCATCACAAACTGGATCCACAGGCCCGCGCGAAACATGTTCAGCGCCCCCACCCGCCGGACAAAGCGGCTGTTGATGATGGTCATGATGAACAGGAAGACGATGTTAAGCGCAAAGTAATAGCCGAAGTGCTGCGGCGACACGTGGTTAAGCTCGATGTAGACAAACGGCCCGGCGCTCAGGAAAGAGAACATTCCGGCAAAGCTGAACCCGCTTGCCAGCATATAACTGAGCACGCGCTTGTGGCGAAACAGCGAGGCAAAGTTGCCGATGGTGGTACGGATGTGAAACTTCTGGCGGCGCTCGACGGGAAGCGTTTCATCTATAAAGAAGAAGATCATTGCCGAGGCCAGCAGCGCGGCCAGGGCCAGGATCCAGAAAATCACATGCCAGCTGAACCACACCAGCACCGCACCACCCGCCATTGGCGCCACCAGCGGCGCAATCGTCGTCACCAGCATCACGAACGACATCATGCGGGAGAACTCTTCCTTCGGGTAGATATCGCGCATCAGGGCGTTAATCACCACGCTTGCCGCTGCCGCCGCCAGACCGTGGAAGAAACGCATGATGATCAAATGATCAATGGTCTGGGCCAGCGCACAGGCAACCGCTGCGGCCGCAAAGACCAGCGTCCCGCCCAGAATGACGGGCTTGCGTCCAAGGCTGTCCGCCATCGGGCCATAAAACAGCTGACCAAGGGCAAAGCCGAGAATATAGGTGCTGAGCGTCATCTGCGCGCTGCCCGCCGGGACGCCAAACTGCGCGGAAATGACCGGCAGCGCGGGCAGGTACATATCAATAGACAGCGGCATCAGCATGGCCAGCAGGCCAAGAATGAAGACGATTTTGAACGACGAGTGTGGCCTGGTGGTCACAGAGTTCTCCTGAAATTAGTGCGAAGGCAGACCGACGCTGGCGATCTCTTCTTCCGTTAACGGACGGTATTCGCCTGGCGCAAGGTCGGGATCGAGTTCAATCGCACCAATCCGTTCGCGATGCAGGCCAACAACGTGGTTCCCCACCGCGGCAAACATACGTTTCACCTGATGGTAGCGCCCTTCGCTGATGGTCAGACGGACCTCCGTCGGGGTGATGACTTCAAGCACCGCCGGTTTAGTCAGATCTTTTTCATTATGCAGCTGCACGCCTTTCGCGAAGTGCTCAGCCGTGTCATCCGACACCGGTGACTCCAGCGTCACGAGATAGGTTTTCTCGCAGTGGTGGCGTGGAGAGGTGATGCGATGCGACCACTGACCGTCGTCGGTCATCAGCACCAGACCGGTGGTGTCGATATCGAGGCGGCCTGCGGCATGCAGCTTGTGCGCCACCGGTTCGTCGAGGAAATAGAGCACCGTCGGGTGATCCGGATCGTCCGTTGAGCAGACGTAGCCTTCCGGCTTATTGAGCATAAAGTAGCGAGGACCGTGCTGCTGGGTCAGCGGATTGCCGTCGTACTCCACCTGATGGTCAGGTTGCAGTTTGAACGCGCTGTCTCTCACAATGTCGCCATCCACGGTAACGCGGCTGGCGCGAATTTCGCGCCCGGCAATAGCGCGGCTTACGCCGAGTTGCTGAGCGATAAACTTATCAAGTCGCATGAAATCTTTTTAGCCTTAATGGTGCAGGAAGTCGGACAACAGGTCCGAAAATAGAAGCAGTCTGGAACGGTTCAGTATAATGGTCTGGTTGCGCCACTCAAGGGAAAAAGTTTCGTGGCATACTATCTATACCCTAAATAATTCGAGTTGCATGAAGGCGGCAAAGGAGTGAATCCCCGGGAGCTTACATAAGTAAGTGACCGGGGTGAACGAGTGCAGCCAACGCACAGGCAACTTGAAGTATGACGGGTATATGTGCGGAATAACGAAACCGAGACCCCATGACTTTTACACTTCGTCCCTATCAGCAGGAAGCCGTTGACGCCACCCTCGCCTGGTTCCGTAAACATCGCGAGCCGGCGGCGATTGTGCTCCCGACCGGTGCAGGCAAAAGCCTGGTCATTGCCGAACTGGCGCGTCTGGCCCGCGGCCGCGTACTGGTGCTGGCGCACGTTAAAGAGCTCGTCGCGCAAAACCATGCCAAGTATTGTGCACTTGGACTGGAAGCCGACATTTTCGCCGCCGGTCTAAAGCGTAAAGAGAGCCACGGCAAGGTGGTGTTTGGCAGCGTGCAGTCGGTGGCCCGCAATCTGGATCTGTTTCGCAGCGAATTTTCGCTGCTGATTGTCGACGAGTGTCACCGCATCAGCGATGACGACGACAGCCAGTATCAGCAAATCCTGACGCACCTGAAGGACGTGAACCCTTACCTGCGCCTGCTGGGCCTGACGGCGACCCCGTTTCGTCTGGGTAAAGGCTGGATCTATCGTTACCATTATCACGGCATGGTGCGCGGCGATGACAAGGCCCTGTTTAGCGACTGCATTTACGAACTTCCGCTGCGCTACATGATTAAACATGGCTACCTGACGCCGCCTGAACGGCTGGATATGCCGGTGGTGCAGTACGATTTCAGCCGCCTGCAGGCGCAGAGCAACGGGTTATTCAGCGAAGCGGATCTTAACCAGGAGCTGAAAAAGCAAAAGCGCATTACGCCGCATATCATCAGCCAGATTGAGGAGTTCGCCGCGACGCGCAAAGGGGTGATGATCTTTGCCGCCACCGTTGAGCACGCGCGCGAAATCACCGGGTTACTGCCCTCCGGCGACGCGGCGCTCATCACCGGCGAGACGCCCGGCCCCGAGCGCGACCGCCTGATTGAGGCCTTTAAAGCCCAGCAGTTCCGCTATCTGGTTAACGTGTCGGTGTTGACCACCGGCTTTGACGCCCCGCACGTTGACCTGATCGCTATTTTGCGCCCGACCGAATCGGTCAGTCTGTATCAGCAAATTGTTGGCCGCGGCCTGCGTCTGGCGCCGGGGAAAACCGACTGCCTGATCCTCGATTATGCCGGTAACCCGCACGATCTCTATACGCCTGAGGTCGGCGCGCCAAAAGGAAAAAGCGACAACGTGCCCGTGCAGGTCTTTTGCCCTGCCTGCGGGTTTGCCAACACCTTCTGGGGCAAAACCACCGCCGACGGCACGCTGATCGAACATTTTGGCCGCCGCTGTCAGGGCTGGTTTGAAGATGATGAAGGGCATCGCGAGCAGTGCGATTTTCGTTTCCGCTTCAAAAACTGCCCACAG
Source organism: Enterobacter sp. HMSC16D10 (assembly GCF_001807145.1). Lineage (NCBI taxonomy): Bacteria > Pseudomonadati > Pseudomonadota > Gammaproteobacteria > Enterobacterales > Enterobacteriaceae > Enterobacter > Enterobacter sp. HMSC16D10. The sequence goes on from NZ_KV787905.1 coordinate 101,354, forward strand.
TGCAACGCCGAAAATGACATTGCCGCTCGCCGCTGTTGGGAGTGCGACACGGTGCTGGTTGACCCGGACGACATGCTGAAAGCGGCGCTAAAGCTGAAAGATGCGCTGGTGCTGCGCTGTTCCGGCATGGCGCTACAGTCCGGCGCCGATGAAAAAGGCGAATGGTTGAAAATCACCTATTACGACGAGGACGGGGCGGACGTCAGCGAGCGCTTCCGGGTCCAGACGCCTGCCCAGCGAACGGCCTTCGAACAGCTGTTTATTCGCCCGCACACCCGCACCCCGGGCGTGCCCCTGAGCTGGATCACCGTGGCCGATATCGTGCGCCAGCAGGTGTTGTTGCGCCATCCGGATTTTGTCGTCGCCCGTAAGAAAGGCCAGTACTGGCAGGTGCGCGAGAAGCTCTTTGACTACGAAGGTCGCTTCCGTCGCGCCAACGAATTGCGCGGTTAGCGGGACTTTTCATTGATGTGAGGGGCATTTGAGTATAAAATGCCGCCCGCTTCACATCCGTGAGGCAGAACACTCACCTGCTGCTGGGTCGCCTGTAGTAGGGTTTTAAATACAGAGAGAAATCAATGTTCACTATCGAAGCAGAAGTACGTAACGTGCAGGGTAAGGGTGCGAGCCGCCGCCTGCGTACCGCTAACAAGTTCCCGGCTATCGTTTACGGTGGCGAAGCTGCTCCAGTTGCAATCGAACTGGATCACGACAAACTGTGGAACCTGCAGACCAAAGCTGAATTCTACAGCGAAGTTCTGACCATCGTTGTTGGCGGTAAAGAAGAAAAAGTGAAAGTTCAGGCTGTTCAGCGTCACGCGTTCAAGCCAAAACTGACTCACATCGACTTCGTTCGCGCGTAATCGCAAACCTGTCGAAAAAAACCCCGCTTCTGCGGGGTTTTTTGTGCCTGCTATTTACCGCCCGAGGTGCGGCGCTGAAGCTGATCGCGCAGATTCGGCGGCGTCCCCTTAATGGTCAGCGTATCGGTGGCCGGATCCCAGAAGATACGTTCCCCCAGCAGCATCGCATCAAAGTTGATGGTTAACCCGCCGCCGCTGCCGGCAAACTTGGTTAACTGACGCAGCGTGCTGCGATCCGCCGGGAAGCTCTCTTCAAGCTCATAGCCCTTCTCTGCGGTAAATTCCTGGAAGCTGACTTCGCTGACCCCCGCCAGCTCTTTTGACAGCGACTCCAGCTCAATCTCTTCCCCAGCCTGCAGCTGTTCGTTGCAGTAGCTGTAAACCTGCTGGCGCACCGTCTGGCGCTCAGATTTATCAAGCTGCGCTTCGGCTGTGAAATCGTCAACCGCCTGGAGCAGCCCTACGTTCTGCGCTTTGGCGTTAAGCCCTTCACTGGCACCGAGGAAATCCATAAAGAAATCCGCCACTTTGCGGCCCACGCGTCCCTTCAGGAAAGTCAGGTAGCGGGTCGACTCCGGGTTGGTTTCCCACTCGGTCAAATCAATACGCGCCACGATATCCGCATGGTTAATGTCCAGATAGTGCGTTGAGCTGATATCCAACTGCTCGTTCACGCGCATGCTGCTTAAGTTATTCAGCACGGTAACCAGCAGGTACTCGACCGCCAGGTAGCGGTAGTGGCAGAACAGCACGATCCCGCCGTCGGCGAACGGGTATTTCGCCAGCTCGTCGCGCAGACGCCCGGTTGCCGCACGGCTAAACGCCAGGAAATCCTCTTCACCCTGGCGCTGCAGGCGCAGGCTATCGGCCAGTTCACTCTCTTCGCTGAACAGCCCATAGGCTTTATTTTTGGCGCTGTAGACGCGATGCAGTTCTGCCATCATCTCCACAACGGTCGCCGTAGGTTCCAGTAACGAATCGCGCAGCACCACTTCAAGGGTTTGCTCATCGCGCTTGATAAGCTGGTGCAGGGCAATCTGGTTGATTTCCAGACTCATGATAAACTCTCCTTTTAGACCGGGCGGTATTCAACCACCACCAGGACATGTGTGCAACAACAGATAAAAAAGGGGAAAAAAAGCTGTTGCTACGGTAATATGTTGCCCTTTCATCAACAAACTGATTTTGATTTATGCCACAACATTCCCGCTACAGTGATGAACACGTTGAACAACTGCTCAGTGAGCTGGTCAACGTACTGGAAAAACATAAAACGCCGACCGATCTCTCCCTGATGGTTTTGGGAAATATGGTCACCAACCTGATTAACACCAGCGTTGCTCCGGCTCAACGTCAGGCGATCGCAAAATCTTTCGCCCAGGCTTTACAGTCGTCCGTCAGCAACGACCCGGCCCATTAAGGGATACGAACAACAGTTTATGGTGACGAATCGTCAGCGCTACCGTGAAAAAGTCTCCCAGATGGTCAGCTGGGGGCACTGGTTTGCCCTGTTCAACATTCTGCTGGCGACGGTCATTGGCTGTCGTTATCTGTTTGTCGCAGACTGGCCAACAACGCTCACCGGGCGTATCTACTCCTGGATAAGCGTTGTCGGTCACTTTAGCTTTTTGGTTTTCGCCACCTATCTGCTGATCCTGTTCCCCCTGACGTTTATCGTCATGTCGCAGCGTCTGATGCGATTCTTGTCCGCCATCCTTGCGACAGTGGGGATGACGCTGCTGCTTATCGACAGTGAAGTGTTCACCCGCTTCCACCTGCATCTCAACCCCATCGTCTGGGAGCTGGTGATTAACCCCGACCAGAACGAAACGGCCCGCGACTGGCAGCTGATGTTTATCAGCGTCCCGGTGATCCTGTTGATTGAGATGCTGTTTGCCACCTGGAGCTGGCAAAAACTGCGTAGCCTGACCCGCCGACGCCATTACGCGAAGCCCGTCGCCGCGCTCTTCTTCGTCTCCTTTATCAGTTCGCACATCATGTATATCTGGGCGGATGCGAACTTCTATCGTCCTATTACTATGCAGCGCGCGAACCTGCCGCTCTCGTACCCGATGACGGCCCGTCGCTTCCTCGAGAAACATGGCCTGCTTGATGCGCAGGAGTACCAGCGCCGTCTTATCGAGCAGGGTAACCCGGAAGCCGTCAGCGTGCAGTATCCTCTGAGCGACCTGCGCTATCGCGATATGGGCCGCGGGCAAAACGTCCTGCTCATCACCGTCGACGGCCTGAACTATTCCCGTTATGAGAAGCAGATGCCAGCCCTGGCCAATTTCGCGAGTCAAAACGTCACGTTTACTCAGCACATGAGCTCCGGTAACACAACCGACGCGGGCATCTTTGGCCTCTTCTATGGCATTTCAGCCGGATACATGGACGGCGTACTCTCTACCCGCACGCCTGCGGCGCTGATCACCGGGCTGAATCAGCAGGGCTATCAGTTAGGGTTGTTCTCATCCGATGGCTTTAACAGCCCGCTCTACCGCCAGGCGCTGCTGTCCGATTTTTCACTGCCGGCGGCACAGAATCAGTCCGATGCGCAGACCGCCAGCCAATGGATAAACTGGCTGCAGCGCTATGCCCAGGAAGATAACCGCTGGTTCTCATGGGTTGCCTTTAACGGCACAACGCTTGCTAACAGCAATAAGAGTGATTTCGCGCGCCGCTACGGCCGCGCGGCGGGTGATGTTGATGCGCAGATTGCCCGCGTGCTTGACGCGCTACGTGAGTCCGGCAAGCTGGACAACACCGTGGTGATCGTGACGGCAGGCCATGGCGTCCCGTTAGGTGACGAGACGAAGAGCATGAGCTGGTCACGCCCTAACCTGCAGGTTCCGCTGGTCATCCACTGGCCGGGCACCCCGGCGCAGCGCATCACTATGCTTACCGAGCATAAAGATGTGATGACCACCCTGATGCAACGCCTGCTGCACGTCAGCACGCCAGCAAACGAGTATTCGCAGGGCCAGGATCTCTTCAACGCCGCGCGCCGCCATAACTGGGTTACGGCAGCAGGGAATAATACGCTGGTGGTGACCACGCCGAAGCTGACGCTGGTGCTGAACAGCAACGGGAATTATCAGACGTATAACCTGCAGGGTGAGCGGCTGAAAGACCAGAAACCGCAACTGAGCCTGCTGCTGCAGGTCCTGACGGATGAGAAGCGTTTTGTCGCTAACTGATTAATAATAAACCAGTTAGCGACGGATTTCCTTGCATTCAAAACGGAATCGAGTAGTATTCTTTCTATGCGTCGGCACGTAGCGCAGCCTGGTAGCGCACCGTCATGGGGTGTCGGGGGTCGGAGGTTCAAATCCTCTCGTGCCGACCAAAAATACATTGAAAACCAGCCTCTCATGGCTGGTTTTTTATTTCGCTTCGTCCGGCGTTTTGCGCAGGTACACAAGCGTTACCAGACAAATCACCGCCCCGGCATAAAACGTATATTCCGCCCCAAACGTTTCCCAGATGGCTCCTGCCCCCAGGCTGGCGACTAACAATCCCACGCCGCTGACCAGACTAAAAATGCCGTAGGCGGTACCGCGCAGATCCGCAGGCGCCGTTTTTGCGATCATTGCCGCCAGCAGCCCCTGCGTCATCCCCATATGCACTCCCCAAAGCGCAACGCCCAGAAGCATTCCAGCCCAGTGGGTGCTCAGCGCCAGCACAATATCTGCTCCAATCAGCATCACCAGACCCCACTGCAGTAGCCGGGTGTGGCTCATCCGGTCCGATAACTTGCCAAACGGATAGGCAGAGAGGAAATAGAGCAGATTCATGGCCACCATCACCAGCGGGATCAGCGCCAGCGGCACCCCCGACTGCTGTGCGCGCAGGACAAGAAAGGCTTCACTGAAGCGTGCGAGCGTGAAGATGGCCCCCAGACCAATCACCCACCAGCAGCCTTTCCCGAGACGCCTGAGGTTCTCTTTTTTGATGGGGTTCGTGCGTTTATGTTCGACGGGCGTTTTCGGCTCATGCAGGCCGAAGAAAAGCAGCGCCACGGCGAGCACGCCGGGGATCACCGCGATCCAGAAAATCGTGCGGAAATCATCGTTCCACAGCAGCATCAATCCTACGGCCAGCAGCGGCCCGAGAAATGCGCCGATGGTGTCCATCGACTGACGCAGCCCAAAGGCCGCGCCGCGAAGTTCCGGCGGCGTAACGTCAGCAACCAGCGCATCGCGCGGCGCTCCCCGGATCCCCTTCCCGACCCGGTCGATTAAGCGTGCCCCCAGAATCATGCCGGAAGAAGAGGCGATAGCGAACAACGGTTTACTCAACGCGCCAAGACCGTAGCCCAGAACCGCCAGCCCTTTACGCTTGCCCAGATAGTCACTGATGGCGCCGGAAAACACCTTGATAAACAGCGCAGTGGCCTCAGCCAGGCCTTCAATCAAACCAATGAAAATGACGCTGGCGCCCAGCGTCGTGACCATAAACAATGGCAGCAGGCTGTGAATGATCTCCGAAGAGATATCCATCAACATACTTACTCCACCGACCACCCAGACACCTTTTGGGATCTGGCGGAGCGTGGCAAACCGGGATTGCATTAAGCCTCTCCTGCTTTCTGTAAACAAAGGTGCTCTCAACAGAATATCCTGGAAAGGCGAATAAAAATTATCAGGCATAAAAAAAGCCACCCCGCAGGATGGCTTAGTTTTCGCAAATCGGTGCTTAGTGCTTCTCACGTCCGCCCAGGAAAAAAATACCCAGCGGTATAGCCAGCAGAACGGTGAATACCAGACTGTAGACAAAGATCATCGCCGACTGCAGGACGTACATGCTGATTGTCCAGGCAGAGAGAGGAATGTTGTACTGTTCGATGACGCCAACAATCGTGGCACGCCCCACGCACGCGGCAGCAATCATAAACACGACCAGCAGCGCCAGGAGGAATTTGCGGCCTTCAGGCGTTTTCAGTTTTGCACGAACCATCTCTCTTCCCTTTTACAGATGAATAACATTATATAGAGTCTAAAATAACACAAACGCCCGTCAGACTCCACGCCAGTACAAACACCTGCATAAATAACAAATACCTGGTTTATTACGCTGTATATATTGAAAATGTAAGTAAATAACACCAATCATTCACGGTCGCTATGTTAACCTGTGCAGGATCGTTTTGACATAAAGGAATGACAATGAAAAACGCACCTAAATTTGCCATCGCACTCATCGCCGCCGCGTGTGTCAGCACCAGCGCTTTCGCCAGCGAAACCCCTAAAGAGCAGCCGCTGGAAAAAGTCGCCCCGTATCCGAAAGCGGATAAAGGGATGACGCGTCAGGTGATCCAGCTGCCGGCACAGCAGGATGAAGCGAACTACAAAGTGGAGCTGTTAATTGGCAAGACGCTGGAAGTGGACTGCAACCAGCATCGTCTGGGTGGTCAGCTGGAAAGCAAAACGCTGGAAGGCTGGGGTTACGACTACTACGTCTTTGATAAAGTGACCTCGCCGGTCTCCACCATGATGGCCTGCCCGGATGGCAAGAAAGAGAAGAAATTTGTGACCGCCTATCTGGGCGACAACAGCCTGCTGCGCTACAACAGCAAGTTGCCGATCGTGGTTTATACGCCTGAAAATGTGGAAGTGAAGTATCGCGTGTGGAAGGCTGAAGAGAAGATTGAGCAGGCTGTCGTACGTTGAAATTAAGTCGGGCGGCGGCTTCGCCTTACCCGACCTACAAAACAACACCGAACATAGGCCGGGTAGGCGTCAGCGCCACCCGGCTTTTTTACCTTACAGCGCGATATCCGCAACCGGTTTGTTTTCCGGCTGAGGCTTCAGCTCCGCTTTTGGCGCAGCATCCGCAGCCTGCGGTTTGATGTACTGCAGCTGCAGTACGCGGCTGGTGTATTCCAGCTCCTGCTCCGTCGCGCTCACGTTACCGTTCAGCTTCGTGCCGTAGGATGGAATAATGGTCTTCAGCTTCGCCTGCCATTCCGGACTGGCGACTTTATCTTTAAACACTTTTTCCATCAGGTGCAGCATGATTGGCGCAGCGGTAGACGCACCCGGTGACGCACCCAGCAGCGCGGCGATGGTGCCGTCCTTATCGCTCACCACTTCGGTGCCCAGACGCAGCACGCCACCCTCTTTCGGATCGCGCTTGATGATCTGCACGCGCTGACCCGCCTGCCACAGACGCCAGTCTTCTTTCTTCGCCTCAGGATAGTACTCTTTCAGCGCTTCGAAACGGTCGTCGTCAGAGAGCATCACCTGGCTAATCAGGTATTTCACCAGATCGAAGTTATCCAGCCCCACGTCCATCATCGGCTTGACGTTAGAGGTGGTGGTTGCGCTCAGCAGATCCCACAGGGAGCCGTTTTTCAGGAATTTAGTGGAGAAGGTCGCGAACGGGCCAAACAGCACCACGCGTTTGCCGTCAAGCATACGGGTATCGATGTGCGGAACAGACATTGGCGGCGCGCCCACGGAAGCCTGACCGTACACTTTTGCCAGATGACGATTCACCACTTCCGGGTTATCGGACACCAGGAACTGACCGCCCACCGGGAAGCCCGCGTAGTCATCCGCTTCCGGAATACCGGACTCCTGCAGCAGTTTCAGCGCGGCACCGCCCGCACCGATAAAGACAAACTTCGCCTTGATGACGTGCTCGGCTTCGTTGTTTTTCAGATCGGCAACGGTCACGCTCCAGCTGTTATCCGCGTTGCGCTTGAAACCGCGCACTTCGGTGCTGAGCTGCAGGTTGAAGTTCTCTTTTTTCTTCAGAGACGTCACCAGCTGACGGGTAATTTCACCGTAGTTGACGTCGGTACCAATTTCGGTACGGGTCGCCGCCACTTTCTGGTTCGGGTCACGACCTTCCATGACCAGCGGAGCCCACTCTTTAATCTGCGCGTGGTCTTCAGAGTATTTCATTCCGCGGAACAGCGTGCTCTGCTGCAGCGCGGCGTAGCGCGCGCGCAGGAAGTTGACGTTCTGCTCGCCCCACACAAAGCTCATGTGCGGTACGGTGTTGATGAAAGAGTGCGGGTCGTGCAGTACGCCGCTGTTGACCTGGTGAGACCAGAACTGGCGAGATACCTGGAACGCCTCGTTGATCTCTACCGCCTTCTCGATACTAATGGAACCGTCCTTTTTCTGCGGCGTATAGTTCAGTTCCATGAGTGCCGAATGGCCGGTACCGGCGTTGTTCCAGCCGTTCGAACTCTCCTGCGCCACGCCATCAAGGCGCTCGACCATGGTCATTGACCAGTCCGGCTGCAGTTCTTGCAGATAGGTTCCCAGCGTGGCGCTCATGATACCGCCACCGATTAAAAGGACGTCCGTTTCCTGCTCTTTTGGTGCGTCAGCTTTCGCCGCCATGGAGACGGTGTTAAGCCCCACGGCCAGAGAAAAGAGCATGGCAGTCATTTTTTTCATAATTTATGCCTTAGTGTAAAAGTGCTTGATGCGTGGAAATTGCAGGTGAAACAAGCTGCGGGGGCACGGTAACAACTTTTAAATATTGTTTAAAGGTTACGAAATTATTGTAATTGTGAAATTTAATGATGGATTGTTTGTGAGGAATTATCGAAGCGTCTGGTAAAGGGCGGTTTAACTGGCTAGTATGTTGCGTTTTGTGATCGCGCGCACGGAAGCCTGCCCTAACCAGCGAAACGTTATGTCCCTACCCCATTCTGCTGTCTCTCCCGAAAACCGTGTCGCCAGCGTGCTGCGTTCCCCTAAGCAGCTGACGCGTGAAACGCTGGCTGGCGTGATTACCGCCCTGGCGCTGATCCCCGAGGTCATCTCATTTTCGGTGGTGGCGGGCGTTGACCCGAAGGTCAGCCTGATCGCTTCCGTTGTGCTCTGTCTTGCCCTGTCCGTGCTGGGCGGTCGCCCGGCGATGGTCACGGCCGCGGCCGGTTCCGTGGCGCTGGTTATTGGACCCATGGTGCATCAGCACGGCGTACAGTACATTCTTCCCGCCGTGCTCATGGCTGGCGTAATTCAGATTCTGTTTGGCGTGCTGGGCATGGCAAGGCTGATGCGCTTTATTCCCCAGTCGGTCATGACCGGGTTTGTTAACGCCCTCGGGATATTGATTTTCTTTGCGCAGGTTCCGCATTTCTGGAGCCGAAGCCCGCTGATTGTGGGCCTGTTCGTGCTGACGGTACTGATCGTGCTGTGGGTGCCGCGCTATTTCAAAAGCATCCCTTCCCCACTGATTGCGATTGTGCTGTTAACCTTGTTTACCGTTTCAACCGGGCAAAACCTGCCGACCGTGGGCGATGAAGGCGCCATGAGCGGCGGCTTGCCGGGTCTTAGTGAACTTCTGGTCCCCCTCAATTTACAGACGCTGAGCATAATCTGGCCGTGCGCGTTGAGCATCGCGTTTGTCGGCCTGCTGGAATCCCTGCTGACCGCAAAGCTGGTGGATGAGCTGACCGCGACGCCGTCAAGTAAACGCCGCGAAAGCATTGGATTAGGCGTCGGCAATATCCTGGCCGGATTTTACGGTGGTATTGCGGGCTGCGCGATGATCGGACAAACCATCGTTAACGTAGAGATGGGGAAAGGCCGAAGCCGCATTTCAACCTTCGCTGCGGGCATCGTGCTGCTGATCCTGGTGACGGCGCTCAGCGACGTGATGGCCAACATCCCGATGGCGGTGCTGGCGGGCATTATGGCCATCGTCGCCGTTAAAACCTTCAGCTGGCACAGCCTTCAGCCGGCCACGCTGAAAACGGCCCCGATTGCAGAAACGGTCGTCATGCTGGTGACCGTTGCCGCCACGGTATCAACCGGCAATCTGGCGATTGGCGTGCTGGGCGGGATTATCGTCATGGTGCTGCTTCCCGCCCGCATTAAGCGTCGGCTTAAAGCAGAAAAATCGTCGCCAGCCCAAGAAAAATAAAGAAACCGCCGGTATCGGTGATGGCGGTGATCATCACGCTCGACCCCACCGCGGGGTCGCGCCCCAGTTTGGTCATGGTCAACGGGATAATGACGCCCATCATCGATGCCACGAGCAGATTCAGCACCATCGCCAGCATCATCACGCCGCCTAACGCCATATCGTCATACAGCCACCAGGTGATGCCGCCCATAATGCCGCCCCACACCAGGCCGTTGATCAGCGCCACGCCCATCTCTCTGAAGATCAGAAAGGCGAAGTTGCCGGGCTGAATATTCTCCAGCGCCAGCGCGCGAACAATCATCGTGATAGTCTGATTGCCGGTATTGCCGCCAATCCCGGCCACAATCGGCATCAGCGAGGCCAGCGCCACCAGCTGCGAAATGGTGTGTTCAAAGCCGTCAATCACGCGGGAGGCGATAAACGCGGTACACAGGTTAATGGCCAGCCACGCCCAGCGCGTTTTCACCGCCTTGCCGACGGAAGCATGGACGTCATCTTCCGCGCTGATCCCCCCCAGCGCACGCAGGTCGTTATCGGTTTCTTCATAAACGACGTCAACGATCTCGTCGATGGTCAGACGCCCCATCAGTTTGCCGACGGAGTCCACGACGGCGGCACTCACGAGGTCATCACGTTCGAAGGTACGCGCCGCTTTTTCCGCATCGTCCTCCGGGGAGAAGACCATCGGCTCGTTTTCCATCACCTCGCTCACCTTCCGCTGGGTGCTGTTGAGCAGGATGGTTTTCAGCTCCAGCTCGCCGAGCAGGGTTTTATCCCGGGAGGTGACAAACAGCTTATCGGTGTTATCCGGCATTTTGCCCAGGCGACGCAGATAGCGCTGCACGGTGCCGAGCGTCACGTCCGGGCGCACCGTGATAACGCCGAACTCCATAATCGCGCCGACGCTGTTTTTCTCGTAATGCATCACCTGGCGCACGCGCGCGCGTTCATCGGCAGGCAGTGACGCCAGCAGGCGGCCGGTCAGGTTTCGCGGCAGGTGCTGAACCAGATAAATCTGTTCGTCGATATCCAGGGTTTGCAGAGCGTCGAGAATATCCCGGTCGCTCATCTCGTCGATCAGGTCGTCCCAGACGTTTTCGGAGGCCTCAAGCAGCACCTGCCCGCGCTCGTGATCCTGCACCAGCCTCCACAGGGCATGACGCTCTTCTGAGGGAAGCGCTTCAAGGGTGTCCGCCAGATCCGGCGGGGGTAAGTGAGCAACCAGCGCACCTACCTCAGCAATATCGTCGGCTAACGTGCCGACATCATATTGCTCAGCCAGGGTCAGTTTGCCTAATAGCGTAGACGTGACCGCTTTATCGGTCGTGAGAAGCCAGATCAGTCGCGCACGTTCCTGGTCACGCTGTCTGGCGCTGTTTTTCTTTAATACCGACATCAATCATAAATCCATGAAATAAGTTGGTATTAAGCATAGCGCGAGGATATGTAAATAAGAATAAACAACGGGCCGGGATGGAGAAAAAAGCGGCATATCGTGCAAATCATTGTGCCCGGCGGCGCTACGCTGCACGGGCCTACAAAATCCCAGGCCGGGTAAGGCGAAGCCGCCACCCGGCACACGGGCATCAGGCCGTTCGCGCCACCGCGTCACGCGAGGCCGCATCGCGCGCTTCACCGGTCAGCTCGCTCAGCCTGCCGTCGCGCATCTCCAGCAAGCGGTCAGCGTGAATAAAGTAATGATCGTCGTGGCTGATGGCGAAAATGGTTTTGCCCATCTCCTGCATCAGCGGCAGCAGCACCTGATAAAACTCGCGGCGGAAGTGCGGGTCCTGATCCGCCGCCCACTCGTCGAGCAGAATGATGTCACGCTCTTCCGCCAGCGCCAGCAGCAGCGCCACGCGTTTTTTCTGCCCTTTGGAGAGTTTGAGGTTAAGGATCTTGCCGTCCTGAAGTTCCAGCTTGTGCGACATCTGCAGGTGCGCCAGCCATTTTTCCACCAGCGCAGGATTGGCCTGCTGCCCTTCCGGACCCAGCAGTTGCTCAAACAGCCAGACGTCGGTGAACACCGCCGAGAAAAGCTTGCGGTAGTCCTCGGGCTTCTCCGCGCTCAGCGCCCTGCCATCCAGTAAAATCTCGCCCGACTGCGGCTGATAAAGGCCAGTGAGCAGCATCGCCAGCGTCGATTTACCACTGCCGTTGCCGCCAATCAGGAACAGCAGCTCGCCGCGGCGGATCGTCAGATTGAGCGGCCCCACGGAGAAGGCGCTGTCCTGATAGCGGAACGTGACGTTACGCAGCTCGAGCGTCTGCCAGTTCGGGAAGGCCTGCGGGCGCGGGAATTCGGGCTTAAACGGCGCGAGATCGAATTTTTTGAGTTTATTAAAGGCCACCTGCGCACTCAGCAAGGTGGGCAATGCGCCGACCGCCGAGAGCAGCGGCGTGCGCAAAAACAGCAGCGTCAGTGAGTAGGTTGCCGCGACGTTGGTATCCGCCCAGCCCAGGCTGTTCGCCATCCAGAACACCAGGCCAATGGCGCCCAGCATCATAATGTTTGACCAGTTCACCGCGCTCAGGTGGAAGGTATCGGCGCGAATGATATGGTGCCGGTATTCGCGCGCGTCCGGAATATAGAGATGGTTAAAGATATACTCGGCGCGCTCGCGGTTCAGGGTGAGCTCTTTGCGCCCTTCCAGTACCGTCTGGTAATCGTTATAGAGCTTATCTTCGGTTTCGCGCAGCACCGCCATGTGTTTATAGACGCGGGACACCAGCACAAAACCGCCCCAGATGGTGATGGCAATCCACAGCGCAGTCACCGCCAGCATTTTGCTGGAGAGCCAGGCGAGATAGGCCGCCGAGCCGAAGGTCAGAATGATCCCCTGCACCAGCTCCGGCAGACGAACGAACGCGATAGTAATGGCGCGAACGTCGCTGGTCAGCCCCGCCAGCAGGGAGGCGCTGCCGAGCTGCTCGACGCGCTCGACCTGAGTGTCCAGGATGCGCTTGATAAACTCGCTGCGCAAGCGAAAAACGAAATGGTGCCCGAGCGCGGTCAGCGCCAGCTGGGAGCCGAGCGTAACCGCCATCAACAGCAAGAGCAGGCCAAGAAACTCTGGCAATACGGAGAGCGAGGTGTCGACCATCTCAATCAACCGCACGTTAATAAACGCGATCAGGCCAATACCCAGCGCGGCGCTGGCCAGGCTTAACGCCATGACGGCGACGAAGGGCCAGCGGTACTGACGCCAGACAAGGAGAAGTAGTTGCATGCAGGCAATCCGGACAATAAAAATCAGCGAGCAGTGTAAACTGCCCTGCGCGGACATCAAGAATAATTCTTATTTTAGTTTACGCATCCCCGCCTGACGGAAGGTCAGATTAAAGCGGTACTCGCCCGTGAGGGGGTGAACGCCGGGTTTCAGCGGCTGAATGCCGTGATAGTAAAGCCGCGATTCCCTGCCCCACACCACCACATCGCCATGTTCCAGCATGATGCGTTTGAGCGGATCGTTGCGGCGTAATCCCCCAAACTGAAAGACGGCGGGCAGGCCTAACGATACCGAAACGATAGGCGCGCGCAGATCGGGCTCATCCTTGTCCTGATGCAGCGAGAGCTTCGCCCCGACGGCGTAGCGGTTGATCAGACAGGCGTCAGGACGGAAGTCAGGATAATCCGCCGCCACGGCAGCCTCGTGACAAAGTGCCTGGAAAACCGCAGGCATGGGAGGCCACGGCCGACCTGTCGTGGGATCGTTCGGAGCATACACATACCCACGTTCGTTTGTCGCCCAGCCCAGTTCGCCGCAGTTGGTCATGGCCACCGACATGGTGTAGCCGCCCGGCGTCACCATATGGCGAAACGGTGAAGCCGCTGTGACCTCTTCAATACCGGCAAGCAACGCCTCCGCACGGGAGAGAGCAAAGCGACGCAGGATCGCTGCCCCCGGCGCAAGCGGCTCCTGCCAGGGTTCAGCATCCGCAAAAAGATCGAGCATTATCCCTCCCGGCGTTTCGCCTCACGTTTTAGCAATAGCGCTTTTCGCGCCGCCCCCCAGCGATAGCCCGACAGCGCGCCGTCGTTGCGAACCACGCGATGACAGGGGATCACAATCGCCAGCGTGTTGGCCGCACAGGCTCCGGCGACGGCGCGTACCGCACCGGGCTGACCAATCGCCTGCGCCACCTGCTGGTAACTTGCCGTTTCACCGCAGGGAATTGCGCGAAGGGCCTGCCAGACGCGCTGCTGGAACGCGGTACCGCGAATATCCAGCGGCAGCGCAAGCGGTACGTCGCGGTTATCAATACTGGCAATGACCTGGTGGATCCGCTGTACGAAGGCGTCGTCCCGCGGCGCGTGCGTCGCTTTTGGAAATTGCGTGGCAAGCTCTGCGGTTAATTCAGCATCGGTGTCACCCAGCAGAATCGCGCAGATCCCCCGCTCGCTTTCGGCGACCAGACAGCGTCCTAACGAACAGTCATCGATGGCATACCGAACGGCCACCTCTCCTTTACGGTACTGCTTCGCCGTCATGCCCAACGCATCGTTGGCTTTACGATAATAGCTGCTGCTGTCGGGAAATCCCGCTGCCAGCACGGCATCGGTAATTTTGTCTCCCTGCGCAAGCGCGGTGCGCAGACGCTGACCCCGCGCCGCCTGCTGCCAGGCTTTTGGCGTCATGCCGGTCACGGATTTAAACAGGCGGTGGAAATGGAAAGGACTCATGGCAACCTGCTCCGCCAGCCTCTCCAGAGTTAGCGCAGGATCCTGCTCCAGAAGCCGGCAGGCGTGTTCCACTTTTGCCAGCTTCTGCGCCTGCGGGTCGCGCTTGTCCGGCATGCAGCGCTTGCACGGACGAAAGCCCGCCTGAGCGGCGTGCCGGGCATCGGGATAAAAGCGGACATTTTTACGCAGCGCGTGGCGGGCGCGGCATGACGGACGGCAGAAAATACCGGTCGTCTGCACGGCGAAGACAAACTGATCGTCAGCGAGCGGATCGCGGGCCAGCACGGCCTGCCAGCGATCCTCATCGGTAGTGAAGGTTGGGTTTTTCATGATCGGCTCCTCGTATAAGCATACATAGAGCGTGCCTGAGCGCCACCGATAAAAAACCCGCAACCTTGCTTTTTAATTTTTGTCGCTGACCAGGAAACTGTTGAACTGCGGCGAGCTCCAGGTTTTAAACCCGTCGCCCTCTTTGGTGATCATATAAACCGCCAGCCCTTCCTGACGAACCACCTCTTTGGCTTTCTCCGGGCCAAGAACCATTAATCCGGTATCCCAGGCATCCGCTTCCAGCGCGGTGGGGGCAATGACCGTTACCGAGACCAGGTTATGCGTGATGGGGCGGCCGGTCTGCGGATCAATCACGTGCGAAATACGCTTCCCGTCAAGCTCGTAATAGTTGCGATAGCTTCCGGAAGTGCTGATGCCATGTCCGTTGATATCCACTATCGCCTGCACGGCATTTTGCCGATCCGTCGGTTTTTGAATCGCCACGCGCCACGGTTTATCGCTGGCGTTCATGCCCCGACTGACCAACGCGCCGCCCACGGAGACCAGATAACGGGAAATCCCCTCCTGCGCCATCAGTGCAGCAAGATGATCCGCCGCATAGCCTTCCCCGACCGTCGACAGATCGACAAACAGATCGGGAATATCTTTCTGCAGGTACTGCTGCCCGTACTGGTTGATGACGGTCAGATGCTGTAGCCCGGTCCGGGCGCGGGCGTCATCAATGGCCGCCTGTTCGGGCGTCTTCACCGGCTGTTTATTCGGGCCAAATCCCCAGAGGTTCACCAGAGGACCGACGGTCACATCCATCGCCCCGTTGGTTTTATAACCTACGCGCATTGCCTCGGTCACGATATCGGCCATCGCCTCGCTCACCGGCCACAGAGAGGTGCTGGTTGAGAGGTTAAAGCGCATCAGCGCCGAGTCATTTTTATAGGTCGACAGCAGCTGATCGTCGGCGTCCAGCTGTGCCTGGATTTTGCCGCGAAGCTCATCCGTGCGCGTTTTATCGAGGTTCATCACGCTGACGCGCCAGAAGGTGCCCATCGTTTTGCCTTCGAGCACCGTCGCGGCAGGTGCGTCGGTTTTCGCCACGGGCGCGGGATCGTTACACGCGGTCAGGAAAAAAAGCATAGCCAGAAAGCTGGCGCGTAAAAAAGTCATGTCCATTCATTATTATCCTCATGCCAGGGCGGCAAGAGTACACCAAAACGGGTGAGTTGTGAGAATCAGAGAGGCACAAAAAAGGGAGCCATCAGGCCCCCTTACGTCACACGATGGCGCGATTAGAACTGGTAAACCAGGCCCAGCGCGACGATATCGTCAGTACCGATACCCGCCTGACGGGTGAATTCATTTTCATCAACCAGGTTGATTTTGTAATCCACGTAGGTGGACATGTTTTTGTTGAAGTAGTAAGTCGCACCCACATCAACATATTTCAGCAGATCCTGATCGCCGAAGTTTTCGATGTCTTTGCCTTTAGACTGCAGGTAAGCCACGGATGGACGCAGGCCGAAGTCGAACTGGTACTGAGCAACCACTTCGAAGTTCTGCGCTTTGTTAGCAAAGCCGTAAGCGGTAGTTGGGTTGCTGCCGTTAGAGGTACCAAAACGGGTTGCGTTGTAGGTCTGAGAGTACTGTGCTGCCAGATAGATGTTGTTGGCATCGTACTTCAGGCCACCAGAATAGACTTCTGCGTGATCCCCTTTACCGTATACGCCCAGTGCGTTCTGATCGGCGGTACGTTTGGAGGAGGACATCGCACCACCCACGCTGAAACCTTCGCCCAGGTTATAGGTCACGGATGCACCGTAGCCATCGCCGTTCTGGTTCAGCAGGCTGCGACCGTCGGTGTTTTCACCGCTTACGCTGCCGTTTTTGCCCTGATACTGCAGAGCAAAGTTCAGGCCATCAACCAGACCAAAGAAGTCCTGGTTACGGTAGGTTGCCACGCCGTTAGCACGAGACTGCATGAAGTTGTCGGCACCGTAGGTGTCACCGCCGAATTCTGGCAGAACGTCGGTCCAGGAGGTCACGTCGTAAATCACGCCGTAGTTACGACCATAATCGAATGAACCTGCTTCCGCGAACTTCAGACCTGCAAACGCCACACGAGTCCAGGACTGGTTGTCGCCTTCGTCCTTGTTGCCCTGAATCTGGTATTCCCACTGGCCATAACCGGTCAGCTGATCGTTAACCTGAGTTTCACCTTTGAAGCCAAGACGCATGTAGGTCTTGTCGCCGTCGTTACCCTTGTCGTCAGAGAAATAATGCAGACCATCGACTTTGCCGTACAGATCTAATTTGTTGCCATCTTTGTTATAAATTTCGGCCGCATTTGCTGCGCCTGCCACCAGGAGTGCTGGTACCAGGAGGGACAGTACTTTAACTTTCATTTTATTAACCCTCTGTTATATGCCTTATAATTGCCACTGCTTACTGGTTAACCCTCATTAACCAGTCGGCAATTTCATTCTCCGCAAAATTACAGAATAATCCAATGCGAATATGATACGAAAACTTTGAAGATGTTTCATTTGTCCATCAAGATGTTTCAAAATGTAAATATCAAGGAACTTTTACAAAGCACAAATAGCTTATAAATTTAGCACTTATAATCAAAAGAAAAATCATACATATAGTAATCAATAACTTATAATAAAAATCGTTACAGCACTGAATGACAAAACAAGATCGCGGCTAATCTCTAAAATATCTTTCGCTATCATCATTAACTTTATTTATTACCGTCATTCAGTTTTGAATGTCTGTTTATCCCTAATTGAGCCGGATGCTTCGCATTCGGTTTTTTTTTACCTTTCTTTACGCAACGCCTCATTTTTTGTGCTACCGCACCGAAATTGTAACGACTATTAACTAAATTCTCCCCGGCGATCGTTCGCTAACACACAATTGATGTAAAACTTAATTTCTTGTTAATTCGTGCTATTTGCTGGCCAGCCGCACTTTTTATTTGTACGCGCAGGACGAGTTTGTACATGTTTACCGCGCCACCCGCCGCCGGTATTGTCCGTTGAAAAAGTCGCCTGTTCCCGGACGGTGGCGCTGGAAATTCAGTTATTACCCTTTATACTGCCCTATCGCCACAGAGCATGACCATGACGGGTTAAAGATATCAATGAGTCAGACTGAAACCACCGCCCCGAGCAAATTCTCCCTCCTCCCCGGGAGCATCACCCGTTTCTTTCTTCTTTTGATCGTTGTGCTGTTAGTGACCATGGGGGTGATGGTACAAAGCGCGGTTAACGCCTGGCTGAAGGATAAAAGCTATCAGGTCGTCGATATCACCCACGCCGTGCATAAGCGCATCGATACCTGGCGCTACGCCACCTGGCAGATTTACGACAATATTGCGGCCGCCCCGGCCTCCTCATCCGGAGATGGACTTCAGGAGACGCGGCTTAAGCAGGATGTCTATTACCTCGAAAAACCGCAGCGTAAGACTGAGGCGCTCATTTTTGGCTCTCACGACAGCGCAACGCTCGAGATGACACAGCGTATTTCGACCTATCTGGATACTCTCTGGGGGGCCGAAACGGTGCCGTGGTCGATGTACTATCTGAACGGTCAGGACAACAGCATGATCCTGATCTCAACCCTGCCGTTAAAAGATCTCTCTTCCGGGTTTAAAGAGACTACCGTGGGCAGCATCGTCGACTCCCGCCGGGCAGAGATGCTGCAGCAGGCGAATGCCCTTGATGAACGTGAGAGCTTCTCTTCCCTGCGTCGTCTGGCCTGGCAAAACGGTCATTATTTTACCCTGCGCACCACCTTCAACCAGCCAGGACATCTGGCGACGGTTGTGGCCTTCGATTTACCGATTAACGATTTAATCCCGCCGGACATGCCGCTCGACAGCTTCCGTCTGGAGCCCGACAACAGCACCCAGAACATGCGTGCGGCTTCTGACAAAGAGGCCGCAGAAAGCGTCTCGATCTCCTTTAACGGCTCAAAAATCGAAATTGCCTCATCCCTGAACTCGACCGGTATGCGTCTGGTGTGGCAGGTGCCGTTTGGCACGCTGCTGCTCGATACCCTGCAAAATATCCTGCTGCCTCTGCTGCTGAATATCGGTCTGCTGGCGCTGGCGCTGTTTGGCTACAGCACCTTCCGTTTCCAGCCGGGGCGTCAGAGCGACGCCTCTGCGGTCCCGGCAGGCACCAGCAATGAACTGCGCGTGTTACGTGCGCTAAATGAAGAGATTATTTCCGTGCTGCCGCTTGGGGTCTTAGTTCACGATCAGGAAGCGAATCGTACGGTAATGAGCAATAAAATTGCCGACCATCTGCTGCCGCATCTTAACCTGCAGAACATCACCACCATGGCGGATCAGCACCAGGGGGTGATCCAGGCCACCATCAACAATGAGCTGTACGAGATCCGTCAGTTCCGCAGCCAGGTCGCCTCCCGCACGCAAATTTTCATCATTCGCGATCAGGATCGCGAGGTGCTGGTGAATAAAAAGCTCAAGCAGGCGCAAAGACTGTATGAGAAAAACCAGCAGGGGCGCGCCGCATTTATGCAGAATATTGGCGATGCCTTCAAGCAGCCGTTAAAAACGCTGGCGACCCAGGCGGCGGCGTTAAATACGTCAGAAAGCCACCAGCTTGCCTGTCAGGCCGACTCGCTGGTCAGAATGGTTGACGAGATCCAGCTGGCGAACATGCTGGAGAATGATTTCTGGAAAGGAACACCAACCCTCTTCTCTATTCAGGATCTGATCGATGAAGTGGTTCCGGAAGTCCTGCCCGTGATTAAGCGTAAAGGGTTGCAGCTGCTGATCAATAACAATCTTCCGGCAAATGACGAGCGCCACGGCGATCGTGACGCGCTGCGCCGCATACTGTTGATGATTATTCAGTACGCGGTGACGACCACGCAGATCGGCAAGATCACCCTCGAAGTCAGTACGGAGGAGTCGGCAGAAGACCGCCTGACGTTCCGCATCCTCGACACCGGGGAAGGCGTCACCACGAGTGAAATTGATAATCTCCACTTCCCGTTCCTGAACGACACGCAAAGCGATCGCTACGGCAAGGCCAATGCCCTCACCTTCTGGCTGTGCGATCAGCTGGCGCGTAAGCTCGGCGGCCATCTGAATATCAAAGCTCGTGAATCCCTCGGCACCCGCTATTCTCTGCACGTGAAAATGGCGGCCAATCCGCAGGAAGAAGATGAAGAACGTCTGCTGGATGATGTCGTGGTGATGGTCGATGTGACCTCGAACGAGATCCGCAATATTGTCGTTCGTCAGTTAGAAAACTGGGGGGCGGCCTGCATCACGCCGGATGAAAGACTTGCAAGTCAAGAATTTGATCTGTTTTTAACTGATAATCCGTCTAATCTTACTGCCTCCGGCTTGCTTTTAAGCGATGATGAGTCAGGCGTGCGGAAAATCGGCCCTGGCCAGCTGCGCGTCAACTTTAATATAAGCAATGCGATGCAGGAAGCTGTACTACAACTAATAGAAGAGCAGCTGGCGCAGGAAGAGATAGCGGAATCCCCGCTTGGCGGTAATGAAAATGCCGAGCTTCACGCCAGCGGATACTATTCACTCTTTGTTGATACAGTACCAGATGATGTTAAGCGGTTGTATACTGAGTCCGCTGCGAATGATTTTGCAGCGCTGGCACAGACAGCACACCGGCTTAAAGGGGTGTTTGCCATGCTTAATCTGGTTCCCGGCAAGCAGTTATGTGAAACGCTGGAACATCTAATTCGTGAGAAAGATGCCTCTGGCATTGAAAAATACATCAGCGACATTGACGCCTACGTCAAAAGCTTGCTGTAGCAAGGTAGCCTTATACATGAACAATATGAACGTAATTATTGCCGATGACCATCCGATTGTACTGTTCGGTATTCGCAAATCACTTGAACAGATCGAGTGGGTGAATGTAGTCGGTGAATTTGAAGACTCTACAGCACTGATCAATAACCTCCCAAAGCTTGATGCACACGTGCTCATTACCGATCTCTCCATGCCCGGAGACAAATACGGTGATGGGATCACGCTCATCAAATATATTAAACGTCACTTCCCGGATATCTCGATCATTGTTCTGACCATGAACAACAACCCGGCGATCCTGAGCGCGGTACTGGATCTGGATATCGAAGGGATTGTGCTGAAACAGGGCGCACCGACCGATCTGCCTAAAGCGCTTGCGGCGCTGCAGAAAGGCAAGAAGTTCACGCCTGAAAGCGTTTCTCGTCTGCTGGAAAAAATCAGCGCGGGTGGCTACGGTGACAAACGTCTGTCGCCGAAAGAGAGTGAAGTTCTGCGCCTGTTCGCAGAAGGTTTCCTGGTGACCGAGATTGCCAAGAAGCTGAACCGCAGTATTAAAACCATCAGCAGCCAGAAGAAATCAGCGATGATGAAGCTGGGTGTGGACAATGATATTGCGCTGCTCAACTATCTCTCCTCCGTCACGCTGAGCGCAACCGACAAGGATTGATCTCCGCTGTTTATGCCGGGTGGCGCTCGCGCTTACCCGGCCTACAGAACCCGCAGGCCCGCGCAAGCGCAGCGCCGCCGGGCAAATAAAAAAGGCCCTTCCGGGCCTTTTTTATATCCGCGTTTTTCTCACGCGCTCCGCGTAAATCGACAATGTCTGCTTCAGCACGTCCAGCGTCACCGGTTTCGACAGACAGCTGTCCATGCCTGACTCCAGACAGCGCTGCTTCTCTTCCGCCAGCGCGTTCGCCGTTACGCCCACCACCGGCAGCGTCAGGCCAAGTTGCCGGATGCGCTGCGTCAGACGGTAGCCGTCCATGTTAGGCATGTTGACGTCGCTCAGCACGATATCAATATGATTCTTACTCAGCACGTTCAGCGCATCCACGCCGTCATTGGCGGTTTTGCACTGGTAGCCCAGCGATCCAAGCTGGTCAGCCAGCAGGCGGCGGTTAATCGGATGGTCATCCACCACCAGAATCATCATATCGTCATTCACCGACGCCAGAGACTCCGGTGACGGCAATCCGCCCGCGCCGTCGCGCTCTTCCAGCTCCACTTTGTAGATGCGAGCCAGCAGGCTCAACAGCTCGTGAGGCGTCGCAACACTGTGTACCCACTCCCCAGACG
This sequence comes from Enterobacter sp. HMSC16D10, assembly GCF_001807145.1. Classification (NCBI taxonomy): domain Bacteria; kingdom Pseudomonadati; phylum Pseudomonadota; class Gammaproteobacteria; order Enterobacterales; family Enterobacteriaceae; genus Enterobacter; species Enterobacter sp. HMSC16D10. The sequence continues at coordinate 123,195 of NZ_KV787905.1, forward strand.
CGCGCTCGACTGGAATGCCGATGTGGCGACGGCAGAAGAGCACCGACCCTCTCCCCTGCCACGGCTGCTCCTGCATCTCGTCGGCGATCAGCACATCGTCAACGTCCGGTGTTTGACCTTCATAGCGGCACACCCTCACGCCGCAGTGGGTCAGCAGCGCCGTCAGATAGTCATTCAGCGAGGCGTTATGCACCGCCAGCCAGCAGCGCTTATCGCTCAGGCCATCTACCGTGGCTTTTGCCGGATATTGCGCCGAATAGAGCGGAATGCGGATGGTGAACTGGCTGCCCATGCCGGGCTCGGTATCCACGGAGATATCGCCGTCCATCATGCTGACGAGCTTCTCACAAATCGCCAGCCCCAGTCCGGTGCCCTGGAAGTTACGCTGCACGCCGGTACCGACCTGGAAGAACGGATCGAACAGGCGAACCACCTCCTTCGCCGGAATGCCGACCCCCGTGTCGCGCACGCGAATGCTCAGGTAATCTCCTGCCCGGCAGACGTGCAACACAATACAGCCGGTATCGGTAAATTTGATGGCGTTGCTGAGCAGGTTAGAGATGACCTGCTGCAGGCGCATCGGATCGCCGTGCAGCGTCAGCGGCACGTCCGGTTCGATAAAGCAGTAGAGCCCCAGCTGTTTACGCACCACCAGCGGCAGATAGTTGGCGCTAATGTGGTTCATCACCTCGCGCGGTGAAAACTCGCGCGGCTCGATTTTCAGCTGCTCGGACTCAATTTTAGAGAAGTCGAGAATATCGCTGATGATTTTCAGCAGCAGGCTGGAGGAGTTGTTCATCGCCGTCACCAGCCGGTCGACGCCTTTCGGCAATTCCTTCGTCTGCAGCAGATCGAGGTTACCGATAATCCCGTACAGCGGCGTACGCAGCTCGTGGCTGACGGTCGCAAGGAACATGGATTATGACTGGCTGGCCTGCTCCGCCGCCTGCGCCATCTCCTGCAACGACTCTTCCATCTTCACGCGCGCGGAGACATCCACCAGCACGCAAATCGCCACGTTTTCATTGCGATAGCGGGAATGGACAAAGCTGATCTGCAGGTTGGTGTGCGTACTGGTGAGCACGTCAACGAAGTTAACCTGCTGACCGCAGATAATTTGCGTCAGCCTCTGCCGGTCTTCGTGCGTCAGCATGTTCAGGTAGTTATGCGCCAGTTCGTTACTCAGGATGTTGGTCCCGTCCTGGGTACGCAGGATACAGATCCCCACCGGCGCCGAGGCAACAATCTTGCGGTTAAACTGCTCGTGTTCCTCCAGGCGCTGGGCGTCGCTTTCGGCGGGAATAAAGATTTTCCGCTCATACATGCGCGCCAGCGTAAACAGCGCGCCCCCCGCCAGCAGGTTGAGCAGAATCGCATTCATGATAAGAATGCGTATCCGCTCAAGTACCATATCCACCGGCAGCGAATAGACGATACTCAGCGACGAAGGCGGCAGGCTCTTCTTCAGCACCAGCTCGCGGAAGCCCGAGGTATAGCCAAACCACGACCGCTCCTGCATCCAGTGCGGTTCGACGTTCAGCCGGTTATCGGGCCCGGCAAGCGAGATCAGCTGATGGCCGTTTTCATCCAGAATGGTCACCCCCATGGGCAGGCTGCCAGGGGTGAAGAAGTTTTCCATGCGGATGGTCTGCTCAATCCCCATCAGCGCCTGCAGGCGATTACCGAGATAAACCGGCGTCAGGGCATAGAAATAGCCCACACCGGGGCGCGGGCCCTGGCTCACCCAGAAGATGTTATTCCCGCGCTCGTCCTGTGGTGCATTGCGGTATTTCACAATACGTTCATGCAGGCTTTTCAACGCATTGTCACGCTCAACGGGCACGTCGCGCAGGCCAAAGTCAGCCATGCAGAGATTTTCGCTGCCAATCAGGAAGACGCGGTTCAGGTCATAGGCGGCGGAGAAGTTGTCGCGCCAGTAGCGCATAAACCAGGCTAGCGATTCCAGCGACCCGCGCCAGGTATTGCTCATGGTGGAGCAATCGGAATCCGGGAACAGCGGCTGGAAGTCCGGAACTTCGGTTTTGTCGTTACGCCCGCGGAGCGCAAGAATACCGTTTTCCGCCGTCAGACGATTCTCGGCAATATACTTCAGCTCCTTCATGACGTCAGACGTTCGCTGAATGTAGCGCTGGGCCTGGTCGGAGCTTAAGTTAAACTCCTGGCGGATCTCCGCTTCTTTCTGATGCAGCGCATTAACGATGTAAAACACCGAGAACAAGGCCACCAGCAGCCAAAGCAGGAGCGCCAGCGCTCTAAACAGATAGCGAGAGACTTTCAGCGTAGTACGAAAGGAGACGAGGTATTTCAAGGGGGCGAGGCTCCGCCGTCGGGGTCAAAAGAATGTGGTTAAGGTAGCGGTAAACGCGCCAGGTCGCAACGTTGACTTATCTGCTTCTGCAAAAGAAAAGGGCCGGAATCCGGCCCTTTTTTACATCAGGAGACATTACTCGTCAGCGTCATCCGCTACGTCATCGTCGGTGTCGGCTTCTGGCGCGATGTCCTCATCGCCTTCCGCGACGCTACCGTCGATGGAGTCGAGCTCTTCGTCATCCACCGGCTCGGCAACGCGCTGCAGACCCACCACGTTTTCATCTTCCGCTGTACGGATGAGGATCACGCCTTGGGTGTTACGACCCACCACGCTGATCTCAGACACGCGGGTACGCACCAGCGTACCCGCATCGGTGATCATCATGATCTGGTCGGCATCGTCTACCTGCACCGCGCCGACAACGGAACCGTTGCGCTCGGTCACCTTGATGGAGATAACGCCCTGCGTGCCGCGAGACTTGGTTGGGTATTCCCCTTCCGCCGTACGTTTACCGTAACCATTCTGCGTGACGGTCAGGATAGCCCCTTCACCGCGCGGAATAATCAGAGAAACAACGCTGTCTTCGCCAGCCAGTTTGATACCACGTACGCCCGTCGCGGTACGGCCCATTGCACGGACGGCGTCTTCTTTGAAGCGCACCACTTTACCGGCCGCAGAGAAGAGCATGACTTCATCGGAGCCCGAGGTCAGATCCACGCCAATCAGCTCGTCGCCTTCGTTCAGGTTCACGGCGATAATACCGGCAGAACGCGGACGGCTGAATTCGGTCAGCGCGGTTTTCTTCACGGTACCACTGGCGGTCGCCATAAAGACGTTCACGCCCTCTTCGTACTCGCGTACCGGCAGAATGGCGGTGATACGTTCGTTCGCTTCCAGCGGCAGCAGGTTGACGATTGGACGACCACGTGCGCCACGGCTTGCTTCCGGCAGCTGATAGACTTTCATCCAGTACAGACGACCGCGGCTGGAGAAGCAGAGGATCGTGTCATGGGTGTTCGCCACCAGCAGGCGGTCAATAAAGTCTTCTTCTTTAATACGTGCTGCAGATTTACCTTTACCGCCACGACGCTGTGCTTCGTAGTCCGTTAACGGCTGATACTTCACGTAGCCCTGGTGAGACAGGGTCACCACAACGTCTTCCTGGTTGATCAGGTCTTCGATGTTGATGTCCGCGCTGTTGGCGGTGATTTCGGTGCGGCGCTCGTCGCCAAACTGATCGCGGACCAGCTCCAGCTCTTCGCGGATCACTTCCATCAGGCGCTCTGCGCTGCCCAGGATATGCAGCAGCTCAGCAATCTGTTCCAGCAGCTCTTTGTATTCGTCGAGCAGTTTTTCATGCTCAAGGCCGGTCAGTTTCTGCAGACGCAGATCCAGAATCGCCTGGGCCTGCTGTTCAGTCAGGTAGTATTGACCGTCACGCACGCCGAACTCAGGTTCCAGCCATTCAGGACGCGCCGCGTCATCGCCCGCACGTTCCAGCATCGCGGCGACGTTGCCCAGATCCCACGGACGGGAAACCAGCGCGGTTTTCGCTTCCGCCGGGGTTGGCGCACGACGGATCAGCTCGATGATCGGGTCGATGTTGGCCAGCGCAACCGCCAGCGCTTCAAGGATATGCGCACGGTCGCGCGCTTTGCGCAGTTCGAAGATGGTACGACGGGTCACCACTTCACGGCGGTGACGGACGAACGCGCTCAGGATCTCTTTCAGGTTCATGATCTTCGGCTGACCATGGTGCAGCGCAACCATGTTGATACCGAAGGAGACCTGAAGCTGCGTCTGGGAGTACAGGTTATTCAGGACAACCTCACCCACCGCGTCGCGTTTGATCTCAATCACGATGCGCATACCGTCTTTATCAGACTCGTCACGCAGCGCGCTGATGCCTTCAACGCGTTTTTCTTTTACCAGCTCGGCGATTTTTTCAATCAGACGCGCTTTGTTCACCTGATACGGGATCTCGTGAACAATAATGGTTTCACGGCCGGTTTTGGCGTCCGCTTCTACTTCAGCGCGGGCACGGATGTAAATCTTGCCGCGGCCGGTACGGTACGCTTCTTCAATGCCGCGACGACCGTTGATGATCGCCGCTGTCGGGAAGTCCGGGCCCGGGATGTGTGCCATCAGCCCTTCAATGCTGATATCTTCATCGTCGATATAAGCCAGACAGCCGTTGATCACCTCGGTGATATTGTGCGGCGGAATGTTGGTTGCCATACCGACCGCGATACCGGACGAACCGTTCACTAACAGGTTCGGGATCTTGGTGGGCATCACATCTGGGATGCGCTCGGTGCCGTCGTAGTTATCGACGAAATCAACGGTCTCTTTTTCCAGGTCGGCCATCAGCTCATGAGCGATTTTCGACATACGGATTTCCGTATAACGCATCGCCGCAGCGGAGTCGCCGTCGACTGAACCAAAGTTACCCTGACCATCTACCAGCATGTAGCGCAAGGAGAATGGCTGCGCCATACGAACGATGGTGTCATAAACGGCGATATCACCATGCGGGTGATATTTACCGATGACGTCACCGACGACGCGGGCAGATTTTTTATAGGCTTTATTCCAGTCATTGCCCAATACGTTCATGGCGTATAGTACGCGACGGTGTACCGGCTTAAGGCCATCGCGGACGTCCGGCAGCGCACGGCCAACAATGACCGACATCGCATAGTCCAGATAGGAGCTCTTCAGCTCTTCCTCGATGTTAACCGGTGTAATTTCTCTCGCAAGGTCGCTCATCTAACCGCTATCCCTCTACTGTATCCCGGATTCAAAGGTCGCAAATTATAACACAGCCGAGGTGATTGAGGTAAACCTATACGCTTTATTCACAGGGATTGCCTGATATACTCATTCGTCTTGCTAAATAAGGAGTAAAAGCGCCCATGAATGCCGAAAAATCCCCGGTGGCTCACAACGTTGACCACGAAGAGATTGCCAAATTTGAAGCGGTGGCGTCCCGCTGGTGGGATCTCGAAGGCGAGTTCAAACCGCTGCACCGTATTAACCCGCTGCGTCTGGGCTATATCGCGGAGCGTTCCGGCGGTCTGTTCGGTAAAAAAGTGCTCGATGTCGGCTGCGGTGGCGGTATCCTGGCGGAAAGCATGGCGCGCGAAGGGGCGAACGTCACGGGCCTGGATATGGGCTTTGAACCGCTGCAGGTTGCTCGTCTTCATGCGCTGGAGTCTGGCATACAGGTGGACTACGTGCAGGAAACCGTGGAAGAACACGCGGCAAAACATGCCCATCAGTACGATGTGGTGACCTGCATGGAGATGCTGGAGCACGTTCCCGATCCGCAGTCCGTGGTGCACGCCTGTGCAAAACTGGTGAAACCGGGTGGACAGGTCTTCTTCTCGACCATCAACCGCAACGGTAAAGCCTGGCTGATGGCCGTCGTTGGCGCGGAGTATGTGCTGCGCATGGTGCCGAAAGGCACGCATGACGTGAAGAAATTCATCAAGCCTGCGGAACTGTTAAGCTGGGTCGACCAGACGTGGCTCAAGGAGCAGCACATCACCGGCCTGCACTACAATCCGCTGACCAATAAATTCAAACTCGCACCGGGCGTTGATGTTAACTATATGTTGCATACAACCGCCAAAAACGACTAACGTCATTCGTTATTCTTATAAAGATTGCGCGACATCATGTTGCGCAATTCTGACCGCCCGTTGAAGAAATCAGCACTCGATCAAATTTTGAATTTTTTTTCTTAATTATTGACATGTCTTCCAGGCCTTACAGCACGAGGACTTAGCCTTTTTTACCCTTTCACAACCTCAATTTAACGTCAAAATCAACCCTTGTACTGAAAAGAATCCTTACTAGAATACTCACCATATAGCGTTTTTCTTATCGCAAACCCCCTATATGTAGTATTTATCCACAGAGTTAGTCACAAGACGGTTCTGTGGATAAGCGGGGGATATTTTTTTATTTCACGGACAGGTAAACCCCACATGAATCAGAGTCTGCTGGTGACAAAGCGCGACGGTACTACCGAGCGTATCAATCTGGACAAAATCCATCGAGTTCTCGACTGGGCAGCAGAAGGACTGAACAACGTATCTATCTCCCAGGTTGAACTGCGTTCACACATCCAGTTCTACGACGGCATCAAAACATCTGATATCCACGAAACGATCATTAAAGCGGCGGCGGACCTCATCTCCCGCGAAGCACCGGATTATCAGTACCTCGCTGCACGTCTGGCGATTTTCCACCTGCGTAAAAAAGCCTACGGCCAGTTTGAGCCGCCGAAGCTTTACGATCACGTGGTGAAAATGGTTGAGCTGGGCAAATACGACACGCATCTGCTGGAAGACTATACGGAAGAAGAGTTCGAGCAGATGAACGGGTTTATCGATCACTGGCGCGACATGAACTTCTCCTACGCGGCGGTGAAGCAGCTCGAAGGCAAATACCTGGTTCAGAACCGTGTAACCGGTGAGATCTACGAAAGCGCCCAGTTCCTCTATATTCTGGTGGCCGCCTGCCTGTTCTCTAACTATCCGCGTGACACCCGTCTGGATTACGTGAAGCGTTTCTACGATGCGGTATCGACGTTCAAGATTTCACTACCGACGCCAATCATGTCTGGCGTGCGTACCCCAACCCGTCAGTTCAGCTCCTGCGTACTGATCGAGTGTGGTGACAGCCTGGATTCCATCAACGCCACCTCCAGCGCCATCGTGAAATACGTTTCCCAGCGTGCCGGTATCGGCATCAACGCCGGTCGCATCCGTGCGCTGGGCAGCCCGATTCGCGGCGGTGAAGCATTCCACACCGGCTGTATCCCGTTCTATAAGCACTTCCAGACGGCGGTAAAATCCTGCTCTCAGGGCGGCGTGCGCGGCGGTGCTGCGACCCTGTTCTACCCTATGTGGCACCTGGAAGTGGAAAGCCTGCTGGTCCTGAAAAACAACCGTGGTGTTGAAGGCAACCGCGTGCGTCACATGGACTACGGCGTGCAGATCAACAAGCTGATGTACACCCGCCTGCTGAAGGGCGAAGAGATCACCCTGTTCAGCCCGTCCGACGTCCCGGGCCTGTATGACGCGTTCTTCGCCGATCAGGACGAATTCGAGCGTTTGTACACCAAATACGAAAAAGACGACAGCATCCGCAAGCAGCGCGTGAAGGCGGTGGACCTGTTCTCCCTGATGATGCAGGAACGTGCCTCTACCGGCCGTATCTACATCCAGAACGTTGACCACTGCAACACCCACAGCCCGTTTGATCCGGTGGTTGCACCAGTGCGCCAGTCTAACCTGTGCCTGGAGATCGCCCTGCCGACCAAACCGCTGGAAGACGTGAACGACGAAAACGGTGAAATTGCGCTGTGTACGCTGTCCGCGTTCAACCTGGGTGCCATCAAGAGCCTGGACGAGCTGGAAGAGCTGGCCGTGCTGGCGGTTCGTGCGCTCGACGCCCTGCTGGACTACCAGGATTACCCAATCCCGGCCGCGAAACGCGGTGCGATGGGGCGTCGTACCCTGGGTATCGGCGTGATCAACTTCGCCTACTGGCTGGCGAAAAACGGCAAGCGTTACTCCGACGGCAGCGCCAACAACCTGACGCACCAGACGTTCGAAGCGATTCAGTACTACCTGATGAAAGCGTCCAACGAGCTGGCGAAAGAGCAAGGCGCGTGCCCGTGGTTCAACGAAACCACCTACGCGAAAGGCATTCTGCCAATCGACACTTACAAGAAAGACCTGGATGCGATTGTCAGCGAGCCGCTGCACCTCGACTGGGAAGGCCTGCGCGAGTCCATCAAGACTCACGGCCTGCGTAACTCCACGCTCTCTGCCCTGATGCCGTCCGAGACCTCTTCGCAGATCTCTAACGCCACCAACGGTATTGAGCCGCCGCGCGGCCACGTCAGCATCAAAGCCTCGAAAGACGGCGTGCTGCGTCAGGTGGTACCGGATTACGAGACGCTGGGTGACAACTACGAGCTGCTGTGGGAAATGCCAAACAACGACGGCTACCTGCAGCTGGTGGGTATCATGCAGAAGTTTATCGACCAGTCGATCTCTGCCAATACCAACTATGACCCGACGCGCTTCCCGTCCGGCAAGGTGCCGATGCAGCAATTGCTGAAAGACCTGCTCACCGCCTACAAGTTTGGCGTGAAAACGCTGTACTATCACAACACCCGTGACGGTGCGGAAGACGCGCAGGATGACCTGGTTCCGTCAATTCAGGACGATGGCTGCGAAAGCGGCGCATGTAAGATCTAATGTAAATGCCGGGTGGCGCTACGCTTACCCGGCCTACGTTTTTAGGACACACTCATGGCATATACCACCTTTTCACAGACGAAAAACGACCAGCTCAAAGAGCCGATGTTCTTCGGCCAGCCGGTCAACGTGGCACGCTACGATCAGCAAAAATATGACATCTTCGAAAAGCTGATTGAAAAGCAACTCTCCTTCTTCTGGCGTCCGGAAGAAGTGGACGTCTCCCGCGACCGTATTGACTACCAGTCTCTGCCGGATCACGAAAAACATATCTTCATCAGCAACCTGAAGTACCAGACGCTGCTGGACTCCATCCAGGGCCGTAGCCCGAACGTGGCGCTGCTGCCGCTGATCTCGATTCCTGAGCTGGAAACCTGGGTGGAAACCTGGGCGTTCTCCGAGACGATCCACTCCCGCTCTTACACCCACATCATCCGCAACATCGTGAACGATCCGGCAGTGGTGTTTGACGATATCGTCACCAACGAGCAGATCCAGAAGCGCGCGGAAGGCATTGCCCATTACTATGATGAGCTGATCGAGATGACCAGCTACTGGCACCTGCTGGGCGAAGGCACTCACCATGTGAACGGTAAAACCATCACCGTGAACCTGCGCGCGCTGAAAAAACAGCTGTACCTGTGCCTGATGAGCGTTAACGCGCTGGAAGCGATCCGCTTCTACGTCAGCTTCGCCTGCTCCTTCGCCTTTGCCGAGCGCAAGCTGATGGAAGGCAACGCCAAAATCATCCGTCTGATTGCCCGCGATGAAGCCCTGCACCTGACCGGTACCCAGCACATGCTGAACCTGCTGCGCAGCGGCACGGACGATCCGGAGATGGCGGAAATCGCCGAAGAGTGCAAGCAGGAGTGCTACGACCTGTTCGTGCTGGCGGCTCAGCAGGAGAAAGAGTGGGCAGACTACCTGTTCCGCGACGGCTCCATGATTGGCCTGAACAAAGACATCCTGTGCCAGTACGTTGAGTACATCACCAACATCCGCATGCAGGCGGTCGGTCTCGACCTGCCGTTCCAGACGCGCTCTAACCCTATCCCGTGGATCAACACCTGGCTGGTGTCCGATAACGTGCAGGTTGCGCCGCAGGAAGTGGAAGTGAGTTCTTATCTGGTCGGTCAGATTGATTCTGAAGTCAACACCGACGACCTGAGCGACTTCCAGCTCTGATGTCTCGCGTCACGTTAAGTCTTTCCGGCACTGAGGTTCTGTGTCGGGAAGAGCACCCTTCTCTGCTGGTAGCGCTTGAGGCGCATCAGATCGAAGTAGAGTACCAGTGTCGTTCCGGCTACTGCGGCTCTTGTCGCTGTCGTCTGGTCGCCGGCCAGGTGGACTGGCTGACCGAACCACTGGCCTTTATCAACGAAGGGGAAATTTTGCCCTGCTGCTGCCGGGCAAAAGGCGATATCGAAATCGAGATGTGATGGTGTCGGGTGGCGCTTCGCTTACCCGACCTACAAAACCGCAGTTCGTAGGCCGGGTAAGGTACAGCCGCCACCCGGCAATTTCAGCGTTAATCCTTCAGGAAGCTCACCGCTTTATCCGGGAAATCCGTAAACAGTCCGTCCACGCCCGCCTGGTTATACAACACCTCATAAAGCTGATTCACATCCGTGGCATACGGCGGCAGCTGGTCTGCACGCACGGTGTACGGATGCACCTGCATCTTGCTGGCATGCGCCTCTTTCACCATCGCCGTCAGCTTCACGTGTCCCGGCGTTGAGCCTTCCGCCACCAGCATGTGGTAATCCGGCCCGATGCCGTCGGCGTACTGCGCAATCTGCTTCATCGCGCCCGGCTTAAACATCCAGTCGTAGCTGTAGTTCACCCACTTGCCGTCCGGCTGCTTCTCCTGGGTTTCATTCCAGTCGGTATAGGCGATCAGCTGCACCAGATTGAGGTTCATGCCCATCTTCGGCTCCAGCTCGGTTTTGATACGCTTCAACTCGGCGGCGTCAAAACACTGCAGGTAGACTTTGTCCTGCTTGCTGGTGTAGCCATACTGTTTGAGCACCTCCAGCGTCTTCGCGGCAATGTCTTTCCCTTCCTGATGGTGGAACCATGGGGCTTTGATTTCCGGGTAGATGCCGATGTTTTTACCGGTGGAGTGGTTCAGTCCCTGAACAAACTCAATCTCTTCCTGGAAGGTATGGATCCGAAAGTCAGATTTGCCCATCGGGAAACGTCCCGGATAGACCTGCACCTTCTTGCCGTTTTCAATCTCGAAGCCTTCGGTAAACTTCAGGGAGCGGATCTCCGCCAGCGTGAAGTCAATGGCGTAGAAGCGGCCATCTTTGCGGGCGCGATCCGGGAAACGCTCTGCCACGTCCGTCACGCGGTCAAGATAATGGTCGTGCAGGACGACCAGCTGGTCGTCCTTCGTCATCACCAGATCCTGCTCCAGGTAATCCGCCCCCTGCGCATAGGCCATCGCTTTTGCTGGCAGCGTATGCTCTGGCAGATAGCCGCTCGCACCGCGGTGGGCAATAACGATTTTATCCGCCGCCAGCGCGGAGCCTGTCATCAGGCCCGCCAGCAGCAGGCCGGTTGCTAACTGAGTTAATTTCATCGCAAAGCTCCTTATTGACGACGCGCCAGCACTTCCGCGTGGTGACGTTTTTCACCGATCATCACAACAACCAGCAGCAGTACCGCCAGCACGCTGCCGCCGATCATCACCATAAAGCCGCCGTCCCAGCCGAAGAAGTCAACGGTATAGCCCACGATGGCGCTCGCCGCGACCGAACCGCCGAGGTAGCCGAACAGGCCGGTAAAGCCCGCCGCCGTTCCCGCCGCTTTCTTCGGCGCCAGCTCCAGGGCGTGCAGACCGATCAGCATCACCGGACCGTAAATCAGGAAGCCGATGACGATCATACAGGCCATATCCACACCCGGATTTCCCGGCGGGTTGAGCCAGTACACTACCGTTGCGATAGTCACCAGGGTCATAAAGAAGACGCCCGTCGCACCGCGGTTGCCCTTAAACACCTTGTCCGACATCCAGCCGCAAATCAGGGTGCCCGGGATACCGGCGTATTCATACAGGAAGTACGCCCAGGAGGATTTATCCAGCGCGAAGTGCTTCACCTCTTTCAGGTAGGTCGGGGACCAGTCCAGAATGCCGTAGCGCAGGAGATAAACGAACACGTTGGCGACCGCGATGTACCAAAGCAGCTTGTTCGGCAGGACGTACTTCATGAAGATTTGCTTCGCGGTCAGCTCTTCTTCGTGCTTCTCGCTGTAATCATCCGGATAGTCGTTTTTGTACTCTTCAATCGGCGGCAGGCCGCAGGACTGCGGCGTATCGCGCATCAGGGCGAAGGCAATAATCGCCACCAGAATAGCGCCAAAGGCAGGCATGTAGAGCGCCGCGTGCCAGTCGTTGAACCAGGCCATCCCCAGCAGGAACAGCAGCGGCGGAATACCGCCGCCCACGTTATGGGCGCAGTTCCATACCGACACGATGCCGCCGCGCTCTTTCTGCGACCACCAGTGCACCATGGTGCGTCCGCACGGCGGCCACCCCATTCCCTGGAACCAGCCGCAGAGGAACAGCAGCACGAACATGATGGCAATGCTGGAGGTTGCCCATGGCACAAAGCCCATAAACAGCATCACCGCTGCCGCAAGGATCAGACCGGCAGGCAGGAACACGCGCGGATTAGAGCGATCCGACACGGAACCCATGATGAATTTGGAAAAACCGTAGGCGATGGATATCCCCGACAGCGCGAACCCCAGATCGCCTCGGGAGAAGCCCTGCTCCACCAGATACGGCATGGCGAGCGCGAAGTTTTTACGTACAAGGTAGTACGCCGCATACCCGAAGAAGATCCCCAGGAAGATTTGCCAACGCAGACGGCGATAGAGCGGATCTATTTCTGCCTCTGGCAGACGCGCCCTGTGGGGCGCAGGTTTGAAGATACTGAGCATAACAGCCTCCGTGGCCTTGAAATGAATGAGCAGGTGGCTCGCACCTGAATTCCAGAGGCGGGGATGTTAAGAAATCACGGTGATTGTTACTGTGAATCAACGCACAGATTGTTACAGAAATATGACAGAATGCGCAAAAAAGCGCATGAAATCACGTTTCACTTTCGAATTCCGCGCGTTTATGTTCGAAATCAAACAAACCACAAAATTACTATGGCTAAATGATAAAAAACGAACATAGAGGGTAAACAATGACCAGTCACGATCCTCGTTATAGTGATGTGATAATCATTGGTGGTGGCGCAACCGGCGCCGGGATCGCGCGCGATTGCGCCCTTCGCGGCTTAAGCGTTACGCTTCTGGAACGCCATGATATCGCCACGGGCGCAACCGGACGGAACCACGGCCTGCTGCACAGCGGCGCCCGGTATGCGGTCACCGACGCGGAATCCGCGCGCGAATGTATTGCTGAAAACCAGATCCTCAAGCGTATCGCCCGCCACTGCATTGAGCCGACCGACGGCCTCTTTATTACCCTTCCCGAAGATGACCTCGCCTTTCAGGACACCTTTATTACCGCCTGCACTGCCGCGGGCATTCAGGCGGAGGCCATGGATCCGGCGCTGGCGCGGCGGCTGGAACCGTCGGTCAACCCGGCGCTTATCGGCGCGGTGAAAGTCCCTGACGGTACCGTCGATCCGTTCCGCCTGACCGCCGCCAACATGCTGGACGCCCGTGAGCATGGCGCACGCATTCTGACCGGACATGAAGTGACCGGGCTTATTCGCGAAGGTCATCGCATCTGTGGGGTGCGGGTGTTTGATACGCAGTACAACGAGCACGGCGAGCTGTATGCCGCCGTAGTGGTTAACGCGGCGGGGATCTGGGGCCAGCGTATAGCGGAATATGCGGACCTGTCGGTGCGCATGTTCCCGGCGAAAGGCTCGCTGCTGATCCTCGACCACCGCATCAATAACCACGTGATTAACCGCTGCCGCAAGCCGTCTGACGCCGATATCCTCGTTCCGGGCGACACCATTTCGTTAATCGGGACGACTTCAACGCACGTGGACTACAGCGAGATTGATTACAACCGCGTCACCGCTGAAGAGGTAGATATCCTGCTGCGGGAAGGGGAAAAACTGGCCCCGGTGATGGCGCAGACGCGGATTCTGCGCGCCTACGCGGGCGTGCGTCCGCTGGTCGCCAACGACAACGACCCGAGCGGACGGAACGTCAGCCGGGGCATCGTGCTGCTCGATCACGCCGCGCGCGACGGCATGGACGGGTTTATCACCATCACCGGCGGCAAGCTGATGACCTATCGCCTGATGGCCGAGTGGGCGACCGATGCCGTCTGCCGCAAGCTCGGAAATACCGAGCCGTGCGTCACGGCAGAACAGCCGCTGCCGGGATCGCGTCAGTCCACCGAAAAAACGCTGCAGAAAATCATCTCCCTGCCCGCGCCGCTGCGCGGGTCCGCGGTATACCGCCACGGCGACAGAACGCCACCGTGGCTTGGTGAAGGAAGATTGAGCCGCAGCCTGGTGTGCGAGTGCGAAGCCGTGACGGCCAGTGAAGTGCAGTACGCGGTGGAGAACCTGACGGTCAACAGCCTGCTCGATCTCCGCCGCCGCACCCGCGTCGGAATGGGGACCTGTCAGGGCGAACTGTGCGCCTGCCGAGCTGCGGGGCTGTTGCAGCGTTTTCATACCACCACCGCCACCCAGTCGCTCGATCAGCTCAGCGCGTTTTTAAACGAGCGCTGGAAAGGCATTCAGCCTGTCGCCTGGGGCGATGCCCTGCGTGAAAGTGAATTTACCCGCTGGGTCTACCAGGGGCTTTGCGGTCTTGAGAAGGAGCAACACGATGAAATTTGATACCGTGATTGTCGGCGGCGGGCTGGCGGGCCTGCTCTGCGGCATTAAGCTCACGAAGCAGGGGCTGCGCTGCGCCATTATCACCCGGGGGCAGAGCGCCCTGCACTTCTCGTCGGGCTCGCTGGATCTGGTGGACGAAGCGTACCGCGATAAGCTGCCGCCGGAGCACCCGTATCACCTGGTTGGTGCACAGCATATTGACCGCTTTGCGCTGGAAACCGAAGCGCTGCTGGCGGAGTGCGGCGCGCGTCTGCAGGGCAGCGCCAGGTTCAATCACCAGCGCGTTACGCCGCTCGGCACCCTGCGTTCCGCCTGGCTCAGCCCGGAGGAAGTGCCCGTTGCCCCCATTCACGCGGGACGCGTGCGGGTGGTAGGGATTAGCGGCTTTCTGGATTTTCAGCCCCATCTCGCGGCGGCGTCACTTTGTCGCCAGGGCGTTAACGCCGAAACGGCAGAGATAGAGCTGCCTGAGCTTGATGTCCTGCGCGAGAACCCGAGCGAATTTCGCGCGGTGAATATCGCCCGTTTTCTGGATAACGAGGACAAATGGCCGCTGCTGTATGAGGCGCTCAGCCCGCTTGCGGAAGGATGCGATGCGCTATTGATGCCCGCGTGCTTTGGCCTGAACGATAACCGACTCTGGCGCTGGCTCTCAGACTGTCTGCCCTGCACGCTCGGTTTGTTGCCCACGCTGCCCCCGTCTGTCCCCGGCATTCGCCTGCATACCCAGCTCCAGCGTAAGTTTGTTGCGCAGGGTGGCGTCTGGATGGCCGGTGATGAAGTGAAAAAAATCACCCTGACAGACGGCGCGGTGAGCGAAATCTGGACGCGCAGCCACGACGATATTCCGCTTCGCGCCCGCTATACGGTGCTGGCAAGCGGCAGCTTCTTCAGCAACGGGCTGCTGAGCAGCCGGGAGGGCATCCGGGAAGCCATTATGGGGCTGGATGTTCGCCAGCGAGCCTCCCGCGCGGACTGGTATCAAAGTGATTTCTTCTCGCCGCAGCCCTGGCAGCAGTTCGGCGTGATTGTCGATAACCACCTGCATCCGCAGCTTGCCGGTAAGCCCGTCAGTAATCTCTTTGCCATCGGCTCGCTGCTGGGCGGGTACGATCCCATTACCCAGGGATGCGGTGGCGGAGTCTGCGCCGTCACGGCGCTGTATGTGGCAGAGCAGATTAGCCAGCGCACGGAGGCTGAACAATGAACGATACCCGTTTTGAAAGCTGCATCAAATGCACGGTGTGTACCACCGTCTGCCCGGTCAGCGGCGTGAACCCACGCTATCCCGGGCCAAAGCAGGCCGGGCCGGACGGCGAGCGTCTGCGCCTGAAGGACGGCAAGCTGTACGATGAAGCGCTGAAATACTGCATTAACTGCAAACGCTGCGAAGTCGCCTGCCCGTCGGATGTGAAAATCGGCGATATTATCCAGCGCGCCCGGGCGCGCTACAGCACGCAAAAGCCGTCTCTGCGGGACGCGATTCTGAGCCACACCGATCTGATGGGCAGCGTCTCGACGCCGTTTGCCCCGCTGGTGAATGCCGCGACCGCTCTCAAACCGGTGCGCCAGCTGCTGGATGCCACGCTGAAGATAGACCATCACCGCAGCCTGCCGAAATATTCTCACGGCACCTTCCGCCGCTGGTATAAATCCGTGGCGGCGGAGCAGGCGCAGTACGCCGAGCAGGTGGCTTTTTTCCACGGCTGCTACGTGAATTACAACCACCCGCAGCTGGGTAAAGATCTGCTGAAGGTGCTGAACGCCATGGGAACGGGCGTTCAGCTACTGAATAAAGAAAAGTGCTGCGGCGTGCCGCTGATTGCTAACGGGTTTACCGATAAAGCACGCAGGCAGGCTCAAAGCAATGTCACCTCCCTGCGCGAGGCGATTGTCGAGAAAGGCATACCGGTATTGGCGACCTCATCCACCTGTACCTTCACCCTGCGCGACGAGTATCCGCATCTGCTGGACGTGGACAACACCGGCCTGCGCGAGCACATCGAGCTGGCGACGCGCTTCCTGTGGCGCAAGCTGGACAGCGGACAGACGTTGCCGCTGGGGAAATTGCCGCTGAAAGTGGTGTACCACACGCCGTGTCATATGGAGAAAATGGGCTGGTCGCTCTATACGCTGGAGCTGCTGCGGTTAATTCCGGGGCTGGAGCTGACGGTGCTGGATTCACGCTGCTGCGGGATTGCGGGAACCTACGGCTTTAAGCGTGAAAACTATGACACGTCGCAGGCGATCGGCGCCCCGCTGTTCCGTCAGATTGAGGAGAGCGGCGCGGATATCGTGGTGACGGACTGCGAAACCTGCAAGTGGCAGATTGAGATGTCCACCAGCAAGCGCTGCGAGCATCCGATTACGCTGCTGGCAAAGGCGCTCGGGTGAACATGGCCGGGGCGAAAGGCCCCGGCACAGGCGTTACTCCACGAACAGCGATTCAACCACGTTAATCCAGCCGTGCTCGCTGGCCACCTCTTTGCCATTCAGCCAGCGGCGCAGCATGTTCAGCGCCATCATGGCGCACACCTCCTGACGCACCGCCAGGCTGTGGCGGGTAATGCTCATTTTTACCCGCAGGGCGTGGGTGCCCTCGGGCGTCGCCAGCGCGAAGTTGAGGTATTCCTCATCCAGCCCGCCGACAAACAGCGCCAGACCGGCAAAATGCTTCACCCTTCTCTCGGACGCCCAGCGGGCGGTTTGCGCGAGAGTCTCCTGCTGGAACGGCACCACTTCGCTGGCCAGCAGCGGCGCGTTGACGCGCGACAGCTGAAGTGCCAGCAGGCCACCGGTGAACTGCTCGCTTAAGGTCACGCTCAGCTGACGCGACTGCAGATGCTTCGCAATCTGCGCCGGTAGCCCTTCCGTGCCTTCAAAGATCAGGCTTTCACACGCTACGCGCTGCACCTCAGGCCACAGCGCCAGCATCGCCTCTTTCTGGGTGGCCGGTCCGGTCAGCTTAAGCTCAATGATCGGCATGGAGGAGCGATAGCCCATAGACACGCCCGGCGGGAGTGAGAGGTGATCGAGGCTCTGAGCCAGATCGCTTTCCGAACGGCCAAAAGTGGTCAGACGCAGGCACAGCGGGGGTTCCGGCAGGGTAAAACGCTGGCGAAGGCGCGGCAGGATCTGCTGCTCGACCATCACTTTAAATTCTGAGGGCACGCCCGGCGTAAAGAACATCAGGCAGCGGTTCAGCTGCATGGCAAACCCGCACGCGGTACCGACCGGGTTATCGACCAGTTCAGCACTGGCGGGAATTTCAGCCTGTTTGCGGTTGCTGGGGGCCATGACGCGGCCACGTTCGGAGAAAAAGCGCGCCATCTGCGAGAGCCACGCCTCATGCAGCACCAGCCCTTCGCCTTTTGCGGTCGCGGCGGCCAGGGCACTGAGATCGTCACTGGTGGGGCCGAGCCCGCCGTTCACAATCAGCACGTCGCACTGTTCACTGCGCTCGCGCAGAACAGCGACCAGTGATTCAAGATTGTCGCCCACCGTATTGCGGCGCGTTAACGGTAATCCTTGCTCAAAGAAAAGATCGGCAAGCCAGGCAGCATTGGTATCAATAATTTGTCCATGCAGCACTTCGTCGCCGGTGGATAACATCTCCACGTTAATCATTGTGTTCTCCCGCTTATTTGGTCAAAACACTATAGCGCAAACGCGGGGTGGAGAAGAGGAGAAACTGGCGCGACAGCATGCCGCGCCGGAGAGATTAGAAGCCTGCGCTCACGCCCACGTACGGACCGTCGGCCAGCGCGTTGTCGCGGTTGCCGTCTTTACCGGCCAGGTTCAGATAGCGATAGCCTGCTTCGATGGTGATTGGACGCATGATGGTCCAGCGCGCGCCGGCGTTGGCTTCCTCATAGCTGTCGATACCGCTTGAGAGGGAATCTGGAGAGTAGTAGTACTCGCCAAACAGGCCGAAGCTGTCGCCAATTTTCCACTGCAGGCCGCCGCCCACTGCCGCCGCATATCCTTCGTCACCGTCATTTGGGTTGGTATAGATACCTTTACCGCCGACGGTCGCCAGGAACGGGCCCAGAGGAATGTTGAGGCCCAGGCCGAGGCTTGCCGCGTCGCCGTCGTCATCGTTATGCGTCCAGCCGCCGGTCATCGCCAGACCGGATGTCTCGGTCCCCATGCCGAAGCCCAGGTGGGTATAATCCTGACCCGCCGAGCCGTTAATGCTAATGGCGTTCGCCGCCGCAGATACAACCATCAGGCCGAAGCCCAGTAATGCCACTTTTTTCATTGTCGTGATCCCGCACAATTTTTATAGAGAAGTCCCAAAACCGCGAGATTTTAACCTGGGTCTTCCGGGGATCAAGCACTCTGCGTGCGGCAGGCCAGTAGATTGTAACTATTTGAAACGGCTATTATCCCTTCAGCGTTGCGTTCACCCACTCCTGCAGCGCGCGGCGCGAAACTTTAATGCCGCCATTTTTGAGTTCGGTCGGCAAAAGCAGCCAGCGGACGGGTTGCTCAAAACGCGCCACCTTGTCCCTGACCCAGTCGGGTAAAGTGGTGATATCCGTTCCCGGCTCGCACTCCACCACCGCCACCGGACGTTGCCCGAACTCAGCGTCGTCCAGCGGAACGATAAACACCTGGTTAACCTGCGGGTGCGTGGCGATAACGCGCTCGAGCGATTCCGGCTGGATCCCTTCTCCGCCGCTAAAAAAGAGGTTATCCATGCGGCCGAGGATCGTCAGACGGCCGTCATGCCATTCGCCGCGATCGCGGGTGGCGAACCATCCCTGCGCGTTGGTCAGCGGAATCAGTTCGCCATCCCGCCAGTAGCCTGAGGCCATGCTTTGCGCTCTGATCCAGACTTCACCGTTAACGACCTGCACCTCTCTGCCCGGCAGCGCACGGCCCACGTCCGGCTCGCCATCCGCCTCTTTCGCACAGACGGTAGAGGCAAACTCGGTCAGACCGTAGCCGCAGAAGGTGCGTATATCCTGCTCTCGCGCCTGTTCGGTCAATTCCACAGGGATGGCCGCCCCGCCCAGCAGCACCGCTTTCAGTGCGACAGGCTGGTGGGCATTAAGCAGACGCCAGAGCTGGGTTGGCACCAGCGAGGCGTGGGTGCAGCCGCACAGCGCCTGCTCCAGAGGCTGTTTCTCGCGCACGGTTAACCGCGCGCCAGCCTGCAGCCAGCGCCATAAAATCCCCTGGCCGGAAACGTGAAACAGCGGCAGCGAAAGCAGCCAGTCGTCATCTTCACCGTAGGGCATCAGCGCCAAAACGCCGCGCGCGCTGGCAAGATGGGCCTCGCAGGTATGGACCGCCGCTTTCGGCAGTCCTGTGGAGCCTGAGGTCAGCGTCATGGAGGCCAGCCGCGCCGGTTGCCACGCAGCGCAATACGCATCGGCGGTCTCGCGCATGCTCAGGGCAGGAAGGCCGTCGTAGCTGCCGTCCAGCACCAGCGCAAAGCGCAGCGTCATCTGCGGGAGCAGCACGTCCAGCAGCGGGCGCGGCAGCTGCGGATTAACGGGAAGAATACGCGCCCCGCACTGGAGCAGAGCCAGCCACGCCAGCAGGGTGTGCGGGTGGTTATGGGCCAGCAGCAGCACGCCGTCGCCCTCCTCCACGCCCTGACGGTGAAAGCCCGCCGCAAGGCTGTCGATGCGCGCGCACAGCTGTTGCCAGCTGAGCACCTCGTCGTTCAGCCTCAGAGCCGGTTTATCGGCAAATTGCGCACGCCAGTGCCGCCACGGCCAGTCGGTAAAACTCATCGCAACGGCTCCAGCGCCGCGACGTCGAGGCACGGCAGCGCGCTGTCCGGCCACGGGCGAAGAAGCTGAGCCTGCATCAGGTTCAGCGTGTCGAGGCCGGGGACCGTGTCAGGCGTTAACCAGGCGGCAATGCGCGCCAGCTGGGTTAGCCCAAGGCTGGACTCAATCGACGAGCTGATGACCGCCGTCAGCCCTAAGGCGTGCGCCGCCGCGACCTGCTCGCGCACTTTCGCCAGGCTGCCGGTCAACGTCGGTTTAATCACCACCGCGCTGACGCCGGGCTCTGCAGCAAATTCAAAATCGGCCTCGCGCAGGCTTTCATCCCAGGCGATGGCAATCCCCGTTTCGCGGGCGAACGCGCGCGAATCCTCGCGGGTTTTGCACGGCTCTTCGAGGAAGGCAATGCGGCTGCGGTACGCCGGATTGACGTACTTTGCAAACTGCTGCGCCTTAAGCGGCGTCCAGGCGCGGTTGGCGTCCAGACGCAGATGCAGATCGGGGATCGCCTCCAGCAGCAGGTTGGCGACCATGCCGTCACGCACCGCTTCATAAAGCCCGACTTTGATTTTCGCGACCTTCTCGCCCGGCATGGCAGAGAGAAGCGCGAAGAGCTCGTCCGGATCCCCTGTACAGAGCGGTGCCGCGCGGTAGTTAGCCTCTTCAGGCAGGCTGCCGTCCAGCTCCGCCAGCGCGCAGCTGATACCAAAGGCCGCGGAAGGGACATCCGGCAGCGCCGGATCCGCCCCCTCACGCCACGCGTCCGCCCACGCCAGCAATGCAGCCTGCGCATCCTCCAGCGACTCGAGGCTAAAGCCCGGCAGAGGCGAAATCTCGCCCCAGCCTTCCCGCTCGTCCTGCTGCAGATACACGAAGAAACCGTCACGGGTTTTTAACCGCCGTTCACGCAGCACCACGCCCGCGTCCATCGGTATCTGCCAGCGGTAAACCTGCGCGCGACGCATTACGGATTCCGTTTGTATTTGCTGAAGTCTGGCTGGCGTTTTTCGTTAAACGCGTTGCGCCCTTCCTGACCCTCTTCGGTCATGTAGAACAGCATGGTGGCGTTGCCCGCCAGCTCCTGCAGACCCGCCTGACCGTCGCAGTCGGCGTTGAGTGCCGCTTTCAGACAGCGCAGCGCCATCGGGCTGTTTTGCAGCATTTCGCGACACCAGCGCACGGTCTCTTTTTCGAGATCGGCAAGCGGCACCACGGTATTCACCAGGCCCATATCCAGCGCTTCCTGCGCGTTGTACTGACGGCACAGGAACCAGATTTCACGGGCTTTTTTCTGCCCGACGATGCGCGCCATGTAGGAGGCACCCCAGCCGCCGTCGAAAGATCCCACTTTCGGGCCGGTCTGGCCGAAGATGGCGTTTTCAGCGGCAATGGTCAGGTCGCACATCATGTGCAGCACGTGGCCGCCGCCGATGGAGTAGCCCGCCACCATCGCCACCACCGGTTTTGGACAGGTGCGGATCTGACGCTGGAAATCGAGGACGTTCAGGTGGTGCGTCCCCGCATCGTCCTGGTATCCGCCGTAGTCGCCGCGCACTTTCTGATCGCCACCGGAGCAGAACGCTTTCTCGCCTTCGCCGGTCAGGACAATCACGCCGATGTTGTCGTCATAGCGCGCATCCGCCAGGGCCTGAATCATCTCTTTCACGGTCAGCGGACGGAAGGCGTTACGCACCTGCGGGCGGTTGATGGTGATTTTGGCAATACCGTCGGTGGATTTGTGGTAACGAATGTCGGTGTAGCCTTCGGAGCAGTCCTGCCATTCAACCGGGGCGTAAAGCATGTGTTCATCAGGATAGATCATAGAGTGTCCTTTATTCGAAGACGCAGTATCTGAGCCAGACTCGCGGCAACCGCGTCGGGGTTTTCCCGGTGGGCGTTGTGTCCGGCGTTGGGAATTGCATGGCAAACGGCGTTCAGCTCCGCAGCAAGGGCCGTAAACTTCTCATCACGTTCGCCATAGAGATAATCAAAAGTGAAATCACGTGCGCTGAGCGCGGTACGCAGGTCGGGCTGCACGGCCAGCGACGTCGCCTCGAGCATCATCGCCAGCGCCGCGCCGTTGTTCTGGCTGCGCAGGGTAATCAGCGCGTCGCGCTGTGCGTCCGTCAGGGAGGCAAACACGGGCTGTTGGTACCAGTCAGCGAATACCTTTTCCAACGGTTCGCTGCGAAAACGCGTCGCCCAGCGGCGGTCTGATGCCAGCCGCGCCTGTCGCGCATCGGCATCCTGCAGGCCCGGATGGCCGCCTTCTACCGTCACGCCCAACAGCCCCTTTGGCTGCTGGCAGGCATGGAACATCGCAATGCGGCCGCCGAGGGAGTACCCGACGAGCCAGAATTTCAGTATGTTGTAACTAATCAAAGTTCGGATAAGCAACGCGCTCATCTCGTCGAAGCCCGTCACGCCCAGATTCCGGGATCCGCCGTGTCCCGGCAGATCCAGATACAGCCTGGGGTAATCGCAAAGCCGCTCACCAACACCCTGCCACTCGCGGCAATCGCCGGAAAAACCGTGCAAAAAGACCAGCCAGGGATAGCCTGGTTTTCCAGCCTGCTGCACGCCCGAGAGGATCACAGCTGGCTCACCTGCGCCAGCAGGCTTTGCAGGGCCTGTGCACCGTCAGCCTCGTTCACCACCAGCTCAATCAGCGTCGCGCCGGGCTGCTTCCAGGCGGAGCTTAGCGCCGCATCCAGCTGTTCCCAGCTTTCCGGGCGATGGTATTTCAGGCTGAACATTGCCGCGGCGTGTTCGAACTGCACGTTCTGCGGCATCAGATAGAAGCGCTCGCGCTCGCTCTGCGGCGTGGGCAGCAGGGAGAAAATCTGCCCGCCGTTGTTGTTAACCACGATCAGCACAAACGGGGCAGACGCCTGACGCAGCAGCGCCAGCGCGTTGAGATCGTAAAGCGCGGAGAGATCCCCCACGATGGCCAGCGTCGATTTTGCGCTGGCGCGCTGCACGCCCGCCGCCGTAGAGATCAGCCCGTCGATGCCGCTGGCACCACGGTTGCTGTACACCGGGTAGCCCGCTGGCAGCTGCGAAAAGGCGTCAATCAGCCGCACGACCAGGCTGTTGCCGACAAACAGCTGCCCCTGCTCGGGCAGGTACTGGCGAATACGGTGCGCCAGCCCGGCCTCGCTGAACGCTTCACAGCGCGCATGGGTCAGTTCCCACGCCTGCCGCGACAGGTCCGGGAGGGTAACCGCCCAGGGTTTGCGTTTTTCAGCCGGATGGAGCGCCAGCCAGGCGTCGATACGGCTGACCAGGCGACGACCGCGATGGTGCGCCGGGTCAAGACGCCCTTCCAGCGCGTCCACCAGCCAGTACTCGTCCGGCGTGCAGGTGGCCTGCCACTGCAGTAACCGCTTGCCGGTTAAACTCGATCCAAGCTGGACCACAATTTGCGCCTGCGACAGCTCGGTGACCGCTTTGGCATTACCCAGCCAGAGATCCGCGCACGGCAGCGGCTGCCCGGTCTGGGAAAGCACGTCGCCGATCAGCGGCCAGCCCAGGGTTTGCGCCCATTCGGCGACCAGCTTGCCTTCGGCAGCGCTCATGCGCCCGGCGATAACCACGCCGCGCTTCTGCCGCCAGAAGAACCAGTCGCGCTGCTTCGCGCTCTCAAGGTGCGTCTGCTCGCGCAGCCACGGTTTTTCACTCTGCCACCAGTCACCGAGGGTCTGCTGCCAGTCAAGACCCGTATCGTCCAGCTCGCCGTACAGCGGCTCGGCAAACGGGCAGTTAATATGCAGCGCCCCGCCGCGCAGCGTCTCCATGGCATGATCGACGGTGGAGACCAGCCAGCTTGCCGGAATATCCTGGGTGGGACGGGGCAGCGAAATCGTCTGCGAAGGATGCGAAGAAAAGAGTCCCGGCTGACGGATGGCCTGATTGGCGCCGCAGTCGATAAGCTCAGGGGGACGATCGGCCGTCAGCAGAATCAGCTTTTCACCGGTTAACCCGGCTTCAATCAGAGCCGGATAGAGGTTCGCCACGGCAGTACCGGAAGTGACAATCACCGCCACGGGTTCTTTGCTGACCTTCGCCAGACCCAGCGCGAGATGCCCGAGGCCACGCTCATCAAAGTGGGTGTGGTGAATCAATGCCCGGTTTTCGGCGGCCGCCAGCGTCAGCGGCGTTGAGCGAGAACCCGGTGCAATACACACGTGCCTGACGCCATGGCGCGTCAGGGCTTCAAGGATCACCGCCGCCCAGCGTCGGTTAAAAGAACTTACTGACATGAGATTGTCCGGTATCAAGAATGCGACACAGTATAAATAATAGAAAAAATTGGAATTTTGATGTGAATCGGGATTGCGCGAATCAGTATTAATCCCTTAGGAGCAGAGAGCGCAATCCGGCCGCTTTGTTTTCAATCTCCTGCCACTCCTGCTCCGGGTCAGATCCGCTGACAATGCCGGCCCCGGCGTAGAGCCGCAGCGAGTCCTCATGGACGCGGGCTGAACGCAGCGCCACGCAGAACTCACTCTGGTCAGGCGATAAATACCCGGCCGAACCGGCGTACCACTCGCGGTTAAAGGGCTCAACCTTCTGGATAAACTCGCGCGCTGGCTGTCGCGGTAATCCGGCAACGGCCGCCGTCGGCTGTAGCATATGCAGGCACTGCTCGTCGTCAGCCTGTTTGAGCTCGGTCCAGATACAGCGGCGCAGATGCTGCACCTTACGCAGGCGTACCACCTGGGCAGGCAGTACCTCAAGCGTCTGCGTAGAGTGCTGAAGACGCTGACAGATATCTTCCACGACCAGCATATTCTCGCGCTGGTTTTTATCGTCGTTCAGCAGCCACTCGCCCAGACGCTGCGCCTTTTTATCATCGGTATGGCTGGCGACGGTGCCCGCCAGCGCTTCGGTGCGCAGCAGCGTGCCGCGTCGCCGCCAGAGACGCTCGGGCGTCGAGCCGAGAAACGCGTTGCTGGCGTCGAATACCATGCAGAAGTGATAGCAATGTAAATTGAGGGCGCGGCTGGCCGCCATCAGCGCGACGGGGTTAATGCGCTGTGTAAACTGAAGATCGGTGGCCCTCGCAAGGACAACCTTTTCAAAATCACCGCGCGCGATGGTTTCGGTCGCCCTGCGGACAAGTCTCAGCCATTCGGCCCGTTGAGGCTGATGGTTTTCGTGCTCAACCTGAACGGCCAGCGGGCGGATAGGCCTGGCTGGCTGGAGCTGCTGTAAAAAATCCCGCGCGGCATGGGCATCTTCCTGAAGTGAATAATCGCTCCACAGCTGCAGACGCAGCGTAGCGGTGCCGGCGGTACGTCGCCAGAGCAGTCGCGGTAAAAAGAGGCTGCCCTGCTCCGGATTAAAGGCGTTCAGGCCGCAGATGCGGGTATCACCTGCCGCGTTTTGCTCGCGCAAAAACTGCGTGGCTAACGCCAGAGAGGAAAAGGTGATAACCGCCCCCAGCGCGGCCAGCTCTTCATCGCCGTTACGCTGCTGCCAGTAAAACTGCGGATAGCACTGCTGCGCCCCAAGCCAGGCGAGAGGGTCGAAGGCATCGTTTAACGGGAAAGAGACGTCGAAATGACGTATGCCGGGCGTTGCGGGTAACGCTTGCGAAAGCTGGGTACGCAATTGCTCCAGCGCGAGGAAAATCGAATTCACGCGAACCTCTCCCTGTTAAAACCTCATATTATACGGGGTACTGACCATAAATAGCAGTACCCACGTATAGGGAGTGGTTAAGCGGCTTAACGACGGGCCAACAGCAGCCCCAGTACCAGGCCTACGGCAGCACCTACTCCAATACCCTGCCACGGTTTTTCATGCACGTAATCATCGGCACGATACACCGCTTTTTTGGCGCGGTAGTAGTAGGTATCAGACGCATGGCTGACGCGGTTTTTCACTTCATGCAGCGCCTGTTCGGCACGGGCTTTTAGCTCAATATATTTCTGATCGGCAGGGTCGCCCGAGGAACGTAACACCTCTTCCAGCGTTTCGCTCAGTAAGGCCAGGTCGTCGTCGATACGGGTATCCCAGGATTGAAATGACATATTTTTCTCCATGTTAGTACACCAGTTCGCTAACTATAGCCAACGACTCACCATTACGCCTGCTTCGCTTCCCGCGCCATGCCGACGTGGGGAATGCCGTCTTCGTCGTACACCTCGGTGACCGGCACGAAACCAAAGTGGCCGTAGAAGGACTGCAGGTGCGCCTGTGCGCCCAGGTATAACGCCTTGTTCGGCCACTGTTTCAGGCATGCTTCCAGCGTTTTATCCATCAGCTGATAGCCCAGTTTTTCACCGCGCGCTTTGCCGCTGATGATGACCCGACCAATCACGACAGGCTCGAATTCGTCCTCGCTTTTCAGAATCCTCGCATACGCCACCAGCTCGTTTTCCCGCCAGCCAAGAATATGGCGGTTCTCGCCGACGAGATCGTCGCCGTCGATGTCCTGATACGGGCAGGTCTGTTCAACCACGAACACTTCGCAGCGCAGTTTCAGCAGGGCGTAAAGTGAATGAACGGTGAGGTCACTATGGTGTAAATCTTGCCACTGGATCATGTCAGTCTCCTTCCTGGGGTTCATCACGTTATACTAAACCCTTCCCCGTTCAGCAAAGGGCTGATTGCGTTATGGAACTGATTTTTCTGGGTACGTCCGCGGGCGTGCCAACCCGCTCACGGAATGTGACGGCGATACTGCTGGATCTTAAACACCCCACCCGCGGCGGGCTGTGGCTGTTTGACTGCGGTGAAGGGACGCAGCATCAGCTGCTACACACCGCTTATCACCCCGGCAAGCTGGATAAAATTTTTATCACCCATCTGCATGGCGACCATCTGTTTGGCCTTCCCGGCCTGCTGTGCAGCCGCTCGATGGCCGGTAACGCCAACCCGCTGACGATTTACGGGCCTGCGGGTATTCGTGAATTTGTTGAAACCACGCTGCGCCTGAGCGGGTCGTGGACCGATTATCCGCTGGAGGTCGTTGAAATTAGCGAAGGCCTGGTTTTCGATGACGGTGATTATAAGGTGAGCGCTCAGCCGCTGAATCATCCCGTTGAGTGCTATGGCTATCGCATTGAAGCGCATGACAAACCCGGCGCGCTGGACGCCGCCGCGCTGATGGCCGCTGGCGTAAAACCCGGACCGCTGTTCCAGCGCCTGAAGCACGGCGAGACCGTCACGCTGGAGGACGGTCGCGTCATCGATGGGCAGGATTATCTCGCCGCGCCCGAGCCGGGCAAGAAGCTGGCTATCTTT
Source organism: Enterobacter sp. HMSC16D10 (assembly GCF_001807145.1). Classification (NCBI taxonomy): domain Bacteria; kingdom Pseudomonadati; phylum Pseudomonadota; class Gammaproteobacteria; order Enterobacterales; family Enterobacteriaceae; genus Enterobacter; species Enterobacter sp. HMSC16D10. The sequence continues at coordinate 150,631 of NZ_KV787905.1, forward strand.
GGCGACACGGCGCCGTGCCCTGCCGCCCTTCAGCTTGCCCAGGGCGTTGACGTGATGGTGCACGAAGCCACGCTTGAAACGGCGATGGAAGAGAAAGCCAACGGCCGGGGCCATAGCTCCACGCGTCAGGCGGCGCAGCTAGCCCGTGACGCGGGCGTCGGGAGGCTCATCATCACCCACGTCAGCTCGCGCTACGACGCGCGGGGCTGTGAAAAGCTGCTGGCAGAGTGCCTCGCGCTGTTCCCGGAATGTGAGCTGGCCGAAGATTTCGCTCAGGTCAGCGTTTAGTCCTTCATTTTTCCCTCAGGATGCCGATAACGATTAAAAGGTCAGCATTTCTCTCGAGGGTAGAATGGATAATTTCCAGAAAGATATTGATGACAGGGCGAATCTGACCCTGTCGAACCGTTTTGAACTGTTGCTGTTCCGTCTTGGCACCTCTCTTAACGAAAATAAATCTGAGCTGTTTGGCATTAACGTCTTTAAGCTGCGTGAAATTGTGCCGATGCCGGAGTTCACGAAACCCGCCGGGATGAAATCACCGCTGATGGGAATGGTGAATATCCGCGATCAGGTGATCCCGGTGATTGACCTGGCCGCCGTGGCGGGCTGTAAGCCCACTACCGGGCTGAATATCCTGCTGATCACCGAATATGCACGCAGCGTGCAGGCGTTTGCCGTGGAGTCGGTTGAGAACATCATGCGTCTGGACTGGAAGCAGGTGCACGCGGCGGAAACCGCCGTCAGCGGTCGCTATATCACCAGCATTGCCTGCCTGGATGAGAAAACGGATACCAACGATCTGGCGATGGTGCTGGACGTTGAGCAGATCCTGTATGACATCACCCCGGCCAACCACGATCTGCACGCCACCAATCTGAAGACCACCAAATTCCATATCAAGCCGGGCGCGGTCGCGATTGTGGCGGAAGATTCCAAAGTGGCGCGTTCGATGCTGGAGAAAGGTCTGCAGGCGATGGAGATCCCAGCGCAGCTGCACATCACCGGCAAAGACGCGTGGGAAAAAATTGGCGTGCTGGCCGCACAGGCACAGGCTGAGGGCGTGCCGATCACCGATAAGATCGCGCTGGTGCTGACCGACCTCGAAATGCCGGAGATGGACGGTTTTACGCTGACGCGCAAAATCAAAACCGACCCGGTACTGAAAGATATTCCGGTGGTGATCCACTCTTCCCTTTCCGGCAACGCCAACGAAGACCATATTCGCAAGGTGAAGGCGGATGGCTACGTCGCGAAGTTTGAGCTGAACGAGCTGTCGTCGGTGATTGAGGAGGTGCTGGACCGCTCGATGAAGAAGATTGACGGGCCGTTGATTAGCCGTAAACAGCTGGCTTAGTCGGGTGGCGCTACGCTTACCCGACCTACAAAACCCGTAGGCCCTGCAAGCGTAGCGACGCTGGGCAATAAAAAAACCCGCCGAGGCGGGTTTTTTGTTTTTACATCAGCGGCATCGCGCGCTGCACGATATCAATCAGCGGCTGCGGATAGATACCGAAGATCAGTACCAGCAGCGCGGAGATGAGTACCACGATACCACCAGCGCTGTACTGCCAGTTGCCTGGAGCATCACGATTGAGCTGCTGAGGTGCGCTCAGGTACAGGCTCACGGCCACGCGCAGGTAGTAGTAGAGACCAATCGCGGAGCCGATAACCACGCCCGCGGTCAGCCACCACAGGTGCGCCTGCACACCGACGGCCAGCACGTAGAACTTACCGATAAAGCCAAGCGTCATCGGAATACCGGCCAGAGAGAGCATCATCACGGTCATTACGGCGGACAGGATCGGACGGTGCCAGAACAGACCACGATAAGAGAACAGTGAATCGGCATCCGGACCACGGTACGGGCTGGACATCAGGCTCACCACGCCGAAGGCGCCGAGGCTGCTGAACAGGTAGCCGGCCAGATAGACGCCCACGGCTTCCATCGACATCTCACCGCTCTGCAGCGCAATCAGCGCAACCATCAGGTAGCCCAGATGAGAGATAGACGAGTAGCCCAGCAGACGCTTAATGTTGGTCTGGCTCAGCGCCATCAGGTTACCGAAGATGATGGAGACGAACGCGATGATGCCCAGCACCACGCGAACCGCTTCGCTGTCACCCACCGGCGCGTACAGGAACAGACGCATCACCACCCCGAAGATGGCGATTTTGCTCGCCGTCGCCAGGAAGGTCGACACCGGAGCCGGTGCACCCTGGTAGACGTCTGGCGTCCACAGGTGGAACGGCACCAGAGAGAGTTTGAAGCCAAGGCCAACAATCATCATGCCCAGACCCGCCAGCAGCAGCGGCTCATGCAGCATGCCGTCACCGAGGCTCTTGCCGAGCGCCATAAAGGAGAGGTTACCGGACTGTGCGTACACCAGCGCAATACCAAACAGCAGGAACGAGGACGCCGCCGCAGACAGGATGGTGTACTTGATGCTTGCTTCCAGCGAGCGCTTCTGGCGGAAGGCGTAACCAATCAGACCGAACAGCGGCAGAGAGATCAGCTCAATGCCGAGGAACAGCGCGGCCAGGTGGTTCGCATTCGCCAGCAGAATGCCGCCCAGCGCGGCAATCAGAACCAGCAGGTAAAACTCTTCTTTGTTGTCGTTGTAGCCTTCAAGCCACGGGTACGCAAAGGTACAGGTTGCCAGGCTCGCCAGCAGCACCAGACCGGTATACAGCATGGCGTAACCGTCAACGCGCATCAGCGGGGTGACGTCCATCGCCCCACCCTGGCCAACAAACCAGAGTGAGACTAACGCGGCGTTCAGGCCGATGACCGACAGCGTGGCATTCAGGAAGTGATTGCGTCGCCACGCAATGGAGAGCATCACAACCACCACCGTCAATCCGACGATCAGCAGCGGTAGCAGCAGCAGCGCGATCAGTTGTTGTGGAGTTATTGTCATGGCGAATTACGGCCTTGTAGTAGAAACTGAATTAACAAACCACTGCTGGATATTGCCCATCGCGCTGTGCGAGGTATCCAGAATCGGCTGCGGGAAGAAGCCCAGCAGCACCAGCAGTACGACCAGCAGCAGGATGATGAACAGCTCACGCAGCGACATCCCCGGCAGTTCTTGTGCAGCAATTTCGCTCTTCGCTTTACCGAAGTAAGCGCGGTGCAGCATCGCCAGCGAGTAGACGGAAGCGAACACCAGACCAAAGGTGGAGATCACGGTAATCACCGGTACCACTTTGAAGCTGCCGAACAGAATCATAAATTCGCCGACGAAGTTACCGGTGCCCGGCATCCCCAGAGTCGCCACCGCGAAGAACATGGAGAGCGCTGGCAGCCACTTAATTTTGCTCCACAGACCGCCCATCATACGCATGTCGCGGGTGTGCAGACGTTCGTACAGCTGGCCGCACAGGATGAAGAGGCCGGCTGCGGACAGACCGTGCGCAATCATCTGGATCACCGCCCCCTGGTACGCCAGCTGGCTGCCGGTGTAGATAGCAATCAGCACGAAGCCCATGTGGGAAACGGAGGTGTAGGCAATCAGACGCTTGATGTCGTACTGGGTGAAGGCCATCCAGGCACCGTAGAAGATACCGATCACACCCAGCCACATGGCAATCGGTGCGAACTCTGCGGAGGCGTTCGGGAACAGCGGCAGTGCAAAGCGCAGCAGACCGTAGGCCGCGGTTTTCAGCAAGATGCCCGCCAGGTCAACGGAACCCGCCGTTGGCGCCTGAGAGTGCGCGTCTGGCAGCCAGCCGTGCAGCGGAACCACCGGCATTTTCACCGCGAAGGCGATGAAGAAGCCCAGCATCAGCAGGTATTCTACGCCGTGCGACATTGGGGTCTTCAGCAGGTCTTCGTAGTTGAAGGTCCAGGTGCCGGTCGCGTTGTGGTGAACAAACACCAGCGCCAGAATGGCAATCAGCATCACCAGACCACTCGCCTGGGTATAGATGAAGAACTTGGTTGCCGCCGTGATACGCGTTTTACCGTCGGACGCCTTGTGGCCCCACAGCGCGATCAGGAAGTACATCGGCACCAGCATCATCTCCCAGAAGAAGAAGAACAGGAACATGTCGATGGCAAGGAACACGCCGATCACGCCGCCCAGGATCCACATCAGGTTCAGGTGGAAGAAGCCCTGGTATTTTTCGATTTCACGCCAGGAGCAGAGTACCGCCAGAACGCCGAGCAGGCCGGTCAGCACTACCATCAGCAGTGAGAGACCGTCAATCGCCAGGTGGATCGTAATGCCGAAACGTGGGATCCACGGCAGGATGAACTCAGACTGCCACTGCGGAATGCCCGCAGACTGAGTCAGTGAGTAACCGCCCTGCAACCACAGTTGCAGGCCAAGCGCGAGCGTCAATCCCATGGTGATCAGCGCGATCCAGCGCGGCATCTTCACGCCAAAGCGTTCAGTCTGCCAGCACAGGAAGCCGCCGATGAAGGGAATTAATATTAGCCAGGGTAGTAACATGGCGATTTACATTCCTTTTTAAGGCCCCCAGCAGGGGCCTGATTTTCAACGAATTCGAATAAAATTCACTTAACGATCAACGCAACACCATCAGCAGCGCCAGCACGACAACCGCACCGATGCTCATGGACGCCACATACCAGCGCAGGTAACCGTTCTCGCTATACAGCAGGCCTTTGCCTGCAAAGCGGGAAAGGATCGCCGGGATATTCATCAGGCTATTCAGCGGGTCGCGCTTCAGCAGCCACGCTATGCCAAGGAACGGCTTAACGAAGATCATGTCGTACAGCCAGTCGAAGCCCCACGCGTTGTACCACCAGGTGCCCAGCAGACGGCCCGGCGCACTGTTGGCCACGGCAGTGACCAGCGTACGTTTGCCCAGCCACAGCCATGCCGCAATCAGGATGCCCGCGATAGCGACCACACCGGAGGTGATTTCAAGCGTCAGAACGCGACCGTGCTCAAGCTCGGTTGTCGCCGGCAGCACGCCCTGCAGCGGAGGCACAATCATCGCGCCAACGAAGGTGGACAGTACCAGCAGCACAATCAGCGGCAGGTGATGGGTAATCCCCTTCCCTGCGTGAGCGTGAATTTGTTCTTTACCGTGGAATACGATGAAAATCATACGGAAGGTATACAGGGAGGTCATGAACGCACCGACCAGACCCGCAACCATCAGATTGATATGACCATTCGCCATGGCCCCCGCAAGGATTTCATCCTTACTGAAGAAGCCCGCGGTGATCAGCGGCAGAGCCGCCAGCGCCGCGCCGCCCACCAGGAAGCAGACATACACCAGCGGAATGGACTTACGCAGTCCGCCCATTTTGAAGATGTTCTGCTCGTGATGGCAGGCCAGAATCACCGAACCGGATGAGAGGAACAGCAGCGCTTTAAAGAACGCGTGCGTCATCAGGTGGAAAATGGCCGCGTCCCACGCCTGAACGCCCAGCGCGAGGAACATGTAACCAATCTGGCTCATGGTGGAATACGCGAGAACGCGCTTGATGTCGGTCTGCACCAGCGCGGCAAAGCCTGCCAGCACCAGCGTGACCGCACCGACGATACCCACCAGGTGCAGAATTTCCGGAGTCATCAGGAACAGGCCATGGGTACGCGCAATCAGGTACACCCCGGCGGTAACCATGGTCGCAGCGTGGATCAGCGCGGAGACAGGGGTTGGACCCGCCATCGCGTCGGCCAGCCATGTCTGCAACGGCAGCTGCGCGGATTTACCCACGGCACCACCCAGCAGCATCAGCGTTGCCCACCACAGCATGTTGTTGCCTGCGGCGAAGTGCGCTGGCGCCAGTTCCACCATTTCGCGGAAGTTCAGCGTGCCCAGTTCGTTGTAAAGAATGAACAGCGCGAAAGCGAGGAAGACATCACCCACGCGGGTCACGACGAACGCTTTCATGGCCGCTGCGCCATTCTTCGGATCGGTATAGTAGAAACCGATCAGCAGGTAAGAACACAGACCCACGCCTTCCCAGCCCAGATACATCAGCAGCAGGTTATCGGCCAGCACCAGAACGACCATGCTGGCGATAAACAGGTTGGTGTAGGCGAAGAAGCGGGAGTAACCCTCTTCACCGCGCATATACCAGGAGGCGAACATGTGGATCAGGAAGCCGACGCCGGTGACCACGGAGAGCATAGTCAGGGAGAGACCATCCAGCACCAGGTTGAAACCGATGTTGAAATCACCGACTGACATCCAGGTCCACAGCGGCACGCTGAAAGGCTGACGCCCGTTGTTAAAGAAGTCGATACCCGCATACGCTGTCACCAGCGCGGCCAGACCAACAGAGCCCATGCCGACGGTTGCAGACAGATTCTCAGACCAGCGGCCGCGAGAAAACGCCAGCAGCACGAAGCCAATCAGCGGAAAAATAATGGTTAAGGCAAGCATGTTCATCCACGCAACTCACTTACTGAATCGATGTTCAGATTCTGGCGGCGACGATGGAGCTGCAGCAACAGCGCCAGGCCAATACTCGCTTCGGCAGCCGCAAGGCTGATGGCGAGAATGTACATCACCTGACCATCGGTCTGGCCCCAGTAGCTTCCGGCGACCACGAAGGCCAGCGCGGAGGCGTTAATCATGATTTCCAGCCCGATCAGCATAAACAGCAGATTGCGGCGGATAACCAGACCGGTCAGACCCAGAACGAATAAAATCGCAGCGAGGATCAGTCCATGTGTTAAGGGGATCATGCGCGCTCCTCCGTTTTTCTTTTCGCGCGGTCGTCAGTGCGGTTGCTCAGCACCTCGCCAGCACGCTCTTCGCGGCCAACGTGGAAGGCCACAACCAGACCTGCCAGCAGCAGCATGGAGGCCAGTTCAACCGCCAGAACGTATGGGCCAAAGAGCGTAATACCGACCTCTTTAGCGCCGATCGGCGTGCCGTCGATGCCCTGATCGTTAACACCCAGAATGGCGTACACGATCACCACCAGCATGATGGCCGACAAAATTGCCGGGCCGATCCACACCTGCGGTTTTAACCACTGACGTTCCTGCTCGATTTCAGAGCCGCCCAGGTTCAGCATCATCACGACGAACACGAACAGCACCATGATGGCCCCGGCGTAGACGATGATTTCCAGCGCACCGGCGAAGTGCGCGCCCAGTGCGAAGAACACCCCGGAAATAGCCAGCAGCGAGATGATTAAGTACAGCAGCGCATGCACCGGGTTGGTGTGCGTGATCACTCGCAGCGTAGCCAGGATGGCGATAAGGCCACAGATATAAAAAGCGAATTCCATTGCCCTCTCCTTACGGTAACAGGCTCTTGACGTCGATAGGCTTGGCTTCGTTCTCCGCTTCGCCCTTATCTTTGCCGTCGATTGCCATACCCGCCATCCGGTAGAAGTTATATTCCGGGTATTTGCCCGGACCGGAAATCAGCAGATCCTCTTTCTCGTACACCAGATCCTGACGCTTGTACTCACCCAATTCGAAGTCTGGGGTGAGCTGAATCGCCGTGGTTGGGCACGCTTCTTCACACAGACCGCAGAAAATGCAGCGTGAGAAGTTGATGCGGAAGAACTCAGGGTACCAGCGGCCGTCTACCGTCTCGGCTTTCTGCAGAGAGATACAGCCAACCGGGCACGCTACCGCACACAGGTTACAGGCAACGCAGCGCTCGGAACCGTCCGGGTCGCGCGTCAGCACGATACGGCCACGGTAGCGCGGCGGCAGATATACCGGCTCTTCCGGGTACATCCGGGTTTCGCGTTTGGCAAACGCGTGCAGGCCGATCATCCAGATACTGCGTACCTGGGTACCGAAGCCTACCAGTAATTCTTTTAAGGTCATGGTCTATTGCCCCTTATGGCTGCTGCCAGAGAATGACAGCGGCCGTTACCAACAAGTTGACGAGCGTCAGCGGCAGGCACACTTTCCAGCCGAAGGACATTACCTGGTCATAACGCGGACGCGGTAACGCTGCGCGAATCAAAATGAACATCATCATGAAGAACGCGGTTTTCAGCGCGAACCAGATGAACGGCGGTAAGAACGGGCCATGCCAGCCACCGAAGAACAGCGTTACCATCAACGCGGAAATGGTGACGATACCGATGTACTCGCCCACGAAGAACAGACCGAATTTCATACCGGAATATTCGATGTGGTAACCGTCGGCCAGTTCCTGTTCGGCTTCTGGCTGGTCAAACGGGTGACGGTGACACACCGCCACGCCCGCGATAGCAAAGGTAATAAACCCAAAGAACTGCGGAATCACGTTCCAGATGTCGGCCTGGTTGTTGACGATGTCGGTCATGTTAAATGAACCGGCCTGCGCCACCACGCCCATCAGGGAGAGACCCAGGAACACTTCGTAGCTCAGCGTCTGCGCGGAAGCACGCATCGCACCCAGCAGCGAGTACTTGTTGTTACTGGACCAGCCTGCGAACAGGACCGCGTAAACCGCGAGACCTGCCATCATCAGGAAGAACAGAATGCCGATGTTCAGGTCAGCGACCACCCAGGTCGGGCTGACCGGAACGATAGCAAACGCCAGCAGCAGCGAGGTGAAGGCGATCATCGGTGCCAGAGTAAAGATCACGCGATCCGAGAAGCGCGGGATCCAGTCCTCTTTAAAGAACATCTTGATCATGTCCGCGACCAGCTGGAGTGAACCACCCCAGCCCACGCGGTTCGGTCCGTAACGGTTCTGGAACAGACCGAGCAGACGACGTTCACCAAAGCTCATGAACGCGCCGCAGGTGACCACCACCAGCAGGATAACAATCGCTTTCAGAATGCTCAGCAGGATGTCGATAAGATCCGGCGTTAACCAACTCATGCTTTTGCCTCCTGCAGATTATCAAGACGCGCACCCGCCAGAACCGGCGCGATGCCAGGCATACCCATCGGCAGACCGACCTGCCCTGCTGTCAGACTTTCAGAAATAATCAGCGGCAGGCTGATGGTCTGGCCGTCATAGCTAAAGGCGATGTTCGCGCCCGCGTTAACGCCAAGCTTCGCGGCATCCGCCGGGTTGAGCTTGATGTACGGCTGCGGCATGCGGGTCTGGAAGACCGGTGAACGCTGGGACAGCTCGTCGCTACCGAACAGGTGGTAGTACGGGGCAATACGCCAGCTACCGTCCTGCGCCTGGAAGCTCGCCGGTACGGTGGTGAAGAAGTCCAGACCGGTTTCGGAGGCCTCAATCAGACGCACGCCCGGATCGCCGTGGCGCAGGGAGCCGCCCACTTCAGCCTGGAACTTGTTCCATGCCTGCGGGGAGTTCCAGCCCGGTGCCCATGCGAACGGGATTTGCGAACGCGGCGCAGACGGCTGGTTGTTCCCTTCCATAGAGAAGGCGAACATGGTGTCTTTATCCTGCGGCTGGCGCGGTTCGTGCACGCTGATGTTGGCGCGCATCGCGGTACGGCCGCTGTAACGGTGCGGTTCACGCGCCAGTTTCTGGCCGCGAATGCGGAAGCTCGCTTCAGGCGCGGCATCTTTAATGCCTGCCAGCTGAGGCAGTTTTTCCACCACCGCGTCGATAACATGGTCGAGCTGCGTCCAGTCCACTTCACGGCTCTGCACGGTGCTGTGCAGGGAGTGCAGCCAGCGCCAGCTTTCCAGCATCACGGTGTTGCTGTCGTAGTACGCCGGGTCATAAACCTGGAAGAAACGCTGCGCGCGGCCTTCGTTGTTGATAACGGTACCGTCGCTTTCTGCGAAGCTTGCAGCAGAGAGCACCAGGTGCGCTTTGTCCATGATCGCGGTGCGCTGATGGTCAATCACCATCACCAGCGGGGCTTTGGAGAGCGCGGCGTCTACGCGAGCGGCAGAAGCATGACGATGCAGGTCGTTTTCCAGCACCACCACGGCGTCAGCGGCACCGGATTCCAGTTCGCTTAACGCAGCTTCCAGCGAGCCGCCGCCGATCATGCCCAGACCAATGCTGTTCACCGCACGGGCAATCATGGTCACGCCAACGTCAGCACCGCGGCCTTTCAGAGCTTTAGCCACGTTGGCTGCTGCCTGAATGATATCTACGCTACCGGCGTTGGTACCGGAAATAATCAGCGGTTTCTTCGCACCGGCCAGGGCCTGAACAATCACGTCAACCTTGTTTTGCAGGTCGCGATCCAGCTCAACGGCCGGTGAGTTGTTGTCCAGCGCGTGGGCAATGGCAAAGCCGAGGCGCGCCTGATCTTCAACCGGTGCGCAGTAGGTCCACGCCGCAATATCGTCCAGACGGGTATTGTCGACGTTGGTTACAAACAGAGGGTGCTTCGCGCGCTGGCCGATGTTCAGGATTGCCGCAATCTGCCAGTCAGCCACTTTCTGCGCCGCTGCCATTTCACGTGCTTTCCCCTTCACCGCCTGACGAACCGCCAGAGCCGCGCGTGCGCCGGTCTGGGTCAGGTCTTCACCCAGCACCAGAACCGCATCATAGGATTCAATTTCGCGCAGCGCAGGGGTATGGATACCGCCTTCACGCAGCACTTTCAGTACCAGCTGCAGACGTTCCTGCTCGCCCTGGGCGATGCCGGTATAAAAGTTTTCCGCCCCGACCAGCTCGCGCAGCGCGAAGTTGCTTTCGATGCTGGCGCGCGGGGAGCCGATGCCGATCACTTTCTTCGACTGGCGCAGAATATCTGCCGCGCCCTGCATCGCCTGTTCAGCGTTCAGGGTAATGAAGTCGTCGCCACGGCGCTGAACCGGCTGACGCGGACGGTCCTTCAGGTTCACATAGCCATAGCCGAAACGACCGCGGTCGCAGAGGAAGTAGTGGTTAACGGTACCGTTGTAACGGTTTTCGATACGGCGCAGTTCGCCGTAGCGCTCACCCGGGCTGGTGTTACAGCCGAGGGAACACTGCTGGCAGATGCTTGGCGCAAACTGCATGTCCCATTTACGGTTGTAACGCTCGGAGTGGGTTTTATCCGTGAAGACGCCGGTCGGGCAGATTTCTACCAGGTTACCGGAGAATTCGCTTTCCAGTACGCCGTCTTCCGGACGACCGAAGTAGACGTTGTCATGCGCGCCATACACGCCCAGATCCTGACCGTCTGCATAGTCTTTGTAGTAACGCACGCAGCGGTAGCAGGCGATGCAGCGGTTCATTTCGTGAGAGATGAACGGCCCCAGATCCTGGTTACGGTGGGTACGCTTGGTAAAGCGATAGCGACGGAAGCTGTGACCGGTCATCACGGTCATATCCTGAAGGTGGCAGTTACCGCCCTCTTCACAGACCGGACAGTCGTGCGGGTGGTTGGTCATCAACCATTCCACAACGCTTTCACGGAACTGTTTCGCTTCTTCGTCATCAATCGAAATAAAGGTGCCTTCGGTGGCTGGCGTCATACAGGACATCACCAGGCGACCACGCGTGTCTTCCGCGTTTTGATATTGCTTCACCGCACACTGGCGGCAAGCACCGACGCTGCCCAGCGCCGGATGCCAGCAAAAGTACGGAATATCGAGGCCAAGAGACAGACAAGCTTCCAGCAGGTTGTCCGCCCCGTTGACTTCGTATTCTTTGCCGTCTACATGAATCGTAGCCATTAGCATGCTTCCAGTTGGCTCGGTCGAAACCGAGCGTTAATCAAAATTCTTGTCGTTACCAGCGCGCTTTAAGCAGGTTCGGCTGAATCCCATTAATCGCATGGGTATTGCTGAACGGCTGCTTGATGCCTGCTTCGAACTCGTCGCGGAAATATTTGATCGCGCTCTGCAGAGGTTCGACGGCACCCGGTGCGTGGGCACAGAAGGTTTTACCCGGGCCTAAGAATCGACACAGTTGCTCAAGCGTTTCGATATCGCCAGGCTGGCCTTCGCCACGTTCGATTGCACGCAGGATCTTCACGCTCCACGGCAGACCATCGCGGCACGGTGTGCACCAGCCGCAGGACTCACGGGCGAAGAACTCTTCCAGGTTACGCACCAGCGAGACCATGCCGATCTCGTGGTCGACGGCCATCGCCAGCGCCGTACCCAGACGGCTGCCTGCTTTACCAATGCTTTCGAATTCCATCGGCAGGTCAAGGTGGGCTTCGGTCAGGAAGTCTGTCCCTGCCCCACCCGGCTGCCAGGCTTTGAATTTCAGGCCATCGCGCATGCCGCCCGCGTAGTCTTCAAGAATTTCACGTGCGGTGGTACCGAACGGCAGTTCCCAGACGCCAGGATTTTTCACGCGACCGGAGAAGCCCATCAGCTTGGTACCGGCATCTTTGCTTGAGGAGATGCCCTGATACCACTCCACGCCGTTCGCGAGGATAGCCGGAACGTTGCACAGGGTTTCGACGTTGTTCACACAGGTCGGTTTACCCCACACGCCGGAGCTTGCCGGGAACGGTGGCTTGGAACGCGGGTTCGCACGGCGGCCTTCCAGGGAGTTAATCAGCGCGGTCTCTTCACCGCAGATATAACGCCCGGCACCGGTGTGCACGAACAGCTCGAAGTCAAACCCGGTGCCGAGAATGTTTTTGCCCAGCAGGCCCGCTTCGGTGGCTTCGGCAATCGCGCGACGCAGGTTTTCCGCCGCTTCGATGTACTCACCGCGCAGGAAGATGTAGCCACGGTACGCTTTCAGCGCGAACGCGGAGATCAGCATGCCTTCCACCAGCAGGTGCGGCAGCTGTTCCATCAGCAGGCGGTCTTTATAGGTGCCCGGCTCCATTTCATCGGCGTTACACAGCAGGTAACGGATGTTCATGGATTCGTCTTTTGGCATCAGGCTCCACTTCAGACCGGTGGAGAAGCCCGCGCCGCCGCGGCCTTTCAGGCCAGACTCTTTTACCGCGTTAACGATGTCGTCCGGCGCCATGCCGCCAAGGGCTTTACGCGCACCGGCATAGCCGTTTTTGCTCTGATATTCGTCGAGCCATACCGGCTGTTTGTCATCACGCAGACGCCAGGTCAGCGGATGCGTCTCAGCAGTACGAATTACAGTTTTCATTTGTACTGCTCCAGCAGGTCAGGAATCGCTTCCGGCGTCAGATGGCTGTGAGTGTCCTCATCAATCATCATGGTCGGCCCCTTGTCGCAGTTACCTAGGCAGCAGGTTGGCAGCAGAGTAAAGCGCCCATCGAACGTGGTCTGGCCAGGCTTGATATTGAGCTTCTTCTCAATCGCAGCCTGAATGCCCTGATAACCGGTGATGTGGCAGACCACGCTGTCACAGTAGCGGATCACATGGCGGCCTACCGGCTGACGGAAGATCTGGCTGTAGAACGTGGCTACGCCTTCTACGTCACTTGCCGGAATACCCAGCACTTTCGCGATCGCATAGATCGCCCCGTCCGGCACCCAACCACGCTGTTTCTGTACGATTTTCAGCGCTTCAATGGACGCCGCACGCGGGTCTTCGTAGTGGTGCATCTCGTGCTCAATGGCGGCACGTTCTGCTTCACTCAGCTCAAAAGCCTCGGTTTGTGGTTGTTGATTCTCGTGCATAATTAGCGGTCCACATCTGACATAACAAAATCGATACTACCCAGATACACAATCAGGTCGGAGACCAGACTGCCGCGGATGGCGGACGGGATCTGCTGCAGGTGCGCAAAGCTCGGCGTACGCACGCGGGTACGGTAGCTCATGGTGCTGCCGTCACTGGTCAGGTAGTAACTGTTAATACCCTTGGTCGCTTCAATCATCTGGAAGGATTCTTGCGCCGGCATGACCGGACCCCAGGAAACCTGCAGGAAGTGGGTGATCAGGGTTTCGATATGTTGCAGCGTGCGCTCTTTCGGTGGCGGCGTGGTCAGCGGGTGATCCGCCTTGAACGGGCCTTCCGGCATGTTGTTGAGGCACTGCTCAAGGATGCGCAGACTCTGGCGCAACTCTTCCACTTTCAGCATCACGCGGGTGTAGCAGTCGGAAACGCCGCCGCCCACCGGGACTTCAAAGTCGAAGTTCTCGTAGCCAGAGTAAGGACGGGCTTTACGCACGTCGAAATCAATACCGGTCGCGCGCAGACCTGCACCTGTTGTCCCCCACTCCAGCGCCTCTTTGGCGCCATAGGCAGCAACGCCCTGGGAACGCCCTTTCAGGATGGTGTTACGCAGCGCGGCTTTCTCGTAAGAGGCCAGACGTTTCGGCATCCAGTCGAGGAATTCACGCAGCAGACGGTCCCAGCCGCGCGGCAGATCGTGTGCCACACCGCCGATACGGAACCAGGCCGGGTGCATACGGAAACCGGTAATGGCTTCTACCAGATCGTAGATTTTCTGACGATCGGTAAAGGCGAAGAAGACCGGGGTCATCGCGCCGACGTCCTGAATGAACGTGGAGATGTACAGCAGGTGGCTGTTGATACGGAACAGTTCTGACAGCATGACGCGAATCACGTTAACGCGATCCGGCACGGTAATGCCTGCCAGTTTCTCAACGGCCAGCACGTATGGCATTTCGTTGACGCAGCCGCCGAGGTACTCGATACGGTCGGTATACGGAATGTAGCTGTGCCAGGACTGACGCTCGCCCATCTTCTCAGCACCACGGTGGTGGTAGCCGATGTCTGGCACGCAGTCGACAATCTCTTCGCCGTCGAGCTGAAGAATAATACGGAAAGCACCGTGCGCAGACGGGTGGTTCGGACCGAGGTTGAGGAACATGAAGTCCTCGTTGTCGGTACCGCGCTTCATGCCCCAGTCTTCCGGTTTGAAGGTCAGCGCCTCCATCTCCAGATCCTGCTTGGCTTTGGTCAGCTCAAACGGATCGAATTCGGTAGCACGTGCCGGGTAGTCTTTACGCAGCGGGTGGCCGGTCCAGGTCTGCGGCATCATGATGCGCGTCAGGTGTGGGTGGCCGTCGAAGGTCATGCCGAACATTTCCCATGTCTCACGCTCGTACCAGTTGGCGTTCGGGAAAAGTTTGGTGATCGTCGGCAGATGCATGTCGTTTTCAGACAATGCCACCTTGAGCATGATATCCGTATTACGGTCTATTGAGATCAGGTGGTAGAAAACGGAAAAATCCGCAGCAGGGAGACCCTGGCGGTGCGTTCTGAGACGTTCGTCCATGCCGTGTAAGTCAAACAGCATGACGTATGGTTTTGGCAATTTCTTGAGGAAATCGACAACTTCCAGCAATTGTTCACGCTTCACCCAAACAACGGGTACCCCGGTGCGGGTAGCCTGAACAGTAAAGGCATCCGGCCCAAAACGGTTGCGCAGTTCGCCAATGACTGGGTCATCCAGATGATCCCGGGTCTGCCAGGCGGCTTCTTGCGCGGTTAAGTCGGTCATATTGTTCACCATTGCAAATGGTCCGTGGTGACTGTTGAGCCTGGCTTCGCGCTATTTGAGTAGTGATATGCGAAGGTGTTCTCCAGGCCTACAGGCGCAAATTAAATTTCGTCAGGCGTACGCAGATTGGTGACGGCAATACGTTCACCACGTTTACGCTCGCGCTCAGACTGCATGTTCGCGCGATACACACCCTGATCGCCAACGACCCACGACAGTGGGCGACGTTCTTTACCGATGGACTCCTGCAGCAGCATCAGCGCCTGCATGTAGGCTTCCGGACGAGGCGGACAACCCGGGATGTACACATCCACTGGGATAAATTTATCTACGCCCTGTACGACGGAATAGATGTCGTACATACCGCCAGAGTTAGCACATGCGCCCATGGAGATAACCCATTTTGGCTCCAGCATCTGGTCATAAAGACGCTGAATAACAGGTGCCATCTTGGTAAAGCAGGTACCGGCCACCACCATCAGGTCAGCCTGACGTGGGGAAGCACGCAGTACCTCTGCCCCAAAACGCGCAACGTCATGCACCGCAGTGAATGACGTCACCATTTCAACGTAGCAGCAAGAAAGGCCAAAGTTGTAAGGCCAGATGGAGTTCTTACGACCCCAGTTGACCATATCGTGCATGGCATGTTCGAGTTTGCCCATGTACACGCTTTTATTGACTTCTTGCTCCAGGGGGTCGGTTACGATCTCCTGTTTTTGCAGGGGGTAACGGTCATTCTCACCGTTAGGATCTATGCGGGTGAGCGTATAATCCATCTTATTGCCTCGCTGTTACTGCTGACGATTAGAGATACTGTTTTCCGGGTTGATGTGTTCACGACGTGAACGCGCAGGCGTCCAGTCAAGCGCGCCAATACGCACCAGATAAACCAGACCGGCCAGTAGCACTAAAATGAAAATTGCGGCCTCGACAAAGCCCACCCAACCACTTTCGCGAATGGAGGTAGACCACGCGAAGAGGTAAAGCGCTTCCACGTCGAAGATGACGAAGAACATGGCTACCAGGTAAAACTTGGCAGACAGGCGTAAGCGAGCGGTACCTACTGAATCAATACCTGATTCGAAAGGTGTGTTTTTGTGCCTTGCACGGGCGCGACCGCCCAGGAACCAGCCGCCGACTAACATCAGGCAGCACAGGCCAATGGCTACAATAAGAAAGATTGCGAATGCCCAGTGATGAGCGATGACTTCTGTGGATGTTGACATACTCATTGCTTACTCATCAAAAGTGATACCAACGACACTGCTCTTGCTGGCAGATGGGCATCACATCGATTCATGGGGAGGAACAAATAACCTTACACTAACTGTCAGAAATGAGACGTAGACAGCAAAATGATGGGGTTTTTTACTCCTTTCTATAACCTATTGTCAACTTTAACAAAGGTTTCTTCACATTAAATTACATCGAGCGATTCTCATTAACATTTGGTGCCCTTTAACCCTGGTGGGTACATGACTTTCCGTCAAATGTATGTTGTTGAATCGTGTCCGTTTCGGAAGTAAAAAAAATAACCCTCCTATTTTGACAGGATTTGCCAACGATTCCTCCCCCCAAATAGGAGTATTTTCTTGATCTGCGACACGCTTTTGTTAATTCAACCTGGAAAACGGCAACATATTTCCTGTTTTTTTAACATAGGGGGGATATGGATGAAGTTAGAACGGAAAACGGATGAGTTTTAATCAAAAGCATTTAGCTTATTGATAAATAGAGGATATCCCGGAAATCCACACGACATACACGGGTATTATTGCTAAAAAAAAGCCACTGCATGTGAAAATCACACGAGTGGCTTTTTTTTACACTTACATTTTGTTACCAGAATTTTGAGCTGGCGATCACTCAAAATCCCCTTCAACGATCAGGGAATCATCCCCCCCTTCGGAGGTAACGCGCTCGAACTGCCACGGGTTATGGTAGTTTTCCATCGCCTCGAACACCACCTTTGCCAGCTCGTTATGGCTGGACGAATTATGGCAGAGCAGATATTCCGTATCCGGCAGCGCAGGCAGGCCATCGGATTTTCCCAGAACGCGCAGATCGGGGCTCATCATTTCTACCGGACGGGCGGTAACACCCAGACCGGCTTTCACGGCGGCACGCACCGCTGGCAGCGTGGACGCCACATACGCCAGACGCCACGGAATATTGGCCTCATTCAGCGCCGTCAGCACCATATCGCGGAACGGGCTCGGGTCATCCAGTAACACCAGCGGCACCGGCTCGCCTTTTTGCAGCACGTATTCGGCCGCGCAATACCAGTGCGTAGGTGATGTTCGCAGCGTCAGGCAATCAAACTGCCCGGGACGATGCGTGGTGACCACCAGGTCGACTTTATTCTCATTTAACATCTCAACCATAAAAGCATTACGCTTTACGCTAACGTCCAGCGCAAGCTTCGGATAAACCGAACTGATGCGATTGAGAAGAAACGGCAATATAGTATCCGCCGACTCATCAGATGCACCTAACGTTAGCACGCCCTGAAGGTTGCTAAACATTAATGACATACATGCTTCATCATTAAAGCGAAGAATTTTCCTGGCATAACCCAGAAGCTGAATACCGTGTTCCGTTAAGAGCTTATTACGCCCGTGACGGGCAAATAGCTCTTTACCAACCAGTTGCTCCAGCCGCTGCATTTGCTGGCTGACGGCGGACTGAGTTCGGCAAACGGCGGCAGCAGCTGCTGCAAAAGTGTTGAGATCGGCGACCGCAACAAACGTTCTCAGCAGATCGAGGTCGAGATTCATTATCGGACGATTTGCATTTATCATATCTATTCACTTTCAGGTTGCTCGTGCGGAGCTGCCCGGGTTGAAGCTGTGTGTGTACAGTTAAGCAATTCCCTCTGAAGATTTTCCCTCGCATCCCGGCCCGGCAGACTGCCTGACAGATAGTTATTGTGCTGCTTTATATCAACAGTCAGAAAGCACGTTTCATGACGTTATTTTTATTCTCTTAAACGTTCAGGATATTTAGATGTTCGCAGGTTTATGTAAATTACATTAAAGGTATAACACCTTTTCTGCCATCTGTATCGCAGCGCTGTCAACGTAGCAGGAGATGTGCGACACATTCCAGCCAGAGATAACTCTAACAATAACAATCAATTAATTCAGAAAACCAGTGTCAGATATACAAAAAACGTGCATCTGTCCTCTGCTTTCCTTGAAGACATCTTAACCCAAATCCACTTTATTTATAAGTCTTATTGCAATATTAAGGATTAAAGAAGAATGTTAAGCTTCTAAACTAATTTTATTAAAATTAACTAAAGTTGCATTTTATAGGTTAATAATAAATAAATTTTAATTTAGATTAAGACTATTCATTAATGGCACTTAACATTAATTTCACATGAGTAACTTTTATCCACAGTATGCTATTACAGAAACAGGTATCAAGCATTCAGGTTTTACGAAAAGTCACTCAGGGTGATTGCCACCTCTGTCCAGCTTACCACTTATTTTTAACAGCACATTATACAGTATTTTGGCAAATGGATAGCACATTTAACCTAACCTCTCGCTAAGCGCGCAACTTTAAGACAGTGAAAAAGCGTACGCGCAGCGAAAAAGATTCATCAATAATTTTCTCCGGGCACAAAATCTTCTCCTGCACACCCTTCAAAACGAAGCGAGGGGGGAGTACATTATTCCGTGCTGACTTCCACGGCAGGGAGCGGCAATAATAGCGAAAAGGTTAAAGGTTCATGTCCCCTATCGAAAAATCCAGCAAGCTAGATAACGTCTGTTATGACATCCGCGGCCCGGTTCTGAAAGAGGCAAAACGCCTTGAAGAAGAAGGCAACAAGGTTCTGAAACTCAACATTGGTAACCCTGCGCCGTTTGGTTTTGAAGCGCCGGATGAAATTCTGGTTGATGTGATCCGCAACCTTCCGACTGCACAAGGCTATTGCGATTCAAAAGGACTTTACTCCGCACGTAAAGCCATTATGCAGCACTACCAGGCACGCGGTATGCGTGATGTTACCGTTGAAGATATCTATATCGGCAACGGCGTCTCCGAACTGATTGTGCAGGCAATGCAGGCCCTGCTGAACAGCGGGGACGAAATGCTGGTACCCGCGCCGGACTATCCGCTGTGGACGGCTGCCGTATCACTGTCCAGCGGTAAAGCAGTGCATTATCTGTGCGACGAATCCTCCGACTGGTTCCCGGACCTGGATGATATACGCGCAAAAATTACGCCCCGCACGCGCGGTATCGTCATTATTAACCCCAACAACCCGACGGGCGCGGTCTACTCAAAAGAGCTGCTGATGGAGATCGTCGAGCTGGCCCGCCAGCACAACCTGATCATCTTTGCAGACGAAATTTACGACAAGATCCTCTACGACGCGGCGCAGCACCATTCCATCGCCGCGCTGGCCCCGGACCTGCTGACCGTCACCTTTAACGGCCTGTCCAAAACCTACCGCGTGGCCGGTTTCCGCCAGGGCTGGATGGTGTTAAACGGTCCTAAAAAACACGCCAAAGGCTATATTGAAGGGCTGGAGATGCTGGCCTCCATGCGTTTATGCGCCAACGTGCCGGCGCAGCACGCGATCCAGACCGCGCTCGGCGGCTATCAGAGCATCAGCGAGTTTATCGTGCCCGGCGGTCGCCTGTACGAACAGCGTAACCGCGCGTGGGAACTGATTAACGATATTCCGGGCGTCTCCTGCGTGAAGCCGAACGGGGCGCTCTATATGTTCCCGAAAATTGACGCAAAGCGCTTCAATATCCACGACGACCAGAAAATGGTGCTCGATTTCCTGCTGCAGGAAAAAGTGCTGCTGGTTCAGGGCACGGCGTTTAACTGGCCGTGGCCGGATCACGTGCGTATCGTGACGCTGCCGCGCGAAGATGACCTGGAAATGGCCATCAGCCGTTTCGGCCGCTTCCTCTCAGGATACCATCAGTAACGTTGCCTTTCTGCCGGGTGGCGCTGCGCTTACCCGGCCTACAAAATCCGCAAATTTGCATCTTGCCTCCCCTCCCCGCACAATGAACGCCTGTCGCAGTGAAGACAAAAGGTAACCTATGAGTCAGAGTCATTTCTTTGCCCACCTCTCCCGCCTGAAACTCATCAACCGCTGGCCGCTGATGCGCAATGTCCGCACGGAAAATGTGTCAGAGCACAGTCTGCAGGTTGCGATGGTCGCTCACGCGCTTGCCGCGATTAAAAATCGCAAATTCAACGGTCAGGTTAATGCGGAACGCATTGCCCTGCTGGCGATGTACCACGATGCGTCAGAAGTGCTCACCGGCGACCTGCCTACGCCGGTGAAATATTTCAATTCGCAGATTGCGCAGGAATATAAGGCCATTGAGAAAATTGCCCAGCAGAAGCTGATTGAGATGGTGCCCGAAGAGCTTCGTGATATTTTCGAGCCGCTTATCAACGAGCATCAATACACGGAAGAGGAGAAGTCGCTGGTTAAACAGGCCGACGCGCTGTGTGCCTATCTGAAGTGTCTCGAAGAGTTGTCCGCAGGGAATAACGAATTCTTGCTGGCGAAAACGCGCCTGGAAAAAACGCTGGAATCCCGCCGCAGCGAAGAGATGGATTACTTTATGCAGGTGTTTGTACCGAGCTTCCATTTATCGCTGGATGAGATCAGCCAGGATTCTCCCCTCTGATTTACGCCCAGCGGCGCTGCGCTTGCAGGGCCTGCTGGCTTGTTGGCCGGGTAAGGCGCAGCCGCCACCCGGCA
>NZ_KV787905.1:171568-204145 GCF_001807145.1 Enterobacter sp. HMSC16D10
TGGCCGGGTAAGGCGCAGCCGCCACCCGGCAAAATGCTCAGAACGGAAACAGGACCGGTATCAATACCACGCACACCACCATCACCAGCACGGTGAACGGCACGCCCAGCTTCACGAAATCGCTGAATCGATAGTTCCCCGGTCCCAGCACCAGCGTGTTTACCGGTGAAGAGACCGGCGTCATAAACGCCGCGGAAGCGGCCATCGCCACCATCATCGCAAACGGATACGGCGATACGCCCATGGACTTCGCCATCGCCAGGGCGATAGGTGCCATCAGTACCGCCGTTGCGGTGTTCGAGATAAACAGGCCGATGGTGGCGCACATGATAAACAGGCAGACCATCATCATGTATGGCCCATACCCGCCGCCCACGTCCATTAAGCCTTTAACGATCAGATCTACCCCGCCGGTTTTTTGCAGCGCCAGGGCAAAAGGCATCATCCCGACAATGAGAATGATGCTCGGCCAGTGAATGGCCTTATAGGCGCTTTCGGCGTCAATGCAGCGGAATTTACCCATCAACAGGCAGGCGATGATTGCGGCGACCGGATTGGGGATCTCATCGGTCAGCATCAGCGCCACCATCAATACCAGGCAAAAAATCGCATGGGGCGCCTGGCTGTGCGCGGGCGACGCGTCGCTCTCCTCAACGGGCATGTTGAGCACCACAAAATCACGCCCTTTTTGCCCGAGCTGGCTAATCAGCTTCCAGTTACCGACGACGAGAAAAATATCGCCCAGCAGGATCGGCTCATCCACCACCGCCCCTTCCATCGCCACGCCATCGCGCTTCAGCCCCACGACGTTCAGGCCATAGCGGGTGCGGAACCCCATCTCCCGCACGGTTTTACCCAGCAGTTCCGACTCCGGGATCAGCGACACCTCGGCCATGCCGACATCCAGCGCCTGATCGGAGAAATACTCCCCGCGCAGCACCATCGGCTCCAGCAGCTGTTCGCTGCAGAACTCGCGCAGGTCCACATCCGCGGTGGACATATCAATCAGCAGGACGTCACGCGCGCGGAATTCCGACACCCCGTTGACGTTGACGATCACCCGGCGAAACCGTCGCCAGCGCTCTACGCCGATCACATTCGCGCCATAGCGCTCACGCAGCTTCAGGTCATCCAGCCGCTGCCCCACCATCGGCGAGCCGGGCCGGATCGCCAGACGGCGCGCGCGCCCGGTAAGGCGGTACTCTTTAATCAGATCGCGGAAGGTGCGTCGCTTCCATCCTTCTTTATTTTTGTCCTGTTTTTCACCTTTCAGGGCAAAACGGGTCAGCAGCATGTAGACCACGCCCATGACCAGAATGACCAGCCCAAGCGGGGTGACGCTGAAAAAGCTAAAGCCCTCAAATCCTTCCCGGATCAGTTCGCTGTTGACCACCAGGTTCGGCGGCGTGGCCACCAGGGTCATCATGCCGCTGATAAGCCCGGCAAAGCTCAGGGGCATCATCAGGCGCGACGGCGAGCTCTGCATCCGCATGGAGACGCTCAGCACCACCGGGATAAAGATAGCGACCACGCCCGTGGAGCTCATAAACGCCCCCAGCCCGGCGACGGTCACCATCAGGTAGATTAGCATCTTGGTTTCGCTGCTGCCCGCCACCTTCACCAGCCACGACCCCATGATGGTCGCTACGCCGGTGCGCACCAGCCCATCACCGATAATAAACAGGGCGGCAATCAGGATAACGTTGGGATCGCTAAATCCGGAGAAGGCTTCCGGCAGCGTCAGCGTTCCGCTGAGCACAAACGCGACGATGACAAACAGGGCGACGGCGTCCATGCGTACCTTGCCCGTGGCAAAAAGAATGATGGCGATTAAAAGCAGGCTCAGGACCCAAATCAGTTCACCGTTCACAACCTATCCTTGTCAGTGGAAGATGAGGAATTTTGCCATAAAAAAGCCCCAGCAATGTGGGGCCATATCATGGGATTACATTTTTAGCGAGACGGTTACAACTCCGTCAGAGGCTTTTGAAACAGACAGTGCCGTCAGTGAATCCAGCACCAGGTCTGCCTCGTCCAGGCGGGGAGATTCCGCCGGAACGTTAACGGCGATGACGTGGCTTCCTGCGTTCAGCCCGGCCAGTACGCCAGCCGCCGCATCTTCGACCACCACGCACTCTGCAGGGTCCAGGCCCAGCAGTTCAGCGCCCAGTAAAAATGCGTCAGGCTCCGGTTTACCCCGCTTCACGCGCTCCGCCGTGATAAACACGTCCGGCGTTGGCAACCCTGCAGCCTTGTGCCGGGCGTGGGCCACCGGCACGGAACCGGAGGTGACAATAGCCCACGGGATCTGCGCCTCGTTCAGATGCTCAAGCAGTTCGCGCGCGCCCGGTAACGCGGTGATGCCGTCCGTATCGGTGGCTTCAATGTGTTCCAGGTACTTGAACTCCGCCTGAATGTCCTCCTCAGAGCGTCCGGCCAGGAAGTGCCGTAGCGAGGTAATGGCCTGTTTGCCATGGATAAAATTCAGCACGTCCTGATGGTCGATGCCATGTCTGTCAGCCCAATGGCACCAGGAACGTTCCACAACCGGCAGCGAGTCCACCAGCGTACCGTCCAGATCAAACAGAAAACCTCTACACTGCACACGCACCTCCGTCAGGCATTAATGATTTGTTGAATTTCGTTGCTGCTTAAATGGTACTGACGCGGGCAGGCGTGCCACGCGCTCAGCATACGCTGATATTTATCCCACATCGGGGTCTGCGCGTTGAAGCCGTGGGTGCCCGCGTCAAAGTGGGTATAACGCCCTTCTGTATTCACCATAAAGCGAACATAGCTCAGATAACGCGCTTCCGTTGCGGCATCAAAGCCTAAGAAGGTCACGCGGCGCTCGTCAATGGACTGCTGATCTTTGAGATTCGTCCAGGACACATGCAGGGCGTGATACATCTCCATAATGTCGATCACGATGCGACAGGTTTCTTCTTTCAGCTCGCCAAACTCGCGGTCCACTTCGCGCATTTGTAGACCAAAGCCGCGTTCGACGATGGTTTGCAGGCGGCTGTAGCGCGCAGCGTTATCGGGATCAAGCATAGTCATCATCTTGTACTGGTTAGACAAAATCAGACGTTGGGCATGGGTCATTTCCATCTTTCGACTCCTGTAGCGCATTGCACTTAAAAAAAAGACACGGTAACTGATTGTTACTGTGCCCTCTTTTCTTGGTCGTTTCGATGATCAATCACAAGTCATCGAGGAATGTTTTATCCAGTTGCTTAAATGCACGCTTTAACGTGTCCGCCAGCGCCTGGTAATCCGGCTTGCCTTCCACCGGGGCGAGCGCCTGCCCGGCCTCTTCCAGTTTACCGCGCACTTCATAAAACCAGTGTAAAATAGAAGGGGGAAGTGGCGTGATGGACCGTTTACCTAACCACCACAGGCCCTGCATTGGCAGGCTTAATGCGAAGAGCGCCGTGGCAACGGCAGGACCAAGCTGTCCACCCAACGCAATCTGCCAGCACAGCGTAAAGATAGCGACAGGCGGCATAAAGCGAATCGCATAGCGCGTAGCGCGGATGGTGCGATTCTCAATAAACATCGGCGCAAGGCGCTTTTCCATCGGCCACGTCTTTGCGTAATGCTGTCCCCGACGAAACAGGCTAAAGAAATTAACGGACGGGTTCTCTGGTGTCGACATGGCTGTACCTCAACTTCACATATAAAAATTAAAATTTTCGTGCAAAACCACAACAAGCTATGACAACGTTCAAAATATTTTGTCATCACTACCCCGTATCGGGTATCCTGTGCCAGCCTGATAGGGCCTTAGACGAGAATCATTAGCTCGTCAAATTATTGCATATTATGCCTTTGGCTGAAAATTGTGCAAAATGGCATAAAATCATAGTTATTTCTTCCATCATGCCACAATGTTCGTTTGGCATGATGTTAATCATAAATGTCCGGGTCATCATGCGTTACGCTGTTAGACTCACTGACGTTTTTTTAGCCACGTATCAATAATAGGTACTTCCATGTCGAGTAAGTTAGTACTGGTTCTGAACTGCGGTAGCTCCTCACTGAAATTCGCCATCATCGATGCGCTCAACGGTGACGAATACCTCTCTGGTTTGGCCGAATGTTTCCATCTGCCTGAAGCACGTATCAAGTGGAAGATGGACGGCAGCAAACAAGAAGCGGCTTTAGGTGCAGGCGCCGCTCACAGTGAAGCGCTGAACTTTATCGTTAACACTATTCTGGCACAAAAACCAGAACTGTCTGCTCAGCTGACTGCGATTGGTCACCGTATCGTCCACGGCGGCGAAAAATACACCAGCTCCGTGGTGATCGACGACTCTGTGATCCAGGGCATCAAAGACTCTGCCTCTTTCGCACCGCTGCACAACCCGGCTCACCTGATCGGTATCGCTGAAGCGCTGAAATCCTTCCCGAATCTGAAAGACAAAAACGTGGCCGTATTCGACACCGCGTTCCATCAGACCATGCCGGAAGAGTCTTACCTCTATGCCCTGCCATACAGCCTGTACAAAGAGCACGGCGTACGTCGTTACGGCGCGCACGGCACCAGCCACTTCTATGTGACTCAGGAAGCGGCAAAAGTGCTGAACAAGCCGGTTGAAGAACTGAACATCATCACCTGCCACCTGGGCAACGGTGGTTCTGTTTCTGCTATCCGCAACGGTAAATGTGTTGATACGTCCATGGGTCTGACCCCGCTGGAAGGTCTGGTGATGGGTACCCGTTCCGGTGACATCGACCCGGCGATCATCTTCCACCTGCACGACACCCTGGGCATGAGCGTTGACCAGATCAACAAAATGCTGACCAAAGAGTCTGGCCTGCTGGGTCTGACCGAAGTCACCAGCGACTGCCGTTACGTTGAAGACAACTACGCAGAGAAAGAAGACGCTAAACGTGCAATGGACGTTTACTGCCACCGTCTGGCGAAATACATCGGCTCTTACACTGCGCTGATGGAAGGCCGTCTGGACGCGGTTATCTTCACCGGTGGTATCGGTGAGAACGCGGCAATGGTTCGTGAACTGTCCCTGGGCAAACTGGGCGTTCTGGGCTTCGACGTTGATCACGAGCGTAACCTGGCTGCCCGCTTCGGCAAGTCTGGCTTCATCAACAAAGAAGGCACCCGCCCTGCTCTCGTTATCCCAACTAACGAAGAACTGGTTATCGCGCAAGACGCGCACCGCCTGACTGCCTGATTCCACACCGCCAGCAATGCTGGCGGTGCTGTTTTGTAACCCGCCCGATTTGGGCGGTAACGAAAGAGGATAAACCGTGTCCCGTACTATTATGCTGATCCCTACCGGAACCAGCGTCGGCCTGACCAGCGTCAGCCTTGGCGTTATCCGTGCTATGGAACGCAAAGGCGTTCGTCTGAGCGTCTTTAAGCCAATCGCCCAGCCACGTGCCGGTGGCGATGCACCAGACCAGACCACCACCATCGTTCGCAAGAACTCCAATCTGCCGGCGGCTGAACCGCTGAAGATGAGCCACGTTGAGTCTCTGCTCTCCAGCAACCAGAAAGACGTGCTGATGGAAGAGATCATTGCCAACTACCATGCTAACGCGCAAGACGCGGAAGTGGTGCTGGTTGAAGGTCTGGTTCCAACCCGCAAACACCAGTTTGCCCAGTCTCTGAACTTCGAAATCGCGAAAACCCTGAACGCAGAGATCGTTTTCGTGATGTCTCAGGGCACTGACACCCCGGAACAGCTGAACGAGCGTATCGAACTGACGCGCAGCAGCTTCGGCGGCGCGAAAAATACCAACATCACCGGCGTGATCGTCAACAAGCTGAACGCGCCAGTGGATGAGCAGGGCCGTACTCGCCCTGACCTGTCCGAGATCTTCGACGACTCGTCCAAAGCGAAAGTCATCAAAGTTGACCCGGCTAAGCTGCAGGAATCCAGCCCGCTTCCGGTTCTGGGCGCGGTGCCATGGAGCTTCGATCTGATTGCCACCCGTGCAATCGACATGGCGCGTCACCTGAACGCGACCGTGATTAACGAAGGCGACATTAACACCCGTCGCGTGAAGTCCGTGACCTTCTGTGCGCGTAGCATTCCGCACATGCTGGAACACTTCCGCGCAGGTTCCCTGCTGGTGACCTCCGCAGACCGTCCTGACGTGCTGGTTGCAGCCTGCCTGGCCGCAATGAACGGCGTGGAAATCGGTGCGATCCTGCTGACCGGTGCCTACGAGATGGACCCACGCGTCAGCAAGCTGTGCGAACGCGCGTTCGCGACCGGCCTGCCGGTCTTCATGGTGAACACCAACACCTGGCAGACCTCCCTGAGCCTGCAGAGCTTCAACCTGGAAGTGCCGGTTGATGACCACGAGCGTATCGAGAAAGTTCAGGAATACGTTGCGGGCTACATCAACGCAGACTGGATCGAATCCCTGACCGCGACCTCCGAGCGCAGCCGCCGTCTGTCTCCGCCAGCCTTCCGTTACCAGCTGACCGAGCTGGCGCGTAAAGCGGGCAAACGCGTTGTTCTGCCAGAAGGCGACGAACCACGTACCGTTAAAGCGGCGGCTATCTGTGCAGAGCGCGGCATCGCGACCTGTGTGCTGCTGGGTAACCCGGATGAGATCAACCGCGTAGCGGCCTCTCAGGGCGTTGAGCTGGGCGCTGGCATCGAAATCGTTGACCCGGAAGTGGTTCGCGAAAGCTACGTTGCCCGTCTGGTTGAGCTGCGTAAGAGCAAGGGCATGACCGAAGCCGTTGCGCGTGAGCAGCTGGAAGACAACGTGGTGCTGGGCACGCTGATGCTGGAGCAGGACGAAGTTGACGGCCTGGTTTCCGGTGCGGTTCACACCACGGCGAACACCATCCGTCCACCGCTGCAGCTGATCAAAACCGCGCCAGGCAGCTCTCTGGTTTCTTCCGTGTTCTTCATGCTGCTGCCTGAACAGGTTTACGTTTACGGCGACTGCGCGATCAACCCGGATCCAACCGCAGAGCAGCTGGCAGAGATCGCTATCCAGTCCGCAGACTCCGCGACCGCTTTCGGTATCGAGCCGCGCGTGGCGATGCTCTCCTACTCCACCGGCACATCTGGTGCAGGTAGCGACGTAGAGAAAGTGCGTGAAGCGACCCGTATTGCGCAGGAAAAACGCCCTGATCTGATGATCGACGGCCCGCTGCAGTACGATGCCGCAGTCATGGCTGACGTTGCAAAATCCAAAGCGCCGAACTCGCCGGTTGCAGGTCGCGCTACCGTGTTCATCTTCCCGGATCTGAACACCGGTAACACCACCTACAAAGCGGTACAGCGTTCTGCCGACCTGATCTCCATCGGGCCAATGCTGCAGGGCATGCGCAAACCGGTGAACGACCTGTCTCGTGGCGCACTGGTAGACGATATCGTTTACACCATCGCGCTGACAGCGATCCAGTCTTCGCAGCAGCAGTAATGTATTGCCGGATGGCGTTTCGCTTATCCGGCCTACAAAACCGTAGGCCCGGTAAGCGCTAGCGCCACCGGGCAACAAAAAGGCGACCACTTAACCGGTCGCCTTTTTTATTTACAGCAGCTCTCTCGCCGCCGATACAATCTCATGTGCCGTCAGGCCATACTCTTTCTGCAGGAAATCCTGCGTTCCCACCTGGCCGTAACGCTCCTTGACCCCGACCCGCCGCATCGGCACCGGACAGGTTTCCACCAGCACTTCTGCCACCGCCGACCCCAGCCCGTTGTGAATGCTGTGGTTTTCACAGGTCACGATGCGCCCGGTTTTCTCGGCGTAGTTTTTCACCAGCATCCGGTCGATGGGCTTCAGGGTAAACATGTCGATGACCGCCGCGCTGACGCCCTCCTGCTCAAGCTGCCGCGCCGCCTCAAGGGCTTCTGCAACCATGATGCCGTTGGCAATCAGCGTGATATCGCTCCCCTCGCGCAGCACGTTACCTTTTCCAATGGTGAAGGTGGAGCCCGGCGCATACACGCTCGGCGCCTGCTTACGAATGGTCCGCACCCAGTAGAAGCCGTCGAGATCGATAAGCTGGCGCAGCACGTCCTCAAACATCACCGCATCGGTGACTTCCAGCACCACCGAATGCGCCAGCCCGCGCACAATGCCCATATCCTCAAACGACATATGCGTTCCGCCGTTGTGGCAGGCCGTCACGCCCGCGTCTGAGGCAATCACCTTTACGTTGTTGCGCTGATAGTCGAGGGACATAAACAGCTGGTCAAAGCAGCGGCGGCTGGCAAAGGCGGTGAAGGTGTGAACGAACGGCTTGCGGCCGGTAAGCGACAGCCCGGCTGCCGTGCCGATGACGTTAGCTTCCATAATGCCGCAGTTAATCACGTGCTGCGGATAATCGCGCGCCACGCCGTCCATCGCCATCGAGCTCATCAGGTCGGCTTCAAGCGCAATGATATCGCTTCCGGCCTCAATCTGCTTTGCCACGAAGCCCGCGTAAACTTTACGCATCTCAACGGCGTCTTTCTGTCCTGCCGGTGCAACCTTAATCATGTGAAGCCTCCAGTTGGCGAATCGTCTCATTGAGGGCCGCTTTGCTCTCCGCGGTCAATCGCAGGTGGTGCGAGTTGCTGAGCTGCTCCAGATACGGCACCCCCTGGCCTTTGATGCTGTCAAGGATCACCACCCGCGGGCGAGCGTCCGCGGCAGGCACCCGGGACGTTACCTCCAGCAGCGCCGGAGTGTCGTCCCCCTTCACCGTCACCACGTCAAAGCCAAAGGCGCGGAATTTGCCCTCGAGGTCGAACGCGCAGATGATCTCGTCCAGCTCGCCGTCGAGCTGCTGTTTATTCCAGTCGACAAATACCGTCAGGTTGTTCAGGCGATGGTGGGCAATAAACTGGAACGCTTCCCAGCACTGCCCCTCGTTCAGCTCGCCGTCGCCGACGATGCAGAAGACCCGATTCGGCCGCCCTGCCAGCCTGTGCGACAGCGCCATGCCGCCGGCGATGGAAATCCCCTGTCCCAGCGAACCGGTGGTAGCATCTACGCCGCGCGTTTTCAGACGGTCCGGGTGGCTCGGCAGGCGCGTCCCGTTTTGGTTGAGCGTGCTCAGCTCTTCTGTCGGGAAGTAGCCCTTGATCGCCAGGGTGCTGTAGAGCGCGGGGCCCGCATGGCCTTTTGACAGCACGAAATAGTCTCGCTCCGGCCAGTCCGGGTCCGCCGGGTCGATTTTCATCACCGCGCCGTACAGCACGGCCAGGGTTTCAACCACCGACATGCTGCCCCCGTAGTGGCCAAAGCCCAGCTGCGTCAGGGATTTCAGCGTCTCCAGGCGGATCTGACGCGCGAGTTCGGTTATCTCTTTCTCATTCATGATTTGGCTCCGGTGTTTTCCTGCGCGTTACCGCCCGCAGGTTTGTTTTTCGCGAAGACGTTGTACGCCACCAGCAGCGCGAACAGCGCCACGACCAGCCCGGTGATAGCCAGCGGCGACAGGAAGCGCGCCAGGTTGCCGAGCACAATCCCAACCGCGCCGAAGTCGGCGTCAGAGAAGGTGGTGTTGGCAAAGCCAATGGCGCCCAGTACCGGCAGCAGCAGGACCGGCAGGAAGGTAATCAGCAGGCCGTTGGCAAAGGCGCCAATCATCGCCCCGCGACGTCCGCCGGTGGCGTTACCGAACACGCCCGCGGTTGCGCCAGTAAAGAAGTGCGGCACCACGCCCGGGAGGATCAGCACCCAGCTAAACTGACCGCAGATGAACAACCCCACAATCCCGCCGAGGAAGCTGAACAGGAAGCCAATCAGCACCGCGTTAGGTGCATAGGGATATACCACCGGGCAGTCCAGCGCAGGACGCGCGTTCGGCACCAGTTTTTCCGAGAAGCCGGTAAAGGCCGGGACGATTTCCGCCAGAATCAGGCGTACGCCCTGCAGGATGATGAACACACCTGCCGCAAAGGTTATCGCCATGATGATGGCGTACACGAGGTAGTTCTGACCGGCGCTGAAGGTAGCCTCGACGTACTCACGCCCGGCGCTCACCGCCATGATCAGGTAGATAATCATCATGGTCAGGGAGATGGAGATTGAGCTGTCGCGCAGGAAGCTCAGGTTCTTCGGCAGGTTCATCTCTTCGGTTGAGCGGGAGCCTTTGCCCACCTTGCTGCCAATCCAGCCGGACAGCACGTAGCCCAGCGTGCCGAAGTGGCCGAAGGCAATCTCATCGTTGCCGGTAATGCGCTTCATGTAGCGCTGCGCAATCGCCGGGAAGAAAGCCATGATCAGGCCGAGGATTAGCGACCCGGTAAAGACCAGCCCTATGCCTTCAAAGCCCGCCACCGTCAGGATCACGCCAATCATGCACGCCATATAAAACGTGTGGTGCCCGGTCAGGAAGATGTACTTCAGGCGGGTAAAGCGTGCGACGATAATATTCGCCACCATCCCGAAGGCCATAATCAGCGCGGTCGCTGCACCGTATTTTTCGAGTGCAATGGACACAATGGCTTCATTATTTGGAATAATGCCCTGAATAGTAAAAGCGTGTTCAAACATGCCGCCTAACGGATTTAATGACCCCACCAGCACCGTGGCGCCGCCGCCCAGCACAATAAAGCCGAGAATGGTTTTAATCGTCCCTTTCACCACGTCCGAAAACGTTTTTTTCTGCGCAACCAGACCAATAAGCGCAATTAAGCCGACCAGCACCGAAGGGACTTTTAAAATATCAACAACGAAATTCAGCGTTTCAAGGATAAACATATCCACCTCGCCTTATCAGGGTTATTGTCTTTCGAACCAGGCGCGCAGCTGCGCTTCAAGTTCGTTGATGTCGATGATGTTGTTGATCACCACCAGCTGGCTCTCCGGCACGCTGGCGCTGGCCGCAATGTCTTTTGCCATCACGAACAGATCGGCCGCGCCCGGCGTCGCCGAGGAGAGATCGGAGTGTTCAACCTCAGCCTCAATCTCCAGCTTTTTGAGCACCTTTTTAATATTCATTTCGACCATAAAACTGCTGCCCAGGCCAGAACCGCAAATAGCCATGATTTTCATTGTTGTCCCCTTATTTTGAGTAGAGTACGCCCCATCACGCTGACGCGTAATGTAGTGAAAAACCGGATTACAGAATTAAATCAGAAGCGGTTAATAATTGTTTTAATTTCCTCCAGGGTATTCGCCTGATGCAGTTTCTCCATCTCCTCGTCGCTGGAAAATAATTCTGCGAGTGCGGATATCATTTCGATATGGCTATGTTTGTCAGGTGCCGCAAGCATGATAATCACATCGACAGGGTCAAACTCACCGGCACCAAACGAGACGCCCTGTTTTAGTTTTAATAACGACAACCCCAGTCCTTTGGCGCCTTCCTCCGGCCGCGCATGCGGCATCGCCAGCCCTGGTGCCAGCACATAATAAGGTCCTAACGTGTGGTGCTGCTTGATGATGGCCGTGACGTAGTCAGGCTCAATCACCTGCAAATCCAGCAGCGGCTTCGCGCACAGCTTCAGCGCCTGCGGCCAGTCTTCCACGCTCTCCTGCAGCGTGATGGTTGTATCATATATCCATTTTTTGAGCACTTTTCACTCCCGCCACACGTTTAAGATGAGCAAACTTTATTCAACGCATCGCGGATTGACTGCGATCGCGATCACAAAGATAGCGCTACCATTCGTTAACATGCAAAAATGTGATAGCGCTATCAAATTGCAATCACGTTGCTAAATCACAGCAAAAAAAGGGATTTAAGGCGTATACTGCCTGTCACGTGAAACGAAGGAAAAAAAGAACGCGTCTGGTCAGCAGGAAGGTGTATGTCTCTAACCCGAAAACGGCGCAGTACTGGTAAAGTGACACTCGCCGATGTCGCACAGCTTGCCGGTGTGGGCACGATGACCGTGTCCCGTGCGCTTCGCACGCCCGAACAGGTTTCCGATAAACTACGAGAAAAAATTGAAGCTGCCGTGCAGGAGCTGGGTTATATGCCTAATCTTGCCGCCAGCGCCCTTGCCTCGGCGTCGTCATGGACGATAGCCATGGTGGTGCCCAACCTCTCCGAAGCCGGCTGCTCGGAGATGTTCGCCGGGCTTCAGCAGGTGCTGCAGCCTGCCGGATATCAGATCATGCTGGCAGAATCCCAGCATCGTCTTGAGCAGGAGGAGAAGTTGCTGGAGACGCTGCTGGCGTCAAATATCGCCGCAGCGATTTTGCTCAGCGTTGAACATACCGACACCGTTCGCCACTGGCTGAAAAACGCCTCGATTCCGGTGATGGAGATGGGCGCCATGCGCGCCGATCCGATTGACATGAACATCGGGATTGATAACGTGGCGGCCATGTTTGAGCTCACGGAAATGGTCATTAAGCGCGGCTATCAAAACATTGGCCTGCTGTGCGCCAACCAGGAGCAGTGGATTTTCCAGCAACATCTGCAGGGCTGGTATAAAGCCATGCTTCGCCACCATATGTCGCCTAACCGGGTCATTAACGCGGCGATGCCGCCGAGCTTCTCGACCGGCGCGGCGCAGCTGCCCGAATTCCTGCTGGCATGGCCTGAGCTGGATGCGCTGGTGTGCGTCTCTGACGAGCTGGCCTGCGGCGCGCTGTACGAGTGCCAGCGCAGGCGAATCAAAGTGCCGGACGATCTGGCAGTGGTAGGGTTTGGCGATAGCGACGTGAGCCGCGTCTGTCAGCCGCCGCTGACGACCATGGCGGTGCCGCATCGTAAGATTGGCATCGAAGCCGGGAAAGCGCTACTGGAGCGCCTGAATGGCGGAGACTGGCGCGATCAAAAGCCCATCGCGTCCAGCCTGTGTCTGAGGGAGAGCTGCTGACGCTTACTCAGCCTCTTCCTCTTTTTCTGATTTGGTCGATTCGTTTTTGGCGTTGCGGGTCATCCACAGCGCCAGCGCTTTTAACGAATCCGGCGTGAACTCGTCGCAGCGCGCGGTGATCTCTTCCGGCGTCATCCAGCTGACTTCACTCACTTCTTCTTCCTGCAGGGCGAACGGGCCGTGGGAGACGCAGCTAAACAGCCCGCCCCAGACGCGGCAGTTCTCGTCTTCGAAATAGAACTGACCGTGCTCGGCAAACGGCACGCCGGCGATGCCTAACTCCTCTTCCGCTTCACGACGCGCAGAATCCAGCAGCACTTCATCCGCCTGGACGACGCCGCCTGCAGTGGCATCCAGCATACCCGGGAGAAAATCTTTGGTGTCCGTGCGGCGCTGAACCAGAATTTTACCCATACCGTCATGCACAACGATATATGTCGCACGGTGACGCAGGCGCTCCGCACGCATTTGCTCGCGGCTGGCCTGCGCGATCACTTCATTCTCTTCGTTGACAATGTCAACCCACTCTGTACTTGCCAAATGACTCTGCTCCACCATCGGGAAACCTTCTTTTCTAAGCGCTCTTTCGGCGCGTTTGCAGTTGAGGTGTAACTTACGGATTAATCGCTACCTGCGCAATAACTTGCTGATCATTAAGTGCGATAACGCTCAGGGTATTTCCCTCCAGCATGCCGTAGCTCGCAGGATACCCGCCTTTTGGGATGCTGACCGAGCCCGGATTAAAGTGATAAATCTCACCGCGTTTTTCCGCAACCGGAATATGAGTATGACCGTAAACCAGGACATCGCCAGCCGCGAGGGCCGGGAGATTATCCGGGCCGAAAAGATGCCCGTGGGTCAGGAACAGACGGTGTTGTTCGAGCAGCACCTGCTGCCACGGCGCGGTAATGGGAAAATGCAGCAGCATCTGGTCCACTTCGCTGTCACAGTTGCCGCGAACGGCGATGATGCGCGAGGCATACGGGTTGAGTTTTTCCGCGACCTGCGCAGGGTCATAGCCTTCCGGCAGCGCGTTGCGTGGGCCGTGATTCAACACGTCACCCAGAATAATCAGCCACTTCGCACCGCTTTTCTCAAACAGAGAAAGGACACGCTCGGTCGCGGGCAGCGATCCATGGATATCCGACGCAAACATCAGTTTCATCAGTCACTCCTCGGGAAAACAAACTGCCCCCATCATACCTGAAGCGTCAGGGCTTATCAGCCCGCGCGCTTAGCCGAGAGTGCCACATAGCGCTGTACGGAGGCACGCTGCCACTGGAATGCGGCATAATCCACCAGCAGCTGCGGCACCTCATCACCGTTGAGGATCAGGCGGTTTAGCATCAACGCCAGATCGGCATCCGCAATGCACCACTCGCCGAACAGGTTTGGGTTGCCATGGGCGAGCAGTAAGGAGGCGGTTTCAATCAGCTTCTGCGCGCTTTCCTGGCCTTCTGCGCTGAGAGCGGGCTTTTTCACCCCGGCAAACACGACGTCCGTGGAGCGTTCCACACGAATCGGCACCAGATCGCTGCGCAGCCACGCCTGGATCTGCCGCGCCCGGGCGCGCTTTTGCAGATCGTGAGGATAGATACGCTCCCACTCCGGGGGGGCGAACCGATCTTCCAGGTATTCATCGATCGCCGACGATTCGCTCAGGGCAAATCCGTCAATCTCCAGCACCGGCACGCGACGGGTCAGGTCGTAACCCTGCCACTGCGGCTTGAGATGTTCACCGCCGTCGAGATCAACGGTCTTCAGGGTAAAAGCGAGTCCTTTTTCAGCCAGCGCAACGTAAACGCTCATGACATAGGGAGAAAAGAAGTTCGCATCGGACCACAACGTGATGACGGGCTGGTTCATAACATCCTCATAGGCTGATCGGTTTTTACTCAACATATAATCTCTTTGTCTCGCTGTCACTTGATGAAAACTCACGATTTACAACAACCACCTATACTCATTTGTCATGGCACCACTATTCGCATGGACAGGAGTTGAGAATGATCGACCTTTATTATGCCCCTACCCCAAACGGCCATAAGATCACCCTCTTTCTTGAAGAAGCCGAGCTGGATTACAGGATCATTCGCGTGGATATCAGCAAAGGCGAGCAGTTCAGCCCTCTCTTTCTGGCTATCTCGCCGAATAATAAAATCCCGGCCATCATTGATAACCAGCCGGCGGACGGGGGCAGACCGTTGAGCCTGTTTGAATCCGGTGAAATTTTGCTCTACCTGGCGGAGAAAACCGGCACGCTGCTGAGCGGCGAACTGCGCGAGCGCCACCATACGCTGCAATGGCTTTTCTGGCAGGCAAGCGGGCTGGGCCCCATGCTGGGACAAAATCATCATTTTACCGCTTACGCCCCGCAACCCATTCCTTATGCGATAGAGCGCTATCAGGTTGAGACGCAGCGGCTCTATGACGTTCTGAACCGTCGGCTGGAGAAAACGCCGTGGCTCGGCGGCGATCATTACAGTATTGCCGACATCGCCTGCTGGCCGTGGGTGAATACGCATGAAAAACACCGAATTGACCTGGCCGCTTACCCGGCGGTGAACAACTGGTTTGAGCGCATCCGGACCCGCCCGGCGACCGAGCGAGCGATGCAAAAAATCCAGCAAATTTAACCCGGTATGAGGCTGGGTGCCTGTGAGGCTCTCATGTATTATGGGCAGGAAATACTGACACGGAGAAGACCTGCAATGTCACAGCCAGACGCCATTATTCGTATAAAAAATTTACGCCTGCGTACCTTCATCGGTATCAAAGAGGAAGAGATCGCCAACCGTCAGGATATTGTTATTAATGTGGTGATTCACTACCCCGCAGACAAAGCGCGCGCCAGCGAAGACATCAATGACGCGCTGAACTACCGCACAATCACCAAGAACATTATCCAGTTTGTGGAGAATAACCGTTTCTCTCTGCTGGAAAAATTAACTCAGGATGTGCTCGATATCGCACGCGAACATCACTGGGTCACTTATGCTGAAGTTGAGATCGATAAACTTCACGCCCTGCGTTACGCCGACTCCGTCTCTATGACGTTAAGCTGGAAACGCCAGGCGTAAACCTGGAGGTTGTATGAAGATTTTGCTGACCGGCGGTACTGGCCTGATTGGTCGTCACCTCATTGCGCGTCTGCAGGCCTTGCACCACGACATCACCGTGGTCACGCGCAGCCCGGAGAAAGCGCGTCAGGTGCTGGGGGCAGGTGTTGATATCTGGAAAAATCTGGCCGAGCAGCAAAATCTGGACGGTTTCGACGCCGTTATTAACCTCGCGGGAGAACCCATCGCCGATAAGCGCTGGACGGAAGAGCAAAAACAGCTGTTATGCAGCAGCCGGTGGAACATTACCGAAAAGCTGGTCGAGCTGATCCGCAACAGCCATACGCCGCCTTCCGTGCTGATTTCGGGTTCCGCAGTAGGCTATTACGGCGATCTTGGCGAGGTGGTGGTGACCGAGGAAGAGCCTCCCCATAACGAGTTTACCCATAAGCTCTGCGCCCAGTGGGAGCGTATTGCCTGCGCGGCGCAGAGCGATCGGACCCGCGTTTGCCTGCTGCGGACCGGTGTCGTCCTCGCGCCG
Organism: Enterobacter sp. HMSC16D10; assembly: GCF_001807145.1. Taxonomy (NCBI): domain Bacteria; kingdom Pseudomonadati; phylum Pseudomonadota; class Gammaproteobacteria; order Enterobacterales; family Enterobacteriaceae; genus Enterobacter; species Enterobacter sp. HMSC16D10. Next base: position 187,933 of record NZ_KV787905.1, read on the forward strand.
AAAGGCGGCATTCTGGCGAAGATGCTTCCCCCTTTCAGGCTAGGACTCGGTGGCCCCATCGGCAATGGCCGTCAGTATATGGCGTGGATCCATATCGACGATATGGTCAACGGGATTCTCTGGCTGCTGGATAACGATCTGCGCGGGCCGTTTAACATGGTTGCGCCGTATCCGGTGCGAAATGAACAGTTTGCCCACGCGCTGGGACATGCCCTGCACCGCCCGGCGATATTGCGCGTTCCTGCGACGGCGATTCGGCTGCTGATGGGTGAAGCGTCTGTTCTGGTTCTGGGTGGACAGAGAGCGCTGCCAAAACGGCTGGAAGCGGCCGGGTTTGCGTTCCGCTGGTATGAATTAGAAGAGGCGCTGGGGGATGTGGTGCGGTGAATATGGTACAGTGACAGGCCATGTTCCGAAGAAATGGCGTAACAATGGCAATCATCACCACACCCCGGCTTTACCTCACCCCTTTCGAACCCTCTGACTGGGCCTTCTTCCGCTCGCTGCGTGAAGATCGCCGAATCATGCGCTATATGGCCGCCATCGCCCCGGAAAAAGAGACCCGACGCGTGTTTGCCGCGCGACTCGCTGCTGCTCATGTGTTTGTCATTCGCGCCCGGGATGATGATGCGCCGCTGGGCGATATCGGCCTGCAGATTAGCGCTGAGAATCGTGAAGAGGCCGACATCGGCTATACGGTTGTGCCTGCCGCGCAGGGGAAAGGTATCGCCAGCGAAGCGCTGCGCGCGGTGTGTGATTACGCCTTTAACCAGACCGGCGTGAAGGCGATTAATGCGTACGTACTGGCGGACAACGGCGGGTCAGTGCGGGTGCTGGAGAAAGCGGGATTTGTGCGCACTCAGGTACTGGAAAAAGCGTATGAGATTGATGGCGTGCGCTATGACGACTGGGTGTACCGGCTGGAGTATAGTGCGGCCTGAATGCCGGGCGGCACTGCGTTTGCCCGGCCTGCGGTTTTGTAGGCCCGGTAAGCGAAGCGCCACCGGGCGATTGGGCTGCACTGCGGTCTGATGCCCTCTTACTTCAGAGAGCCTTTAAGGAACTGCTGCAAACGCGGGCTTTGCGGGTTTGCCAGCACCTCGTCCGGGTGGCCCTGCTCTTCAATTTTCCCCTGATGCAGGAAAATCACGTGGTTCGAGACGTTACGGGCGAAGCCCATCTCGTGCGTCACCACCACCATCGTTTTGCCCTCTTCGGCCAGCTTCTGCATGATGCGCAGCACTTCGCCAACGAGTTCAGGGTCCAGCGCGGAGGTCGGTTCGTCGAACAGCAGTACCTCGGGCTCCATCGCCAGCGCGCGGGCGATAGAGACACGCTGCTGCTGACCGCCGGAGAGATGCACCGGGTATTTCATCTGCTGGCGTTCGTCAATGCCCACTTTCGCCAGGTATTTCACCGCGCGCTCGCGGGCTTCATGCTTGCTCAGGCCCAGCACCTGAACCGGTGCTTCCATCACGTTCTCCAGCACCGTCATGTGGCTCCAGAGGTTAAAGTGCTGGAATACCATCGTCAGGCGCGTACGCAGCAGGCGCAGCTGGTTCTTGTCTGCCACCTTCAGCTGACCGTCTTTGTCACGCACCAGGTTGATATTCTGCCCGCTCACCACAATTGAGCCTTCACTCGGCTTTTCGAGGAAGTTGATGCAGCGCAGGAAGGTACTTTTTCCCGAGCCGGATGAGCCGATGATACTGATCACGTCGCCCGCATTCGCCTGCAGCGACACCCCTTTCAGCACTTCATGTTCGCCGTAGCGTTTGTGCAAATCAATTACGTTTAATTTGTTCTCAGCCATCATCTTTCTCAGTGCGTCGAAGAAGGTTTTATATGCTGCAACCAGCGTTTTTCAGCCTTACGGAACAGGCTAATCAGAACATAAGAGATAATTAAATAGAGCACCGCCGCAATGCCAAACGCGGTAAACGGCTGATAGGTTGCGGAGTTAATATCGCGCGCGATTTTGAGCAGGTCCGGCACCGTCGCGGTAAAGGCGAGCGCAGTCGAGTGCAGCATCAAAATCACTTCGTTACTGTAGGCCGGTAACGCGATACGCAGGGCCGATGGCAGAATGATGCAGCGGTAGAGTTTCACCGACGAGAAGCCGTAGGCCCGGGCTGCTTCAATTTCACCGTAAGGAACAGAACGAATCGCCCCCGCGAAAATCTCCGTGGTGTAGGCGCAGGTGTTAAGCGTCAACGCCAGCACCGTACAGTTCAGACCGCTGCGGAAGAACGCATTCAGCATCTCAGTGCCTTTTACGATCTCAAGCGTATACATTCCCGAGTAGAACACCAGCAGCTGCACGTACAGCGGCGTACCGCGAAAGACGTAGGTGAACAGCCAGATCGGGAACTGGATAAATTTATTGTTCGAGACGCGGCCAATGGCGAGAAACACCGCCAGAATACCGCCCATTACCACGGAGGAGATCAGCAGCCAGAGCGTAATCGCCACGCCGGTAAAGCGGTAGCCATCTGTCCACAGCAGCGATTTCCAGTATTCCTGAATAATCTCAATCACAGGTCAGCCCTCTTCACACCCACGGAGTAGCGACGCTCCAGCAGAAGCAGCACACCATTGGAGACGGTCGTAAAGACCAGATAAATCACGCCACAGACCACCGCAAAATAGAACGGCTCCCAGGTGCTCTTACCCGCCAGCTGAGTCGCTTTCACGACGTCTTCCAGACCGAGCAGCGAGACCAGCGCTGTTGCTTTGAGGATAACCTGCCAGTTGTTCCCGATGCCCGGCAGCGCGTAGCGCATCATGGCCGGGAACATAATCCGACGAAACGTTTGTGATGAGGTAAAACCAAATGCGGTTGCCGCCTCAATGTGACCTTTCGGCACGGCCATGTAAGCACCGCGGAAGGTTTCAGTGAAGTAGGCGCCGTAGATAAAACCGAGGGTAATAATACCGGCCACCATCGGGTCGATATCAATTTGTCCCATGCCCATCGCGTCTGTTATGCCGTTAAGCGCAATCTGCAGACCGTAAAAGATCAGCAGCATCAGCACCAGATCGGGAACGCCGCGAATGAGCGTGGTATAGCCTTCAAAGATTAGCGCCAGCGGTTTGTTAGCTGAAAGCTTCGCCCCTGCGCCTGCCAGACCTATCAGCACCGCCAGCACCACGGAGCTGATAGCCAGCTCAAGGGTGACAAGCGCGCCCTGTAAAATAACGCCAGAAAATCCGTACAGCATACCGCGAGCCCTGTCGTATCGTGAGTGGTGGAACCGTGTCTTTTCCCCTCCCGCCGTGGGAGGGGCCGCACGTTATATGACGGGGCGATTAGCCGCCGTAAACATTAAAATCAAAGTACTTTTTCGCCAGCTTGTCGTAGGTGCCGTCTGCGCGCATTTCAGCGAACGCCTTGTTCAGCGCTTCACGCAGTTCGTTGTCTTCTTTGCGCAGGCCCATACCGGTGCCCACACCAAACAACTTCACATCCTTAATGGACGGGCCGCCAAACTTGTAATCTTTACCTACCGGCGTTTTCAGGAAGCCTTCGCTAGCCGCGACTTCATCCTGGAATGCGGCATCAATACGGCCTGCCGTCAGGTCAGCGTAAATATTTTCCTGGCCCTGATAGGAGACAATTTCAATCCCCTTCGGTGCCCAGTGCTCGTTGCCGTAGGTTTCCTGAGTGGTGCCCTGCAGCACGCCCACGCGTTTGCCCTTCAGCGATTCCAGCGTAGGCTGAATATCAGACGATTTCGCCACCACCAGACGTGAATCGGCCGCGTAGAGTTTGTCGGTGAAGGCAATCTCCTGCTGGCGTTTTTCGGTAATGGAGAGGGAGGACATGATTACGTCGATTTTTTTCGCTTTCAGGGACGGGATCAGCGCATCCAGCGGGTTCTCAACGTAGGTACACTGTGCTTTGATGCGTTTGCACAGCTCATTGGCCAGATCGATGTCAAAACCGACCAGTTCACCCTTTGAATTCTTCGATTCGAACGGCGCATAGGTAGGATCGGTACCAATTCGAATTTTCTGCGGAATAGCTGCGAATGCCGCGGTGGCGCTGGAAAAGGCCAGTACCAGTGATAATGACAACACGAGTTTTTTCATATTTGTCCTCAACAAACTGTCTTCATACGGGATTTTTACGACGACGGGGTGGTGCTAATGTGCCATTAATCCCCTCAGTCAGGCAAAGATTAATGCCTTTCCAGCGGGAATTTTTGCATTATTAATGCGTAAGTATGCACACAGCGATCCAATACAGTGCATAAAATGCACCGTATTGGGTCAACCGTTCCCGTAACGCACCTTTTCGGTGCGTTACCGCCAGGTGTTATTCACCGTATACGTTGAAGTCGAAGTATTTCTTCGCCAGTTTGTCGTAAGTACCGTCTTTACGCAGCTCTGCAAAGGCTTTGTCGAAGGCGGCTTTCAGCTCGGTATCATCCTTACGCAGGCCAATCCCGGTGCCATCGCCAAAGTACTTTTTGTCTTTCACCGACGGGCCTGCAAACGCGTAGTCTTTGCCCGCAGGCTGCTTCAGGAAGCCTTCGCTCGCAGCGACTTCATCCTGGAATGCCGCATCCAGACGGCCTGCCGCCAGGTCAGAGTAAATCAGATCCTGGTTCTGGTAAGCCACCACGTCTACGCCCTTCTCACGCCAGTTAGCATTGGCATAGCCTTCCTGCGTCGAGCCCTGAAGCACGCCGACATGCTTGCCCTTCAGCGAGTCGATGGTGGGCTTAATCGGGGAGCCTTTAGGCGCAATCAGGCGAGAATCCGCGGCGTAGAGCTTGTCAGAGAAGGCAATCTCCTGCTGGCGTTTTTCAGTGATGGAAAGAGAAGAGATAATGGCGTCGATTTTCTTGGCTTTCAGCGACGGGATTAACGCGTCAAAGTCGCTGCCCACCCATGTGCATTTCACCGCAATGCGTTTGCACATTTCATTACCCAGATCGATATCAAACCCCACGAAATCGCCTTTCGCATCCTTGGAAGAGAATGGCGCGTAGGTTGCGTCTGTACCGATACGAACCGTCTGTGGAAGCGCTGCGTAGCTACCTGCTGCCGCACTTAACCCCACCAGCAAAGACAGAGCCAGAACCGTCTTCTTCATACATTTACCCTCAAGTACCGTGATTTTATTATGTATTGTGTTGTGTGTTGTGTTGCAGGCTTCATCTTGCAGGTCTTATGCCACATTGCCGTCTGGTTAAAACTTCGACGTTAAATATGTTAATAAAACGTTGCGATACTGCCTTAATGGTGAAAGATAGCAGGTCTGCCGAACGAACCGGAGAGAGAAAAAGGGAAAAAACAAATTAAATGTCGAGGATATGATCGCCGTTGCATAATTGCCCTGAAACAGGGCAACGTGTCTTTTCATGCACCGGCTATGTGCACAGATTCAGGCACCCTGCCAGCGGGTGAAGAGATCCTCGGGCAGGTCGATGTCGAACTGATCGAGTACGCGGTTAACGGTCTGGTTGATAATGTCGTCCAGCGTTTGCGGACGATGGTAGAACGCGGGCACCGGCGGCATGATCACAGCCCCCAGCTCAGCAGCCTGCGTCATTAAGCGCAGATGGCCCAGGTGCAGCGGCGTTTCCCGCACGCACAGCACCAGAGGACGCCGCTCCTTCAGCACCACATCCGCCGCACGCGTCACAAGGGTGTCGGTATAGCTGTTCACAATGCCGGAGAGCGTTTTGATTGAACAGGGCAGGATCACCATGCCGGCGGTTTTAAACGAGCCTGAGGAGATGCTGGCGGAGATATCACGGGCATCGTGAACGACATCCGCAAGCGCCTGAACATCGCGCAGGGTGAGATCGGTCTCCAGAGAGAGGGTCTGCCGCGCCGCCTGGCTCATCACCAGATGGGTTTCGACGTCCGCCACGTTACGCAGAACCTGTAGCAAACGTACGCCGTAAATCGCACCGCTGGCACCGCTGAGCCCAACTATGAGTCGTTTCATGATTTTCGCCCTTACTGATTTCAGGGCAGACTGTGCAGGATTTTGCGGGGAGTTGCAAGTGAGGGCATACGCCCTCACCTGCCGGAACATCAACCTTCGTTGTGCATCTCTAAGCTTTCGAGATCGTTTTGCAGCTGAACGGCTTTGGCGTCGTCGTTGCGCAGCGAATCAAGATAGTCGAGGTACTGCTGGTCAACGTCTTTGGTCACGTAAATGCCGTTGAACACGGAGCATTCAAACTGCTGAATTTCCGGATTCTCGGCACGCACCGCGTCGATGAGATCGTTCAGGTCCTGGAAAATCAGGCCGTCAGCACCGATGATCTGGCGAATTTCATCCACTTCACGGCCATGAGCGATCAGCTCGTTGGCGGTTGGCATATCAATACCGTACACGTTCGGGAAGCGAATCTCCGGCGCAGCAGAGGCCAGGTAGACTTTCTTCGCACCCGCTTCGCGCGCCATCTCGATAATCTGCTCAGAGGTGGTGCCGCGAACGATGGAGTCATCCACCAGCAGAACGTTCTTATCGCGGAACTCCGCGCGGTTGGCGTTCAGCTTGCGACGCACGGACTTACGGCGCAGGTGCTGGCCCGGCATGATGAAGGTGCGGCCAACGTAGCGGTTCTTCACGAAGCCCTGACGGTATGGCTTGTCCAGAATGCGGGCGATCTCCAGCGCGATATCGCAGGAGGTTTCCGGGATAGGAATCACCACGTCGATGTCCAGATCGTCCCACTCGCGGGCAATCTTCTCGCCGAGCTTCGTGCCCATATTGACGCGCGCGCTGTAGACGGAAATCTTGTCGATGAAGGAGTCCGGACGGGCAAAGTAAACGTATTCAAACAGGCACGGGTTGCTGACCGGGTTGTCGGCACACTGGCGGGTAAACAGCTGGCCCTTCTCGGTGATATACACCGCTTCGCCCGGCGCAACGTCGCGCAGGAATTCGAAGCCCAGGGTATCCAGCGCCACGCTCTCCGAGGCAACCATATATTCGGTACGGCCATCGCCGAGGTCGCGCTTGCCGAGCACCAGCGGACGAATGCCGTTTGGATCGCGGAAGGCCACCATGCCGTGACCGATGATCATCGCCACGCAGGCGTACGCGCCGCGGATCTGACGGTTGGTCGCGGCAATCGCGGCAAAAATGTTGTCCGCTTCCAGCGGATAGTGGCGGAAGTTATCCAGCTCACTGGCGAACACGTTGAGCAGGATTTCAGAATCAGAGGTGGTGTTAATGTGGCGACGTTTCTCTTCGAACAGCTTTTTACGCAGCTCATGCGCGTTGGTCAGGTTGCCGTTATGGGCAAGGGTGATGCCATACGGTGAGTTGACGTAGAAAGGCTGTGCCTCAGAGGCGCTGGAACTGCCAGCGGTAGGATAACGAACGTGACCGATCCCCATATTACCTTGCAGACGCTGCATATGGCGGGCTTCAAACACATCGTTTACCAGGCCATTCGCCTTGCGTAAACGGAAGCAGTTGTTTGCATCAATGGTGATGATACCCGCAGCATCCTGCCCACGGTGCTGAAGCACCGTTAACGCGTCATAAATCGACTGGTTTACCGGCATGAAACCGGCGATACCGACAATACCGCACATTCGTCTTTTCCTCGTTAAGCCACATCTCAGGGTTTATGCCCTGGGCAAAAAACTCGACGAGCTTTGCAGATAGTCAAAGAACCATCTGATGATGAAGCTGAACTCTGGAATGAGCTGCGATTTCTGCCAGTCTTCACTTTTGGAGAACCCGGTAAAGGTATCCAGGAAGAACAGGATCGCGGCCACAATCAGCACGCCTCGCAACGCCCCGAAACAGATCCCGAGTACCCTGTCCGTTCCTGACAGACCGGTTTTCTCGACCAGCTGACCTATCACGTAATTGACGATAGCGCCAACAATCAGCGTCGCGATAAACAGCACCGCGATGGCGATTCCATTTCGGACCAGTTCATCTTCAAAGCCCGTGAACCAGACAGACAGGTAAGTGTAGTAATGACTGGCGACAAAGAAAGCACAACCCCAGGTCACCAGCGATAACGCTTCACGAACAAAGCCACGGATCAGGCTAACCAGACAGGAAAAACCAATCACCGCAATGATGGCGTAATCAATCCAGACCATATGTGTCCCACGATTAAACGCCCTGTCATCCAGTTCGGGGCGAATTCTAACAGAAAAAGAAAACGTTTGCGTAGGGATTTCCTTCCCGCGCGTAAATAAAAAAGGCGCTGAAAAAATGTTCAACGCCGTGGCTTATCGCCTCTCTCTTACAGGAGCAGGTCGTACTTAGTTCGCGCTGTAGCCCATTACTACACCGCTCAGGCCGGAGATCTGCTTCAGCTCACCCAGCGACCCTTTCAGTTTGTCTTTAGACGCTTCTGGCCCCACGAGGATACGGGTAATTTTACCCTGCACCGGCGTGGAAGGTGAAGTGTAAACACGATATCCCGCACTGCGCAGTTTACCCACCACCTCATTCACCTTGTCCGCATTTTTCAGCGCACCGAGCTGCACCACGTAGGCTTTGCCCGTTGGGGCAGCAGCGTCCTGCTGCGTCGGTTTTGCTGGCGGAGGCGTCTCTGACGCTGCGGCGAGCTGTTCTGCCGCTTTATCACGCTGCGGTTTCGGCTGCGGCTTCTCAACCGGCTTCGGTTTTTCAACCGGTTTAGGCTGCTCGACCGGCACAGGATCGATATCGCTGTTGCTCGTGGCCGCCAGGCGAGACGGATCGAGCGACGGTGCGGCGGCATCGCCCGCGCGCACCTCTTCCGCCGCCCCTTCCGGAGGCTGAGCAGGCAATGCCTGCGTCGCCGCGGGCAGCATATCCGGCTCATCGCGGTCGCCCGGTTTCGGCACCAGCGGAATCGCGGCAAACTCATCCTGATAATGCTTTTTCTGCCCGTCGAGCAGCCCGGGAAGAATAATCACCCCGAGCGCGACCAGCACAATGGTTCCTGTTAAACGGTTCTGAAACTTACTCGCCACCGGTTCTCCCCGCGTCCATCACTTCCATGACATGTGCCACCGTGTGGAATGAACCACACACCAGCACGGTATCTTCTGGTTTAGCCTCCGCCATCGCGGCATGCCAGGCCTGCGCCACGCTACTGTAGATTGCGCCTTTGCCGAGATGTTCCATCAGCTGCTCAGCCGTCGCGCCGCGTGGCCCCTCCAGAGGAGCACAATACCAGCTATCGACCACACTCTCCATGCAGGCCAGCGTCCCGCCGATATCTTTATCATGAAGCATACCGATAACCGCCAGCACGCGCCCGGTTTTTGGTAACGATTTGAGACGTCCCGCGAGATACGCCGCCGCGTGGGGGTTGTGCGCCACGTCCAGAATCAGGCGCGGTGACTCGCTCACAATCTGGAAACGTCCTGGCAGAATCGCGTTTTGTATACCCTCGCGGATCGCCTGTTCGCTGACCACGAGGCCGCTGGCGCGCAGTGCCGCCAGCGCGGTTGCCGCATTTGGCTGCGGGACCTGCGGCAGCGGCAGGTTATCCAGCGCCCCCTGCGCGTCGCTAAAGCGCCAGCCGTTGTCCTGAACCTCATACTGCCAGTCAACGCCGCGGCGCAGCAGCTGTGCGCCCTTTTCGTTCGCCACGTCAGCAATGGTGTGCGGCATGTCCGGCTCGCCCACCACGGCAGGTTTATTTGCCCGGAAAATACCGGCCTTCTCGCGGCCAATGCTTTCACGATCGGGCCCCAGCCAGTCGATATGATCCAGCGCGATGCTGGTCACTACCGCCACGTCTGCATCGACGATATTGGTCGCATCAAGACGTCCGCCAAGGCCAACCTCAAGGATCACCACGTCCAGCTGGGCCTGTTTGAACAGCCACAGGGCCGACAGAGTGCCGTATTCAAAATAGGTTAATGAGGTCTCTCCGCGCGCGGCTTCAATTTCCGCGAACGATGCCGTATGCACGGACTCCGGCAGCTCGCTGTTCTGCACTCGAACCCGCTCGGTGTAGCGTACCAGATGTGGCGAGCTGTACACGCCGACCCTGTAGCCCGCCGCCATCAGGACGGATTCCAGCGTGCGGCAGGTGGTACCTTTGCCGTTGGTGCCTGCGACGGTGAACACGAAAGGCGCCGGTTTCAGCACATCAAGACGCGCGGCAACCTGGCTTACGCGCTCAAGCCCCATATCGATGGTTTTACTGTGCAGGTTTTCCAGATAAGAAAGCCACGCGGCCAGGGGCGACGTGGCTTGGGGAATGCTTTTATTTTCCATAATGCCCGGTTGTCATTAACAGATTAGAAAGCAAAAGGGCAGCGCCAACCGGCCCTGCCCTTTTCAGTTATCAGGCCTCGGGTTCCTGATCCGGTACCACCACGCCTTCACGCGGCTCATCCGGGTTCGGCGCTGGCAGATTCATCAGCTTCGCCAGGATGCGCGCCAGTTTCAGGCGCATTTCCGGACGGCGGACGATCATGTCGATGGCGCCTTTCTCAATGAGGAACTCACTGCGCTGGAATCCCGGCGGCAGTTTTTCACGAACGGTCTGCTCGATAACGCGAGGACCCGCAAAGCCGATCAGCGCTTTTGGCTCAGCGACGTTCAGGTCGCCCAGCATCGCGAAGCTCGCGGAGACGCCGCCCATGGTTGGGTCGGTCAGCACGGAGATGTACGGCAGACCGCGCTCCTGCATCTTCGCCAGCGCTGCAGAGGTTTTAGCCATCTGCATCAGGGACATCAGCGCTTCCTGCATACGTGCTCCGCCGGAGGCAGAGAAGCAGATCAGCGGACAGTTGTCTTCCAGCGCCTGCTCAACGGCACGCACGAAGCGCGCACCGACCACGGAGCCCATTGAGCCGCCCATAAAGGAGAACTCAAACGCAGCGGCAACAACCGGCATCCCATGCAGGGTGCCTTTCATGACGACCAGCGCGTCTTTCTCGCCGGTCTCTTTCTGTGCGGAGGCCAGACGATCTTTATATTTTTTGGAGTCGCGGAACTTCAGCACGTCTTTTGGCTCAAGCTCGCTGCCCAGTTCTACCAGAGAACCTTCGTCCAGCAGGCTATGCAGGCGGTTGCGCGCCGACATACGCATATGGTGGTCACACTTCGGACACACCTCAAGGTTGCGCTCCAGCTCTGCGCGATACAGAACCTGGCCGCAGCTATCACACTTCGTCCATACCCCTTCAGGAATGCTCGCTTTACGCGTTGGGGTAATGTTGCTTTTAATTCGTTCAATCCAGCTCATTGATAACCTTTCTGCCTGAACCTGGTCGTATGCCAGTTTTGCTATAAGAGGCGAATAATGCCATTTTTGCCTCCAACAGACCATGAATGTTGCACATTAAAACATAACAGCCCGAAACTTTGGATAAAAAAGTGGTCGAACCGCCAGTGTGCATTTACTTCGCTTGCTTTGCCGCCGCACGTTTATGACGAATGATTTCGATAACGCCCGGCAGTACGGAAAGCACAATAATCGCTACAATCAGTAACTTAAGATTTTCCTGAACCACTGGGAGATCGCCAAACAGGTAACCCGCATAGGTAAACAGCAGTACCCACAGCAGCGCCCCCACGACGTTATACATGGCAAAATGACGATAGGACATATGTCCCATTCCCGCCACAAACGGTGCAAATGTGCGCACAATAGGCACAAAGCGCGCAAGGATAATGGTTTTTCCGCCATGGCGTTCATAAAACGCATGAGTTTTATCTAAATAGCTGCGGCGGAAAATTTTTGAATCCGGATTGCTGAAAAGCCGTTCACCGAATACGCGTCCAATCGTGTAGTTGACCGCATCACCGACGATGGCGGCAATCACCATCAGCACCACCATAAGATGCACATTCAGATCGTTGGTGGGCAGCGCCGATAACGCCCCGGCGACAAACAGCAGTGAATCGCCCGGCAGGAACGGCGTGACAACCAGCCCGGTTTCACAGAACAGAATGAGGAACAGAATGGCGTAAACCCAGACGCCATACTGCGCGACCAGCTCTGCCAGGTGAACATCAATATGCAGGATGAAATCAATCAAAAAACGAATTACGTCCATATTGTCTAAGCCTTAATTGCACCTTTGTTTAGTCCGCTAAAAACAGCGGCCCCATTGGCGGTTTCGGCAGGTCAAACCGATCCGGATAGTCTACCGAGACCAGATACAGCCCTTCCGCTTTCGCCGTGGCTGCCGCAAGCGTTCTGTCCTTCGCTGCCAGCAGGTCTGCAATCCAGCTCTCCGGCTGGTGTCCGGCACCCACTTCCATCAGGCTGCCCACAATATTCCGCACCATATGATGTACAAAGGCATTGGCTTTGATATCCACCACCACATACGCGCCAAAACGGCTGACGTTAATGTGCATGACATTACGCCACGGCGTGCGGGACTGACACTGCACCGCACGAAACGAGGTAAAGTCATTTTCACCAATCAGACACTGCGCCGCGCGATGCATGCGTTCCGCATCGAGCGGTTCATAAAAATGCGTCACGCCCTGGCTTAACACCGCGGGACGCAGACGCTGGTTGTAGATGACATAACGGTAACGACGCGCGGTGGCGCTGAAACGCGCATGAAAATCATCCGGCACAGCTTTCACCCAGCGCACCGCAATGTCACCAGGCAAATTCGCATTTACACCCAGCGTCCAGGCGGCATCCTTACGCACGGCGGTGGTCTCAAAGTGCACCACCTGCCCCGTGCCGTGAACGCCCGCGTCCGTACGGCCTGCGCACAGGACGTTAATCGGCTCGTTTGCCACCTGAGAGAGCGCTTTCTCCAGTTTCTCCTGGACGCTGCGCACCTCATTCTGACGCTGCCAGCCATAATATTTACTGCCATCGTACTCAATACCGAGGGCAATTTTATGAACCGGCTTTTGTTCCACGTCTGACATCAGTACAGGTACTCCTGCACCAGTTTTTCAGCGATCTTGACCGCCATCAGCGCGCCGCCGAAACGAACGTTGTCGGCAACGGACCAGAACTGAACCTGCTCCGGCATACCGTAGTCGTTACGCACGCAGCCAACGGAAAGATGCGCGCTACCGGTGGCGTCGCCTACCTGCGTCGGGAACTCGCTCTCTTCAGAGAGGACGATGTCTTCCCCGCGGCCAAACGCATCGCGCGCCTCTTCTGCCGCCAGGGGACGCAGCGCTTCAAAGCCGACCATCTGCGCGTGACCGTAGAAGACCGGGGACTGCACGACGCTTGCGGAGATCATCAGGCCATCGTCCTGCAGAATTTTACGCACCTCATCAACGATACGACGCTCTTCGCGCACGGAACCCTCGCGGTCCGGCAGCAGCGGCAGCATATTGAACGCCAGCTGGCGGCCAAAGAAATCATCTTCGTCAATCGGGATACCGTTCAGCAGCTTCGCGCTCTGCCCGGCCAGCGCGTCAACGGCCTTTTTGCCGTTTGCGGACGCGGACAGCAGGCTGGTCACGGTAATGCGCGACAGGCCGCCATCGTCGATCAGCGGTTTCAGGGCGGTCAGCAGCTGGCTGGTCAGGCTGTTCGGTACTGCAATGACGTTACGGTTGCGGTAGTCAGCCAGTACAAACGGGTTCACGTCCGGCACCACCAGCGGCACATCCGGCTCCATGGAGAACAGGCCGCTCAGGTCAATCACCAGGCAGCCTGCGTTGGTCGCCTCTTCAACGTACGCCGCAGTGGCTTCAGCGCCCGCGGCGAAAAACGCCAGCTGCGCCTGCGTCCAGTCGAACGCCGCCGCATCCTGAACCATGACGGATTTATTGTTAAAACGCAGATGCTCACCCGCGCTATCCGTTCGCGCCAGCGCATAGATATCGCCCACCGGGAACTGACGCTCAGCAAGCGTTTCGAGCAGGGCTTCGCCCACGGCACCCGTGGCACCTAAAATGGCAATGTTCCAGCCTTCAGACATGGTGGTTTACTCCAGAAATAAAAAAGCGTCCCTGTCGGAGTATCCGACAGGGAGCATTAAGAAGACATTAATGCGCCGGGTGATGAACGGCGTTAAACCCCAGCTTGTGCAGCAGCGTCGCCGCCGACGCGTCGTCGCACATCACATAGAGGGAAGACCACTCGCGGCGCTCAACGTAGTTCTTGCGCAGCTTATCAAACTCACCCGGGATCCCCGCCACTTTACGCAGCAGCGCATCATCGCGGCGCACATCATACACCAAATGCACCAGCCTTTTCAGCGTTGCCTGATCGAGCGGGCCGTGAAGGGTAATGCGGCCAAATTCAGGCGCGGGGAGTAAGGTATCCAGCGCCACCTGCTGCGGATGGCCGATAAAGGCGCTGTAGGCTTCGAAGACCTGCGTCGTACCGCGGGCTTTCCCTTCGAGGGTATAACCAGCGATATGCGCCGTGCCCACATCAACCTTATTTAGCAGCTCAACGTTGAGGTCCGGCTCAGGCTCCCAGACGTCCAGCACCACGCTGAGGTCTTGTCCTTCGTTCAGACACGTCAGCAGCGCGGCGTTATCGACTACCGGACCACGGCAGGCATTTATCAGAATAGTGCCAGCCTTCAGACGGCGAATTAACGCCTCATCGGCCAGATGCAGAGACTTATACGGCCCCTCTTTAAACAGCGGCGTGTGGAACGTCAGCACGTCGCACTGTTCAACCAGCTCGTCCAGCGAACGGAAATCCCCGTCGTCGCCGTTGTCTTTGCGCGGCGGATCGCACAGCAACGTGCGAATCCCTAACGCTTCCAGGCGCTTTTGCAGGCGTCCGCCGACGTTACCCACGCCGACAATCCCCACGGTGCGGTCTTTCAGCGCAAACCCGTCGCGCTCGGCCAGCATCAGCAGCGAGGAGAAAACATATTCCACGACGGCAATCGCGTTACAGCCCGGCGCGGCGGAGAAACCGATTCCGGCCTGCTTCAGCCATTTATCATCCACATGATCGGTCCCTGCCGTTGCGGTCCCAACGAACTTAATCGCCTTACCGGCGAGCAACGCCTCATTTACTTTGGTCACCGAGCGCACCATCAGGGCGTCGGCATCGTCCAGTTCGTTGACCGGGATCGGGCGACCAGGAACAGCCTTAACGTTACCCAGGCGGCTAAACAGCTCACGGGCGTAAGGCATATTTTCATCAACGAGGATTTTCACGTCTGAGTACCTGTTTGAGAGGAAGAAAACCTGCCAAGTGTGCCATAATCTGGCCGCCAGGCATATACGTCTGCCAGGTTTACGCTGAGTTTTGACTTTAAGGATTTTTGACGATGCAGCCCATTTCAGGTACGCCGCCACGCCCTCCGGGTGAAGGCCCCGTCACGCCAAACGTTGCCGGTGAACAACCGCTATCCACGCAACAGCGCACCGTGCTGGAGCGACTGATCACGCGCCTGATTGCGCTGACTTCACAGCAAAACGCGGAAGTCTGGGCCGGGGTGAAGCATGATTTAGGCGTGAGGAACGACGCACCGCTGCAGTCGCGCCATTTCCCCGCTGCCGAGCAAAATCTGAACCAGCGTATTACGACCGCGCAGCAGAACCACACCACGCGCCAGATTGTTTCTCAGCTGACGGAGCTGCTGGGCCAGGGAAATAACCGCCAGGCGGTGAGTGATTTTATTCGCCAGCAGTATGGTCAGACCGCGCTGGGCCAACTGACGCCCGACCAGCTCAAAACCGTGCTGACGCTGCTGCAGAACAATGAGCTGTCGATTCCGCAGCCGCAGGTGCGCCCGGCGACCGAGCGCCCGCTACTGCCCGCCGAGCACAATACGCTCAAGCAGATGGTGACGAAGCTGGCCGCGGCCACCGGCGAACCGACGAAGCTTATCTGGCAATCCATGCTGGAGCTGTCGGGCGTGAAGGCAGGCGAGCTGATCCCGGCCAAACAGTTTACCCATCTGGTGACCTGGCTCCAGGCACGCCAGACGCTCAGCACCCAGAGCGCCCCTACCCTGCATACTGTGCAGGCCGCGCTGAAACAGCCGCTTGAGCCGCACGAGTTCGAGGTGATTCGGGATTATGCCCAGCAGAACTGGCAGGCCACGCCGCAAACGGTACTGACTACCGCGCAGGTGCAGGATCTGCTCAACCAGATCTTTGTTCGCCGCGCCGAGCGCGAAGGCGGCGTACCGGAGGTGAGAAATATTCAGCCGATCTACAGCCCGCTGTTTGCGCCGGTCGTGGAGACCTTCAGAACACTTTCTGCGCGTCCGGGATTGATGTTTTTTGCATTACTGATTGCGCTGGCGATTTTCTGGCTGGTTGCCTGATATTTTGCCCGGTGGCGCTGCGCTTACCGGGCCT
>NZ_KV787905.1:204165-218284 GCF_001807145.1 Enterobacter sp. HMSC16D10
TGCCCGGTGGCGCTGCGCTTACCGGGCCTACAACGTCACCCCGTAGGCCGGGTAAGCGCAGCGCCACCCGGCACTTTCGTTAATCAATAGTTAAAAACATGACGCAACACGTAAAATCCAGCATTTTACGCTTCCCTCCTTTCGCGCATTCCCTATACTCGACCAGGCAAACATTTACTTACATCCGGACATAAATGTGACTAAGAGCACATTCGGAATGGAACGCAATTTCACTCAGGAATAATGTATGAGCACACAATCGACGGGTCTTTTTGCGCGCCTGGCGCAGGGAAGTCTGGTTAAACAAATTCTGGTAGGACTGGTGCTGGGTATTCTGCTGGCCATGGTGTCAAAACCTGCTGCGGAGGCCACGGGGCTGCTCGGGACGCTGTTTGTGGGCGCCCTGAAAGCCGTCGCGCCGGTACTGGTTCTGATGCTGGTCATGGCATCGATTGCCAACCACCAGCACGGACAAAAAACCAACATTCGCCCTATTCTGTTCCTGTATCTTCTGGGAACCTTCTCTGCAGCCTTAACGGCCGTGGTGTTTAGCTTCCTGTTCCCGTCCTCGCTGCACCTGACCAGCGCGGCCGGTGATATCACGCCGCCGTCCGGGATTGTGGAAGTCCTTCGCGGTCTGCTGATGAGCATGGTCTCTAACCCCATCACCGCGCTGATGAGCGGAAACTACATTGGCATCCTGGTCTGGGCGATTGGTCTGGGCTTCGCGCTGCGTCACGGCAACGAGACCACGAAAAACCTGGTCAACGATTTGTCCAACGCTGTCACCTTTATGGTGAAGCTGGTGATTCGCTTTGCGCCAATCGGTATTTTCGGCCTGGTCTCCTCCACGCTGGCAACCACCGGTTTTGACGCGCTGTGGGGCTACGCGCAACTGCTGGTTGTGCTGGTCGGCTGTATGCTGCTGGTGGCGCTGGTGATCAACCCGCTGCTGGTGTTCTGGCAGATCCGCCGCAACCCGTATCCGCTGGTGCTGACCTGCCTGCGCGAGAGCGGCGTGTATGCCTTCTTCACCCGCAGCTCTGCGGCGAACATACCGGTGAACATGGCGCTGGCGGAGAAGCTGAACCTGGATCGCGATACCTATTCCGTGTCGATCCCACTGGGTGCGACCGTGAACATGGCGGGCGCGGCGATTACGATCACTGTACTGACCCTGGCGGCGGTGCATACGCTGGGTATTCCGGTGGATCTGCCAACCGCGCTGCTGCTGAGCGTGGTGGCATCGCTGTGCGCCTGCGGCGCATCCGGCGTGGCGGGCGGTTCGCTGCTGCTGATCCCGCTGGCGTGTAATATGTTCGGTATCCCGAACGAAATCGCCATGCAGGTGGTTGCCGTCGGCTTTATCATCGGCGTGCTGCAGGACTCCTGCGAAACCGCGCTGAACTCCTCTACCGACGTGCTGTTTACCGCGGCGGCCTGTCAGGCGGAAGACGCGCGTTTAGCGAAGAACGCCCTCCGCAGTTAAAAAGAAAAGCCCGGTGGCGGCTACGCCTTACCGGGCCTACAGGGTTTAGTAAGTCGGGTAAGCGCTAGCGCCACCCGACAAAGTACTTACAGCGTCACACCGCTCTTAAAGATTGCCAGCTCGCGGAAGTCGTTCTTCTCGTTGCAGGTCTGCTTGCCGCTGGCAATTTCCACAATCGCATCCACAAATTCCGTCAGCAGCTGCGGCATCGCCTTGCCGTGGATAAGCTGCCCGGCATCAAAGTCAATCCAGTGTTTTTTCTTCGCCGCCAGCTCGCTGTTGGTGGCGATTTTCACCGTCGGCACAAAACCGCCGTACGGCGTACCGCGACCGGTGCTGAACAGCACCATATGGCAGCCGGCTCCCGCCAGCGCGCTGGTGGCAACCGCATCGTTACCGGGCGCGCTCAGCAGGTTCAGACCGTGCGTTTTCAGGCGCTCGCCGTAGCGCAGAACGTCAACCACCTGGCTCGCGCCTGCTTTCTGGGTGCAGCCGAGGGATTTCTCTTCCAGCGTGGTGATCCCCCCCGCTTTGTTACCCGGCGACGGGTTCTCGTAAATGGGCTGATTGTGGGCAATGAAGTACTGCTTGAAGTCGTTCACCATGGTGACGGTCTTCTCAAACGTCTCTTCGTCGCGGCAGTGGCTCATCAGAATACGTTCCGCACCGAACATCTCCGGCACCTCGGTCAACACCGTCGTGCCGCCGTTGGCGATCACGTAGTCCGAGAAGCGCCCCAGCATCGGGTTGGCGGTGATACCGGAAAGGCCATCAGACCCGCCGCACTCCAGACCAAACTTCAGCTCGCTCAGCTTGCCCGGCTGGCGCTTGTCGTGGCGCATCACCTCATACAGCTGATGAAGCTGTTCGACGCCCGCTTCCACTTCGTCGTCCTGATGCTGGCACACCATAAAGTGCACGCGCTCAGGGTCAAACTCACCGAGCGTCTCGCGGAAGGCGTCCACCTGATTGTTCTCGCAGCCCAGGCCAATCACCAGCACCGCGCCCGCGTTCGGGTGGCGCACCATGTTTTGCAGCATGGTTCGGGTGTTGATGTGGTCGTCACCCAGCTGGGAGCAGCCGTAGGTGTGGCTGAACAGATGCACGCCGTCAGTGCCTTCGGCATCGTTGGTCTCTTTCAGGAAGCGCGTCTGGATCTGACGCGCAATCCCGTTCACGCAGCCGACGGTCGGGAGGATCCACAGCTCGTTGCGGATCCCCACGTCGCCGTTTGCGCGGCGGTAGATCTGCACCTCACGATCCGCCGCCTGCTCTTGTGCCGCAGGTAAATCAGGTTGATAGCTGTACTCGTCCAGATCGCTCAGATTTGTGCGGGCATTGTGGGAATGGATGTATTCACCCGGCGCGATATCCGCCAGCGCATGACCGATGGGCAGACCGTACTTCACCACGTTCTCCCCTTTGGCAATGGGGATCAGGGCAAACTTGTGTCCACGTCCAACGGACTGGCGTAACGTCACCGACTGGTTGTCGAAGGTGACTTCCGTCCCTTCGGTTAAATCTGCCAGCGCGACGGCCACGTTATCCAGCGAATGGATTTTGATGTATTGCATATCAACCTCAAACGGCCCTAGTTCAGTTCAATGGCGAAGTAGTCACGCGCATTGTTAAAGCAGATGTTTTTCACCATGTCGCCCAGCAGCTGAATATCCGCCGGCGCTTCGCCTGCGTGCACCCAGCGGCCAATCATCTGGCACAGAATGCGGCGGAAGTATTCATGACGGGTATAGGACAGGAAGCTGCGGCTGTCGGTCAGCATGCCGACAAAGCGGCTCAGCAGGCCAAGCTGCGCCAGCTGCGTCATCTGACGCTCCATGCCGTCTTTCTGATCGTTGAACCACCAGCCGGAGCCGAACTGCATCTTGCCCGGCATCCCTTCGCCCTGGAAGTTGCCGATCATCGTGCCCAGCACTTCGTTATCGCGCGGGTTCAGGCAGTAGAGAATGGTTTTCGGCAGCAGGTTTTGTTCGTTCTGTTTGCTCAGCAGTTTTGACAGCTCTTCCGCCAGCGGACGGTCGTTGATGGAGTCAAAGCCCACGTCCGCACCCAGCAGTTTAAACTGGCGCTGGTTGTTATTGCGCAGCGCACCGATGTGGTACTGCTGTACCCAGCCGCGACGCGCGTATTCGGCACCGAGGAACACCAGTACCGCGGTTTTGAACTGCGCCACTTCGTGCTCACTAAGCGATTCACCGGAGAGGCGACGCGCCAGAATGCTGTCCAGCTCGGCCTCGTTTGATTCCGCAAACAGCACAACGTCCAGCGCGTGGTCAGAGACTTTACAGCCGTGCGCCGCGAAGTGATCCAGACGTTTGGTCAGCGCGGTTTGCAGATCGGCGAAACGACGGATGTCGGTATCGGACACTTCCGCCAGCTTCGCCATGTAGTCTTTGAACGTGGCCTGCTCAATGTTGAAGGCTTTGTCCGGGCGCCAGCTTGGCAGCACTTTGATATCAAAAGAGGTGTCTTTGGCGACAACGGCATGATGCTCCAGGGAGTCAATCGGATCGTCGGTGGTGCCGACCATCTTCACGTTCATCTGCTTCATGATGCCGCGCGCGGAGAAGTTCTCCTGCGCCAGGAGCGCATTGCACTGGTCCCAGATTTCATCGGCGGTCGTTGGAGAGAGCAGTTTGCCGGTGATGCCAAACGGGCGACGCAGCTCAAGGTGCGTCCAGTGATAGAGCGGGTTACCGATGGTGTGCGGGACGGTCGCCGCCCAGGCGTCAAACTTCTCGCGATCGGTCGCATCGCCGGTGCACAGGCGCTCAGCCACGCCGTTGGTGCGCATCGCACGCCATTTGTAATGGTCACCCTTCAGCCAGATGTCATACAGGTTTTTGAAACGGTAATTTTCGGCAACCTGCTGCGGGGGCAAATGGCAGTGGTAGTCGAAAATCGGCTGATCTTTTGCATAGTCGTGGTACAGGCGGCGAGCAAATTCGGTATCTAACAGAAAATCGTCGGTCATAAACGGCGTCATTATCGTCTTCCTCATTACGGGAGCGTCAGAAAGCGTATGTTCATATGCTGCAAAGTTATCACACCAATTTCCACCATCCGACGTTTTTTTCGTGAGTGAGATCAATAAACGCAGACAAATACATTACCCAAATTGGAGTAAATCCTTCTACAAGCCGCGCCAGTACTGGCTTGAAGCGACACGAATAATGTCCCCACAAAGAATCATACATTTGTGATGTCACTCACCTTTTAAAGCTGTATGACAAGTTATCTTTTCGCCGTCGCAAACTATAAGCCGACGGAATGCATTCCTGGTGTCAGTTACACCAGATTTAACGGTACGGAAACCGACTTATGCAGATGACTTTTGGCAAGGTTCGGGCCGTTCCGGGACATTTCCCGGTTACGCCCCTCCCGTTACTGAACGGCTCCCGGCAACGGTCGAGCGGTTACCGTGTCCCGGCACGGCAATACTATAACGATGAGGTTTTACATGCGTAAAATTAAAGGGTTACGTTGGTACATGATCGCACTGGTGACGTTAGGCACCGTGCTGGGCTACCTGACGCGTAACACCGTCGCAGCCGCAGCGCCGACGTTAATGGAAGAGCTGCATATCTCCACGCAGCAATACTCCTACATCATTGCTGCCTATTCCGCGGCGTACACCATCATGCAGCCTGTTGCAGGCTACGTGCTGGATATCCTCGGTACCAAAATCGGCTATGCCTTCTTCGCCATCGCCTGGGCGGTGTTCTGCGGAGCCACCGCGCTGGCAGGCAGCTGGGGCGGCCTGGCGCTGGCGCGCGGTGCGGTCGGTGCGGCAGAAGCCGCGATGATCCCGGCGGGACTGAAGGCCAGTTCCGAGTGGTTCCCGGCAAAAGAGCGCTCTATTGCTGTCGGCTACTTCAACGTGGGTTCGTCCATCGGGGCGATGATTGCGCCGCCGCTGGTGGTGTGGGCTATCGTGATGCACAGCTGGCAGATGGCTTTCATCATTTCCGGCGTGCTGAGCTTCGCCTGGGCAATCGCGTGGCTGGTTTTCTATAAGCACCCGCGCGATCAGAAAAAACTCTCCGAAGAAGAACGCGAGTACATCATTGGTGGTCAGGAAGCACAGCACCAGACCAACAACGGCAAAAAAATGACCGTCTGGCAGATCCTGGGCACCCGTCAGTTCTGGGGTATCGCCCTGCCGCGTTTCCTGGCGGAACCGGCCTGGGGGACCTTCAACGCGTGGATCCCACTGTTCATGTTTAAAGTCTACGGCTTTAACCTGAAAGAGATCGCGATGTTCGCCTGGATGCCGATGCTGTTCGCTGACCTGGGCTGTATCGTGGGCGGCTACCTGCCACCGCTGTTCCAGCGCTGGTTTGGCGTGAACCTGATCGTTTCCCGTAAGATGGTGGTCACCATGGGCGCACTGCTGATGATTGGCCCGGGCATGATCGGCCTGTTCACCAGCCCGTACGTGGCCATCGCCCTGCTGTGCATCGGTGGTTTTGCGCACCAGTCCCTGTCCGGCGCGCTGATTACGCTCTCGTCTGACGTCTTCGGTCGCAACGAAGTGGCCACCGCCAACGGCCTGACCGGGATGGCCGCCTGGACCGCGAGTACGATGTTCGCGCTGGTCGTCGGCGCGCTGGCGGATACCATCGGCTTCAGCCCGCTGTTTGCAGTACTGGCGGTCTTCGACCTGCTGGGCGCGGTGGTGATCTGGACGGTGCTGAAAAGCAAATCGGCAGAGGAGCTGGCAAAAGAGTCACTCGGAAAACCGGCCACGCAGAGTTAGCATTGCTGTGCCGGGTGGCGCTACGCTTACCCGGCCTACAAAACCCGTAGGCCCGTGCGAGCGAAGCGCCGCCGGGCATTTAAAGGCCGCTCAGTAGCGGCTTTTTTAATGGCAAAATCTGGAGAGTGGCACGCAAAAGTGGTATAACAAATCATCTGCCGTACCCTGTCTGGAGCGCATATGGAAATCACCGAACCACGTCGTTTATATCAACAACTTGCTGCGGAGCTGAAAGATCGCATCGAGCAAGGTGTCTATCTTGTCGGTGATAAACTGCCCGCCGAGCGCTTTATCGCGGATGAAAAAAGCGTCAGCCGCACCGTGGTGCGTGAAGCGATCATCATGCTGGAAGTCGAAGGCTACGTTGAGGTACGCAAAGGCTCCGGCATTCACGTCATTTCCAATCTGCCGAAACACTCTCCCGTCGCGGACGAAAGTCTGGAATTCGCCAGCTACGGTCCGTTTGAGCTGCTCCAGGCTCGCCAGCTAATTGAAAGCAACATTGCCGAATTTGCGGCGACGCAGGTGACCAAGCAGGACATCATGAAGCTGATGGAAATCCAGGAGAATGCCCGCAAGGAAAAATGTTTCCGCGATTCAGAGTGGGATCTGCAGTTCCACGTCCAGGTCGCCCTGGCAACCCAGAATACGGCGCTGGCGGCAATCGTTGAGAAAATGTGGACTCAGCGCGTTCACAACCCGTACTGGAAAAAACTGCACGATCATATCGATTCCCGTACCGTCGACAACTGGTGTGACGATCACGATCAAATCCTTAAAGCGCTGATTCGTAAAGATCCGCACGCCGCTAAGCTGGCGATGTGGCAGCATCTGGAGAACACCAAGCAGATGCTGTTCAATGAAACCAGCGACGACTTCGAATTTAACGCTGACCGCTATCTTTTCGCCGATAATCCCGTTGTTCATCTCGATACGGTCCCCAGTGCCGCAAAATAGATGACCTTCCCGCTGGCAGGCGCTTCGCTGCGCCTTCCGGCGAACGTGGGTAAGCAAAACATATATAGTGTCAGCCTTTGTAAATCCCCTCGCTCACTTTCTGGGCTTACGCCAAAATCAACTCATGCCTGCAAATTCTGTGACGCAGAACGTTGGGCTTTGTTACAATTGGATTCACTTCGTTATTTTGTAAGTTAGTGCTTGCTAACCAGCCAATTAACAGGGAACAGTGTTGGCCACACCGCAATGTGTCCGCGAGCGACCATAATGAAATCACAACCATGTCGCCGTGCTGTTTGTCCCGGATAACAGGCATGACGTTAACCGATTTCCAGGAACACTGAATGGAACTTTTGACCCAACTACTGCATGCCCTCTGGGCGCAGGATTTTGAAACGCTGGCCAACCCTTCCATGATTGGCATGCTCTATTTCGTCTTGTTTATGATCCTGTTCCTTGAGAACGGCTTGCTGCCTGCTGCTTTCCTGCCCGGTGACAGTTTACTGGTGCTTGTCGGCGTGCTGTGCGCTAAAGGGGCGATGGCATTCCCGCAAACTATTTTGTTACTGACCGTCGCTGCGAGTCTCGGCTGCTGGGTCAGCTACATCCAGGGAAGATGGCTGGGCAATACCCGGATCGTCCAGAACTGGCTCTCGCACCTGCCTGCACATTATCACCAGCGGGCGCACCACCTTTTCCATAAGCACGGGCTTTCTGCGCTGCTGATTGGCCGCTTTATCGCCTTTGTACGCACCCTGTTGCCGACCATTGCCGGTCTGTCGGGGCTGAGCAGCGCGCGCTTCCAGTTCTTTAACTGGATGAGCGGCCTGCTGTGGGTACTGATTCTGACGACGCTCGGCTATGCGTTGGGGAAAACGCCAGTCTTTATGAAATATGAAGACCAGCTGATGTCCTGCCTGATGCTGCTGCCTGTGGTGCTGCTGGTCTTCGGTCTGATCGGCTCGCTGGTCGTCCTGTGGAAAAAGAAATACGGAGCCAGAGGCTAACGATGGCTATCTCACCGCTCGCCCTGCGCCGTTTTGCCTGCGCCGTGATGACACTGGTGGTGCTCAGCGCCATGCTGCTGGCATGGAGCGCGCTTTCGCATCAGGAATCCACGCTAGCCATTCGCTCGGTGAACCAGGGTGCCAGCGTGCCTGACGGTTTTTCTGTCTGGCACCATCTGGACGCGAACGGGATCCGCTTTAAAAGCATCACCCCGCAGGACGATGTTTTACTGATCAAGTTTGATTCCCGTGCGCAAAGTGCCGCCGCAAAAGTGGTTCTCGACCGTACGCTGCCGCACGGGTATATCATCGCTCAGCAGGAAGATGACAGCCAGCCTGCTGCCTGGCTGTCGCTGATTCGCGATACGTCGCATCGGTTTGGATAATTACCAGGATTCCGAATCTTTTCACTCACTTTGGTGAATCCCCCGTTTACTTACTATGCTTAAGTACGCGGAGCACCCCTCGAATGTACTCCGCATAACTTTGGATAGCGGCTTACGCCGCAACACAATGGAAGGTTTCGATAATGAAATTCCGCATGACTCTGGCTCTGGCCCTTTTTTCTTTAAGCACAGCATCCTTCGCAAATTCTCTCTGTCAGGAGAAAGAACAGGATATTCAGCGTGAGATCGGTTATGCCGAAAAGCATAACAATCAGCACCGTGTTGATGGTCTTAAAAAAGCGCTGAGCGAAGTGAAAGCGAACTGTTCAGACAGCAAGCTGCGTGCCGACCACCAGAAGAAAATCGCTGAACAGAAGGACGAGATAGCCGAGCGCCGTCGCGACCTGCAGGAAGCGAAAGAGAAAGGGGATGCGGAAAAAATTGCTAAGCGCGAGAAGAAGTTGAAAGAAGCGCAGGACGATCTGAAAGCGCTGGAAGCTCGCGATTATTGAGTTAACGGAAATCTCAACAGGAGAGAATCATGTCAAAAGATACGACGTCTGAACATCTGCGCGCTGAACTGAAATCCCTGGCCGATACCCTGGAAGAGGTGCTGAACTCCTCTGCTGACAAGTCAAAAGAAGAGGTCAGCAAGCTGCGCAGCAAGGCGGAGCAGGCGCTGAAAGAGAGCCGCTATCGCCTGGGTGAAACCGGCGATGCGCTGGCAAAACAGACCCGCGAAGCGGCCGCGCGTGCGGACGAATACGTGCGTGATAATCCATGGACGGGTGTCGGGATTGGTGCCGCAGTCGGTGTGGTACTGGGTGTCCTGCTGACGCGTCGTTGATATGGAAGATCCTCGTCACGCACAAGGGCCTGCTAACAACGTCCTCGGCATCGGCCAGCGTATTTTGACGACGCTGGTCGGGATTGCCGAAACGCGCGTCCGGCTGGCAGTGGTCGAACTGGAGGAGGAGAAAGCGAACCTCTTCCAGATGCTGCTGATGCTTGGACTGACCATGCTCTTCGCCGCGTTTGGTCTGATGAGCCTGATGGTGTTAATCATCTGGGCCATTGACCCGCAGTATCGTCTTAACGCCATGATTGCCACGACCGTCGTTCTGCTGGTCGCGGCGCTGATTGGCGGCATATGGACGCTGCGTAAAGCGCGTAAGTCCACGTTCCTGCGCCATACGCGTCAGGAGCTGGCTAACGATCGCGCCCTGCTGGAGGATGACAAGCCGTGAGCGGTAAAGCCGAACGTCAAAAGCGAAAAGCGTACCTGCTAAGCCAGATCCAGCAGCAACGGCTGGATCTGTCGGCCAGCCGTCGCGACTGGATTGACGCGACGCGACGGTTTGACCGTGGCTGGAACACCTTCCTGAGCCTGCGTTCATGGGCGCTGGTCGGCAGCAGCGTGATGGCTATCTGGACGGTTCGTCATCCAAATATGCTCATCCGCTGGGCGCGCCGGGGTTTTGGTGCCTGGAGCGCCTGGCGTCTGGTGAAAGCCACGATCCGTCAGCAGCAATTACGCTAGCCTTCTCGCCGGGTGGCGGCTACGCCTTACCCGGCCTACTTACACGCGTAGGCCGGGTAAGCGCAGCGCCACCCGACAAAATCCTCTCCCTCCCTTACTCAATATCTTTGAAGAAGATTGACAGTTTTCCTTGCTAACAATCGCCCACCGTCACGTTTATGATGCTCTCCATCGACAGCAACGACGCGGTATCTACCCGGAATTGCAGACAAATAACGTTCAGCCGCTGATGTGGTTTCCTGGAGAGTAAAATGAAAAAATTAGAAGATGTTGGTGTACTGGTCGCGCGTATTCTGATGCCAATTCTGTTCATCGTGGCAGGTTGGGGAAAAATCACCGGTTATGCAGGCACCCAGCAGTATATGGAAGCCATGGGCGTTCCGGGGTTCCTGTTGCCACTGACCATTCTTCTTGAGTTCGGCGGCGGCCTGGCAGTGCTGTTCGGCTTCCTGACCCGCACCACCGCGCTGTTTACCGCAGGCTTCACCCTGCTGACCGCGTTCATCTTCCACAGCAACTTTGCGGAAGGCGTGAACTCACTGATGTTCATGAAAAACCTGACCATCGCGGGTGGCTTCCTGCTGCTGGCCGTCACTGGCCCGGGCGCATACAGCATCGACCGCGTTCTGAATAAGAAATGGTAAGCACGCTATACTGAATAAACACAAAGCGAGGAGACATCTCCTCGCTTTTGCTATCTGACGGAGGAGAAAAAATGGGACAACTCGTAGACGGCGTCTGGCAGGATGTCTGGTATGACACCAAATCCACCGGAGGTCGCTTTAAGCGCTCTGTTTCGGCCTTCCGTAACTGGCTGACCGCCGACGGCGCACCAGGCCCGAGCGGCGAAGGCGGCTTCGCGGCTGAGAAAGATCGTTATCATCTTTATGTTTCCCTCGCCTGCCCGTGGGCCCACCGCACGCTGATCGTGCGCAAGCTTAAAGGTCTCGAATCCTTCATTCCGGTTTCCGTGGTCAACCCGCTGATGCTGGAAAACGGCTGGACGTTTGACAGTGATTTCCCTGCGGCAACTGGCGACGATCTTTATCACCATGATTTCCTGTACCAGCTCTATCTGCGCGCCGATCCGCACTACACCGGGCGCGTGACCGTGCCGGTGCTGTGGGACAAGAAAAACCAGACGATTGTCAGCAATGAGTCTGCGGAAATCATCCGCATGTTCAATACCGCGTTTGACGCGCACGGCGCCCGTGCCGGAGATTACTATCCGGTGGAGCTGCGCGAGAAAATTGACGAACTGAACGGCTGGATTTACGACAACGTCAATAACGGTGTCTATAAGGCCGGTTTCGCCACCAGCCAGGAAGCGTATGACGAAGCGGTCGGAAAGGTGTTTGAATCGCTGGAACGCCTGGAACAGATCCTGGGCCAGCATCGCTACCTGACGGGCGATCGCCTGACGGAAGCGGACATTCGCCTGTGGACCACGCTGGTTCGCTTTGATCCGGTCTATGTCACCCACTTTAAGTGCGACAAGCACCGCATCAGCGACTACCTGAACCTGCATGGTTTCCTGCGCGACATCTACCAGATGCCGGGCATCGCGGAGACGGTCGACTTCGACCATATTCGCACCCACTATTTCCGCAGCCACAAGACCATCAACCCGACGGGTATTATCTCCATCGGGCCGTGGCAGGATCTGGATGAACCGCACGGGCGCGACGTCCGTTTTGGATAAATATTAAGGGCATCAATAGATGCCCTTTTTTAATTCACAATCTCCATCTATTCTTACCTCGATCGCTTAGAAAACAAGTGATTGACTGACTAATGAGGCAAGGAAAATGGACTGGTATTTAAAAGTACTGCGCAACTACATTGGATTTGGTGGCCGCGCCCGCCGCAAAGAGTACTGGATGTTCGTTCTGGTGAACTTCATCCTCATCATGGTGCTGGGTATTGTAGATAAAATTCTTGGCTGGGAGCGGGCTGGCGGTGAAGGCGTGCTGACCACCATTTATGGCCTGTTAGTCCTGCTGCCATCGTGGGCGGTATTGTTCCGTCGGCTGCACGACACCGATCGTTCGGCGTGGTGGTTATTGCTGCTGTTGATCCCGATC
The DNA here is from genome assembly GCF_001807145.1 of Enterobacter sp. HMSC16D10. Classification (NCBI taxonomy): domain Bacteria; kingdom Pseudomonadati; phylum Pseudomonadota; class Gammaproteobacteria; order Enterobacterales; family Enterobacteriaceae; genus Enterobacter; species Enterobacter sp. HMSC16D10. Next base: position 216,406 of record NZ_KV787905.1, read on the forward strand.
GTGGGCTGGATCGTGATTCTTATCTTCAACTGCCAGAGCGGCACCCCAGGTGAAAACCGCTTTGGTCCGGATCCTAAGATCGTCGCGTAAATTACTGCCCGGTGGCGCTTACGCTTACCGGGCCTACTCGTTTATTTATTGTGGTGGGCGAAGAGTTTGGGTATTTCGCGCAGGCACCATGATTTGGCTTCGCCCATGCTGTCGCGACGCCACGCCATAATGATATCCACTTCGCTGGTGTACTCCGGACTCACGACCCGCAGCCGCCCTTCCGCAATATCTTTCTCCACAAACGGGTACGGCATCGTCGCCACGCCCAGACCGGCCAGCAGCGCCTGCCGTTTGTCTTCCAGTGAGGTCACCGTCAGACGTGGCTGTTTATCCAGCAGCTGCACCGTCAGCACCGGACGCTCGCGCGCGGTATCCGCGACCGCCACGCCGCGATATTTCACGCGCGTCACTTCGGAGAGCGGCTCCGGCTCCTGGTGAATCGGGTGGTTGGGGGCGGCAACGTAGACGTTCATGACGCTGTAGAGCTTGCGCGAGTTGATTTCCGATGAGGAACGGAAGTGCATGTCCGGCGCAATAACGATATCCGCCCTGCCCGTCTCCAGACGTTCCCACGCCCCTGCCAGCACCTCGGTGATGATCGACAGCTGCGTATTGGCCTTCGCCGCCAGGCGATCCACCAGCGGGAACAGCGCTTCGGTTGGCACCAGCGCTTCGGTAACTAACGTCAGATGGGTTTCCCAACCGCGCGCCAGCGCTTCGGCGTCAGTCGTCAGCTTATCCGCCGCTTCCAGCAGCACGCGGCCGCGCTCCAGCAGCATTCGGCCGACATTGGTGAATTTTGTTCGATGACCGGAGCGGTCAAAAAGCACCACGTCCAGCTCTTCCTCCAGCTTCTGCATGGTGTAGCTCAGCGCAGACGGAACGCGCCCCAGTTCATCGGCCGCCGCCGCAAAACTGCCGCGCCGGTCAATCGCGTCCATGACGCGAAGCGCCTCAAGCGTCAATGCTCTCTCTTTAGCCATCTCGTTCTCATTCAGGAAATTTGAACATACCAGGCAGAATATCTGGCTAACAATGAAGCGTCCATACCTTTACCATTGCTTTAGTGTAAAGAGAGGTCAAGTTTATGATTACGACAAGAACAGCTAAACAGTGCGGACAAGCCGATTTCGGTTGGCTGCAGGCCCGCTACACCTTTTCCTTTGGACACTACTTTGACCCTAAACTCCTCGGTTACGCTTCACTGCGCGTGTTGAACCAGGAAGTGCTCGCCCCGGGCGCCTCCTTCCAGCCGCGTACGTACCCGAAAGTCGATATCCTGAACCTGATCCTGGAAGGCGAGGCAGAATACCGCGATAGCGAGGGCAATCATGTCCAGGCAAAGGCTGGCGAAGCGCTGTTAATTTCCACGCAGCCGGGCATCAGCTACAGCGAGCATAACCTCAGCAAAGACAAAACGCTGACCCGCATGCAGCTGTGGCTCGACGCCTGCCCTGAGCGGGAAAATCCGCTGGTACAGAAGTTAGATTTAACGGGCGATAAGCAGCAGCTGATTGCATCCCCTGATGGCAGCAAAGGGAGCCTGCAGCTGCGTCAGCAGGTGTGGCTGCACCATATCGAGCTGAAGAAAGGTGAGCAGGCAAGCTTCCAGCTTCACGGCCCGCGCGCCTATCTGCAGTCGATTCACGGTACGGTGCATGCGGTGACGCACACGGAAGAGAAAGAGGCGCTCACCTGCGGCGACGGCGCGTTTATTCGTGATGAAGCGAATATTACCCTGGTGGCGGATACGCCGCTGCGCGCGCTGCTGATTGATTTGCCGGTTTAAAGAACGCCCTCACCCTAACCCTCTCCCACAGGGAGAGGG
>NZ_KV787905.1:218304-296998 GCF_001807145.1 Enterobacter sp. HMSC16D10
CTCACCCTAACCCTCTCCCACAGGGAGAGGGAACCGATAGAGCCCTGAACTCGCTACACCTTACTCGCCATGATCTCAATAATCTGCCGGTCCGTTGCCTGCATCGAGCGGCACGCCAGTGCGCACAGGTTCGCGATCGACTGCTCCACATCGTGCGCGACAATCCCCTCGTTGCCCGTCACGCCCGACTCATCCAGCGCCATCATCACCGCTTTCCAGGCGCTGCTGACGCTGGTGGAAACCTTCATGGCGCAGCTGTTTGACGCCCCGTCGCAGATCATCCCGCTGACGTCACCGATCATACTGCCGATCGCCATTGCGATGGTCTGGTAATGGCCACCCATCAGCCACGCCATTCCTGCCGCAGCGCCCATTGCCGCGGTTGTCGCCGCGCACAGTGCGGACAGGCGAGGAAGCTGGTAATGGATATAGATCGCCGACAGATGCGACAGCATCAGCGCCCGCGCCAGCCGTTCGTCACCGGCCTGAAGGTGCTCAGCCACAACAACGACGGGCATGGTGGCGGTGATCCCCTGGTTACCGGAGCCCGAATTGCTCATCGCCGGCAGCGTTGCGCCCCCCATCCGGGCATCCGAGGCGGCGCTGGTGCGAATAACAATGTCTGAACCCAGATCCTGCGCCAGCCATCCGCGCGAGCGCTGCTTCTCAAGCGTTGCGCCAATATGCAGCCCCCACTTCCCGCTGAGCCCTTCGCGGGAGAGCGCATCGTTCAGTTGCCCTGCTTCCAGGATGAAGCGAATGGCCTCAAACGGCACCTGCTCGACAAATTCCAGGATCTGCGACAGCGTAGCGTGCGACAGTACTGCCAGCGGGTTGTCATCCACCTCGGTCACGGGCTTATCCAGCGTAAAGCGCGTTTCCCCCTGGCAAACCACTTCCACCACCCGGGTATGCCCGCCCGCGATGGTCACCATTGCCGAGAGTTCCCCGGCATAAACGCAGGCGCGGGAATAGAGGATCTCATCGCAGGGCTCCTGCAGTTTTACCTGCACTTGCCCTGCCTCAAGCAGGGCTTTGGCGCGGACCAGTGCATCGGCTGTGGCATCTTTCAACACCTCCAGTCCGGCGTGCGCATTACCGCCAATTGCGCCCAGCGCCGCAGCTATGGGCAACCCGACCATGCCGGTACCCGGCACCGTCACGCCCAGCCCGTTTTTCATCAGGTTCGGCGAGACCCACGCCTCAATCCGAGTGACCTCCCCCGGCAGGAGGTCTGCGGCAATCGCACAGGCCAGTGCCAGAGAGACGGGTTCGGTACACCCAAGGGCAGGCTTCACTTCTTCCTGCACCGCGCGAATAAATTGATTCCATAAAGGATGAGTTTGCTCAGACATCGTTACGACCTTAATTACCCTCAGGAGAATGCGAGGAAAGGAGAAACACAAAGCAGCAGTCCGGTGATGACAATAATCACCAGCGATACGCCTTTATATTTATGCAGCGCCGGTACCTTGTAGACCAGCCATGCCGGGATCAGACAGCCCACCATGCCGAAGATGGGGCTGCAAATGGAGGTGAAGCTCAACACCGGCGCGTTCAGGACTATCGCGCTCCAGGACAGCAGAATGGCGAACAGCATAATCCCGCGCTGGACGGCGTTTTCATTGATTCTTTCTGCCGGCATTTTGCGGCGCAGGATGTTCATGACGATACCCTGCGTGGCCTCGCGGAAGCCGAGGTAGACGCCGAAGAACGCGGTCATCACGGCGAAGATATTGAGGATCACGCTGACGATTTTGACCCAGCCCGCGCCGTCGCCACTGATAAACTGCGCCGCAATCGCCAGGGCAGAGATATTCTGCTCGTAGGCTTTGACCGCCTCATCGTGCCCCATCGCCAGGGTGAAAGAGACGGCATAGAAGAAGACCGTCACAAACAGGACACCAAAAGCAATGTTCATCGCCCGCAGCGCCTTATGACGCGCCACCTCCACCGATTTTTCACGCGAGCGGTAAGAGATCACCATCGGGCTCAGGGTCTGAATAAAGAGAATGGAGGTTAAGGTAAAGGGCAGCGTAATGATGGCGTTTTTAATCAGCAGCCCCATCGGCGGCAGCATGCCCACGTTGGCTAAATGCCAGAGGCCGATCATCGACAGGCCCAGCGCGGCAACTACGAATAATTTGGTCAGCACCATCAGGCTGGACACTTTAAACAGCAGCTTTTCACCGCGTGAAGAAATCGCGACCAGAATGCAAATCAGGAATAAACCGTAGAACGGATTTTCCGAGAGCAAACCGTCGGTCACGCCGAAGGTGTGCAAATACGAGGCGCTGTCGTTGGTAATGGCCGTGGAATAGACAAACATCCAGATCACCAGCATCACGAAATAGAGCGCACCTAATAAAATTCCCCAGTTCTTACCCAAATACCCGCTAATTACGCTCGGATAGTCTTTGCATTCCGGGGATTCTGCCAGCGTGTTAATAAACAACCGTTGGAATAAATACATGGCGGGATAACCAATAATGGACGAGAGCAAAAAGACCCACAGCCCCATTAATCCGACTTGTACCGGGAGAAAAACAATCCCCGCGCCAATAGCCATCCCAATACTCATGATGACCCAACCCGTGTCGGTGCTGTCGAATTTGATCGCCTCTCGCCACTCGCTTTCACTCATTCCCGCCCGCCTTGCCGCGGGGGAATCATTCACAATGACACTGCTGTTTGTTGCCGTATCCATGGGGCACTCGCTTATTTTGTAGGGTAAACAGTTGTTTTTATAAGGTTCCGATCGCCAGCGATGGCGATTCAGATGGCAGCAGGTGCTTGTTATTGATGTGAGAAAATATTAACCGGAGCGAGGGAGAAAAAAGTCACAACTTTTATGAGGATTTTCGAATGATAGAGGAAAATTTGCTTTGTTAATGAGTTGATAGACGGTATTTTTCTAAAAGTGACGACGATCAAGAAATAAAAACCCGCGCGGTGCGCGGGCAGGAAATCAGTTAGCCAGCGCGTTAGCCATATCCGTTCTAATCTGTTTGCGCTGTTCCGGCGTCAATACCTGACTGACGTCGAAGTAATATTTCACGCGGTAATAGCGGGTCTGCTCTTCAATTTTGCTGAATGCACTAAGCTGGCTTTTCACCGTGCTTTCGTCCCATTTGCCCGCCTGGAACATGTCGATCAGCGCACCGTCCTTCACGCCCGTCATCGGGATCTTGCTGACATTTTGTTCCAGCTGCTTATGCAGATCTTCAATCTTTTTCACCTGCTCATTGCTGAGCTTCAGGTGCTGTACCAGAGGATCCTGGGACGGTGACGGGGCAGCCTCAACGTTCGCGGCCTGCGCCGTAAAACTGCACACCACCAGTGAAGCAGCAGCCAACGCAATGCGGTTCATTTTCATCATCTTACAGTCCTTACATGCTGTTATAGGAAAAAGCAGGAGCATTGTTTTTCAAGAGCGGATGAATATGTGTGAGTAATTATATAAACAATTTTGTATGTTTAGCGGGCAAAAAAATACCCCCTGCAGTGAGGGGGCATGAGAGTAGGTTTTCGTCAAATCGCCTGCGTAAACGTCCTCGAAATCACGTCCTGCTGCTGCTCGCGTGTCAGCGCATTAAAGCGCACCGCATAGCCCGAAACGCGGATCGTCAGGTTCGGGTAATTCTCCGGATGCGCAATGGCATCGAGGAGCATCTCCCGGTTCATCACGTTAACGTTCAGGTGCTGCCCACCCTCAATAGACGCTTCGTGATGGAAGTACCCGTCCAGCAGCCCTACCAGGTTGGTTTTGCGCACCAGCTCGTCTTTGCCCAGCGCCTGCGGCACGATGGAGAAGGTGTAAGAGATCCCGTCTTTGGCATAGGTGAACGGCAGCTTGGCGACCGACGTTAACGAGGCCACCGCCCCTTTTCTGTCGCGGCCGTGCATGGGGTTCGCGCCTGGGGCAAACGGCGTGCCGCCGCGTCGTCCGTCCGGCGTGTTCCCGGTCTTCTGCCCGTAAACCACGTTGGAGGTGATGGTCAGGATCGACTGAGTCGGCACCGCGTTGCGGTAGGTTGGCAGCGCCTGAATTTTCTTCATAAAGCGTTCCACCAGGTCGCAGGCGATGCTGTCCACGCGGTCATCGTTGTTGCCGTACTGCGGATAATCCCCTTCTATCACGAAATCGACCGCCAGACCGGTATGGTCGCGCACCGGCTTCACCGTGGCGTATTTAATGGCGGACAGGGAATCTGCCGCTACCGACAACCCGGCAATGCCGCAGGCCATAGTGCGGTAGACATCCCGATCGTGCAGCGCCATCAGCGAGGCTTCGTAGCTGTACTTATCATGCATGTAGTGAATGAGATTCAGCGCGCTGATGTACTGCACCGCCAGCCAGTCCATAAAGTGATCGAGGCTCGCCATTACGGTGTCGTAATCCAGCACGTCGTCCAGCAGCGGCTCGGTTTTCGGCCCCACCTGGATCTTCAGCTTCTCGTCCACCCCGCCGTTGATCGCGTACAGCAGCGTTTTCGCCAGGTTGGCGCGCGCGCCGAAGAACTGCATCTGCTTGCCGATCACCATCGGGCTGACGCAGCAGGCAATGGCGTAGTCGTCGCTGTTGAAGTCCGCACGCATCAGATCGTCGTTCTCATACTGCAGCGACGAGGTAACGATCGACACCTGCGCGGCGTATTTCTTGAACGCGATCGGCAGCTGTTCAGACCAGAGGATCGTCAGGTTCGGCTCCGGCGCGGGCCCCATGGTGTGCAGGGTGTGCAGATAGCGGAAGCTGTTTTTGGTCACCAGCGTGCGGCCGTCCAGCCCCATGCCGCCGATCACTTCCGTGGCCCAGATCGGATCGCCGGAGAAGAGCGTGTCGAATTCCGGCGTGCGCAGGAAGCGCACCATGCGGATCTTCATGATGAAGTGGTCGATCAGCTCCTGCGCCTGCACCTCGTTCAGCCGCCCCGCCTGCATGTCGCGTTCGATGTAGATATCGAGGAACGAGGCCGTGCGCCCCAGCGACATCGCTCCGCCGTTCTGGGATTTCACCGCCGCCAGGTAGGCGAAATAGAGCCACTGCACTGCTTCCTGGGCGTTCATCGCCGGGCGTGAGATATCAAAGCCATAGTTGGCCGCCATCTGCTGGATCTGCAGCAGCGCGCGCTTGTGCTCCGCCAGCTCCTCCCGCAGGCGGATCGTCGCCTCCAGATCTTCGCCGCGTTCCAGCCTGCCCTGCAGATCGGCGAACTGAAGCTCACGCTCGCGCACCAGATAGCGGATGCCGTAGAGCGCCACGCGGCGGTAATCGCCGATGATGCGCCCGCGCCCGTAGCCGTCCGGCAAACCGGTCAGCACGCCGGATTTGCGGCAGCGCATCATCTCCGGCGAATAGACGTCAAACACGCCCTGGTTGTGGGTTTTGCGCAGGTCGGTAAACAGGTATTCAAACTGCGGATCCATCTCCCGGCCATAGGCTTCGAACGAGCTGCGGATCATGTTGATCCCGCCGTACGGATGCAGGGCGCGCTTGAGCGGCTTGTCGGTTTGCAGGCCGACGATCGTCTCCAGATCCTGGTCGATGTAGCCCGGCCCGTGGGCCGTAATGGTGGTGGCAATGTTGGTGTCAAAATCCACCGGGGCGTGGGTGGCATTCTCCTGACGAATGCCGACCATCACCTTCTGCCACAGCGCCGTCGTTGCTGGCGTCGCCTGCGCGAGGAAAGCTTCATCGCCTTCATAAGGGGTGTAGTTATGCTGAATAAAATCGCGGACGTTGACGGCGTTTTTCCATTCTTCACCGCGAAACCCGGCCCATGCGTCGCTGTAGGGCGCGACGCCCGTTTCGATTGTTACTTTCATCAGATTCTCGCTTTATCAGGCGTAAGCCGCAGCCGGGGTAACCTTCCCAAGACGGAGGGCGTCCAGCGCGATCATTTTTTCTTCGTTGGCAGGGATCACCGCGCAGATCACGCGGGAGGTATCAGTGGAGATGACGCGCTCACCCGCGCTACCCGGCAGGGCATTTTTGGCGTCGTCGAGGCGGATGCCGAACACTTTCAGATGTTCCGCCACCAGCGCGCGGACAAGCGTTGAGTTTTCGCCGATGCCGCCGGTAAAGACCACCCCATCGAGGCGGTGCAGCGACGCCGCATGCCCGGCGATATGTCGCGCTATACGGTGAACGAAGGTCTGGATAGCCAGCTGCGCCCGCTCATTGCCAGCGTGCCAGGCTTTCTCCAGCGCCCGTAAATCGGAGGAGATACCGGAGATCCCCAGCAACCCGGACTCTTTGTTGACCACGCGCTCCAGATCCTCAAACGACTGGCCGGTCTGCTGGGCAATCCACGCCATCGCGCCGAAGTCCACGTCGCCGCAGCGCGTACCCATCATCAGTCCTTCCAGCGGCGTCATGCCCATGGACGTATCCACGCTCTCGCCGTTACGCACCGCGCAGATGGACGCCCCGTTGCCGAGGTGGGCAACCACCAGGCCGCTGTCATCGGGGGACAGCCCGAGGAGCGCGTGCGCCTGCGCGGCCACGTAGCGGTGAGAGGTGCCGTGGAAACCGTAGCGGCGCACGCCCAGCGCTTCAAAATAGCGGTACGGCAAACCGTACAGGTACGCCTGCGGCGGCAGCGTCTGGTGGAAGCTGGTATCAAATACCGCGACCTGCTGCACGCCCGGAAACAGGCGCTCTGCGGCTTCCACGCCGCTCAGGTTGGCGTAGTTATGCAGCGGCGCCAGCGGGGAGACCTGGCGGATCTGCTCAATCACCTCTTCCGTAATCAGGGTCGACTCGCTGAAGAGGTCACCACCGTGCGCAATGCGGTGGCCAATTAAGGCCACGCTGCTCATCAGGTCACGCTTCTCCAGCTCCAGGGCGATGGCAGCCAGCGCCCCTTCGTAGTCCTGGTGAGCCAGTCTGGCTGGCTCACCCCCGTTCACGGAAATAAAGGCTTTATCCGTGTTGATGCCGTCTGCAATGCCCGTCATCAGGGCGTCGCAGCTGCTGGCATCGAGCACCGAAAACTTAACAGAGGACGAACCGCAGTTAATTACCAGTACAACCGGAAACTCAATCATCATGTGACTCCGCTCTTCCTGAGCAATGGGTTAGAACAGTTTGTAAACGATATTCAGAATGGTCAGCAGGCCCACAACCGTGACGAAGATGTTCTCGGGTTTGCCCTTATATTTCGCCATGGCCGGTGCTTTGCGGATGGCGTACATCGGCAGCAGGCACAGCAGAGAGGCGATGATTGGCGCGCCCATGGCTTCGATAAGGTCGAGAATGTTCGGGTTGGCGTACGCGACAACCCAGGTGGAGCCCATGATGAACACCATGCTGATGGTGTTCAGTTTGCCGACAGAGACCTTCTTCTTATCGCCTTTGTAGCCGAACTTGAGGATCAGGCCATTCAGCCCTTCCAGCGTGCCCAGGTAATGACCGAAGAAAGATTTGAAGATAGCGACCAGGGCAATAATGGAAGCGCCATATTCCAGTACCGTCGCGAACGTCGATTTAGTGCCGGACATGGAGGCAAAGTGGTTCGCCAGGTAAGAGAGCACCGGAATGTTCTGCGCTTTGGCGTCCGCCATGTTCTGCGGAGAGAGCGTAAACAGGCAGCTAAAGGCGAAGAACATCACCACGGCGACCATCAGCATGCTGGCGCGACCGATGATTTTGGAACATTTCTGCTCGGTGAATTCTTTACCGAACTCCGGCTCGTACTCTTCGCGCTTGGAGACCACAAACGAGGAGACGATAGGCGAGAAGTTGAAGGAGAAGACCATGATGGAGATCCCCAGCCACACCGTGACCAGAATGCCGTCATGGCCGGTGAAGGCGATATCGCTCAGGTTGACCTGGTCGATCACCGCGGAGTTCCAGTAAGGGATCAGCGACAGGGAAATCAGTACCAGACTGGCAATAAACGGGAACACCAGGAAGCTCATCACCTTCACCATCAGGTCTTTACCAAACCAGATAACAAAAGCCATCAGCAGCAGCAGGAACAGCGCCACCACGCCGCGGTTTAGCGCAGGCAGCTGGAGCTGGTTTTCCCAGAAGGTCATGAAGGTGTTAGTAATAGTGACGCCGTAAATCCACAGCAGCGGGCAAATGGCAAAGAAGTAGAGGAATGTGATCACCACCCCACCGGTTTTACCGAAATGCTCTTCCACCGTTTCGGTGATGTTGCCGGAGACGTTGCTGCCGGACAGGCAGAGGCGCGCCAGCGCGCGGTGGCAGTAAAACGCAATCGGGAACGCGAGAACCAGCATCAGCAGGATAGGGATTAAGCCTCCAAAGCCTGCGCGAATGGGGAAGAACAGCACGCCTGCGCCAATGGCGGTACCAAACAGGCCAAGCGTCCAGGTGGTATCAGACTTACGCCAGGAGGACGTTTTTGTCTGGCCAACGATAATGCTTTCTGTGTTGCTCATAGGTCACCTTTATGCGTCAACGAAGCCGGTAATTTGGGAAACACGGGAGAGATCGATATTGCCGCCGGAAATAATGCAAACGGTTTTGCGGCCCTGAATATAGTGGTCAAGCTTGCCGCTTAATAACGCGGCACAGGCCAGCGCGCCGGCGCCTTCCGTCACCACTTTATTTCGCTGAATAAGGGCAATCATGCTGTTGCGAATATCGTCTTCGCTCACCAGCACAATGTCATCGACCAGTTCACGAACGATTTCGAAGGTTAATTTACCCGGACGAGAGACGTCGCAGCCGTCGGCTAACGTGCCGGTAACGCGATGGTTGGTTATTTCTCCTGCCTGCCAGGAGGCCGCCATTCCGTGCACGTTTTCAGACTGTACGCCGATAATATTAATGGTCGGGTTGATGGATTTAATCGCCGTTGCAATCCCGGCAATTAATCCGCCGCCGCCGATAGGGATAATGACGTTATCCACGTCGTATAAATCTTCGAGAATTTCGAGGCCGATGGTGCCCTGCCCGGCGATCACTTTGGCGTCATCGTAAGGCGGAATAAAAATGCGCCCTTCCATCTCGACGATTTCGCTCACTTTAGCGATGGTGTCGTTGAAGTTCTCACCGTGGAGCACCACTTCCGCCGAGTAGTCGCGGGTCGCGGCCACTTTAGATTTTGGTGCGCCCATCGGCATCACCACTTTACCGTCGATGCCGAGCATGGCGCAGGAGAGCGACACTCCCTGCGCGTGGTTTCCCGCAGAGCAGGCGACCACGCCTTTGCGCTTTTCAGCATCGGTCAGCGAGCTTAATTTATTAAACGCGCCGCGAATTTTGAACGAACCGGTACGCTGCATGTTCTCAAACTTAAGGAATATTTCGCCCTTACACCGTTCGCTGAGATAATTCGAGCGCGGCATACCGGTTTTATATATCTTGCCTGCCAGTCGTTTTCTGGCGTCCTGAATATCTTCAATGGTTACCGGGAGATCGTAGGTAATATGCATAATATCCTCGTTATAATAATTCATTCTTTTCAGGCAAAGTCAGGGTATCAGAGCGTTAATACGTTAAGCTCTGGGTATTTTTTAAAATAAAAACTTATTATTCATCGTCGTCTTTCGATATTCATCGACGAATATTGTTTAGCCAGCTCAACTAATACTGACGCCGATTTTTTAATCCTGTAATTTTTAGACCACACGGCGGCATAACGCGCCACGGGTAATTCGTCTTCCACGGGCAGCACAATAAATTGATCCGAACCGAATGGGGCAATCATGTCGCGGGGAATCACCGTCAGATAATCGGCATTCAGGACAAGGTTATAAATGGTGACGACGGAATCGGTCTGGACGATGTTTTCGATGCTGATGTGGTTGTCTTGCAGAGTGGTCAGAAGTTCTTTGTAGTAGCCCATATCGGTTTGCGGCATCACCCACTGCTCGTGCGTAAGCGATGCCAGTGTCGTCGGGCCGGTGCACGTTCGCGTTTTGCTGGCGACCAGCACAAACTCAGACTCAAACAGCGGTTCGACGTGCAGATCCTGCAGCAGCATTTCATCGCTCAGCGTGCCGATAGCGAAATCCAGACGACCATCGCGAATGGCCGGGAGGAAAGAGGAGAGCTGAGCTTCATACATTGAGACGCGCGCTTTCGGGAACACTTCCTTGAATTTTTTGATCATCTCAGACAGGAAGGTAAAACCAATCAGCGACGGATAGCCAAAGGAGACATCCATAACGGTGCTAAAACTGAGACTGTTGATTTCGCTCACCATGTTTTTCATTTCACGGGTGATCGACTCGGAGTACGAGAGCAGAACCTGGCCTGCAGCCGTCAGTTTTACGCCCGTATTTTTACGTACCATCACTTCCACACCGAAGTAAGATTCGATATCGCTGATGATTTTGCTGACGGCGGGTTGCGTCAGGCCCAGTTGTCTTGCAGCAGAACCTATGGAGCCACTTTTAATGACTTCCTGAAATACCACGAGGTGCTGTGTTTTCGGTAGAATAATAGTGTTCATAATATTCTGCGCTTATTTCCCTATGACGGGGTGAATTCTACTCAATAATGTTTCAGGGGGTATGTGCTGTTACTCACAATTTGCTTTGAGCAACCCTTAACTCACGCTTCAAAAACCCATTAAAAACCTTATAAATCAATGTATTGATGGTAATTAAATACGCTACAACGCTGATATTGATCAACAAAAATAGCGCTAATAAATTTATTTTATGGCGATAACCCGGATTTATTTCACCGTTCTTAAAAAAACAATAAAGACGATATTTCAGGCAATTAAAGGCTAATAAATAACCGTCATTTGTTTGAAACATACTTTCATTTAAGCCATTTTTTACGACGTAAATTTTCAAATTTCAGGAAAAGAGTGGAATACGTCACATATTCACGGAGGAAATGTATTTGATTTCAATAAGCGCACATCAAACGAGAAAAGATTTACGAACATTAAGCTAACAATCATAACAAATTATCAATACTACAGATCGCCGGTTTTTTAGATTTAAATTTTGTGATGGCGATCGTCTGCAGATGCCGAGGCGGAACCGGCGAGTGAAAAACAGTGAAATGTGCTTAATGTCGCAAATATGAGAATTGATGTCGTTTGTGTGGTGCCGGGTGGCGCTGCGCTTACCCGGCCTACAACAACCAGAAAGCAAAAACCCCGCCGAAGCGGGGTTCCCTAAGAAGTTGAAGCTGACCGATAAGCCGGGTTCTGTCGTGGACAGTCATTCATCTAGGCCAGCAATCGCTCACTGGCTCAAGCAGCCTACCCGGGTTCAGTACGGGCCGTACCATGTGAACCCCTATTTGGCCTTGCTCCGGGTGGAGTTTACCGTGCCACGGACTGTTACCAGCCGCGCGGTGCGCTCTTACCGCACCCTTTCACCCTTACCTGATCCCGCTTGCGCGGGCCATCGGCGGTTTGCTCTCTGTTGCACTGGTCGTGGGTTTCCCCCCCAGGCGTTACCTGGCACCCTGCCCTATGGAGCCCGGACTTTCCTCCCCTCCGCCCGTCTCCCCCGAAAGGGACGACGACGAAGCGGCGACTGTCTGGTCAGCTTCGGCGCGCAGTATAGAGGGTTTGCGCGCCGCTGTCACCCTCGGCTGTGGGTAAGCCGTGATTAACGCGCCACTTCCACCTTCGCCAGTTTTTCGTAGTAGCATGCAATTGCACTGTGATCGGCCGTGCCCAGGCCATCGGCACGCAGCGCCTGCATCATCTCCATGACCGCCGCGGTCAGAGGCAGCTGTGCGCCCACGCCGTGGGAAGTATCCAGCGCGTTCGCCAGATCTTTAATATGCAGGTCGATGCGGAAACCGGGTTTGAAATTGCGATCCATGACCATGGGCGCTTTGGCATCCAGCACCGTACTGCCTGCCAGACCGCCGCGAATAGCCTGGTAGACCAGGTCCGGATTGACGCCCGCTTTGGTTGCCAGCGTCAGCGCTTCAGACATGGCGGCAATGTTGAGTGCCACGATCACCTGGTTTGCCAGCTTGGTCACGTTACCCGCCCCGATCTCCCCGGTGTGTACCACGGAGCCCGCCATCGCTTTCATCAGGTCGTAAAATTTATCGAAAATAGCTTTATCGCCGCCGACCATGACCGACAGCGTGCCGTCGATGGCTTTCGGCTCGCCGCCGCTGACCGGTGCATCCAGCATATCGACGCCCTTCGCTTTCAACGCCTCGCTGATTTCACGGCTCGCGAGCGGTGCGATAGAGCTCATATCGATCAGCACCAGGCCCGGTTTCGCGCCGTCGATAATGCCGTTTTCACCCAGCGCGACTTCTTTGACGTGCGGGGAGTTTGGCAGCATGGTGATGATGACATCGCACTGCTCGGCAATGGCTTTCGCGGTGGTGGCTGCTTCTGCGCCAGACGCTATCACCTCAGCCACGGCCTGTGGATTATGATCGGAGACCACCAGCGAGTAACCTGCTTTAATGAGGTTCTTACTCATTGGTTTACCCATGATCCCCAGGCCAATAAAACCCACTTTCAGCGTCATAATCTGTTTCCTCAATGATGGTTATTTTTTAAAAGCGTCCGCTAATTTCTGCGTAGCCGAGCGGAAAACGCCGAGGTCGCTGCCGACGGCAACAAACGTGGCTCCCCACTCCAGGTAGCGGCGGGCGTCAGCCTCAACCGGCGCCAGAATGCCGCACGGCTTGCCGTGTGCTTTGGCGCGGGCAAAGATGTGCTGGATCGCGCGCTGCACGTCAGGGTGGCTGGCGTTACCCAGATGGCCTAAGGCGGCAGCCAGATCGCTTGGACCGACGAAGATCCCGTCCACGCCGGTTGTGGCGGCAATCGCGTCGACGTTATCGACGCCCTGCTGGCTCTCGATCTGAACCAGAATGGTGATGTTGCTGTTGGACTGCGCGAAATAGTCCGGGACGGTGCCAAACATATTGGCGCGGTGCGAAACGGAAACGCCGCGGATCCCTTCGGGAGGATAGCGCGTTGACGCCACGGCCAGCGCCGCTTGCTCTTCCGTCTCCACAAACGGGATCAGGAAGTTGTAGAAGCCGATATCCAGCAGACGCTTAATAATCACCGGTTCGTTGGTGGGGACACGCACCACCGGGGCACTGTTGCTGCCTTTCAGCGCCATCAGCTGCGGAATAAACGTGCTGATATCGTTTGGTGCATGTTCGCCGTCCAGCACCAGCCAGTCGAAACCGGCCAGGCCCAGCACTTCGGTGCTGATAGGGTTTGCCAGCGCGGACCAGCAGCCAATCTGAATCTGGTGCGCTGCGAGAGCCGCTTTAAATTTATTCGGGAAGATAGCGTTATTCATCGTATTTACCTTTTTAATTCCGCAGCCTTTTTCAGCATCATTTTATTTATTCAGACACCGCGCCAGCATGATATTTATTATTCGGACATATTCTGGCGTAATAAAATCGTCATTCAGTATAAGATGCAATCCACGACCGCACATTGTTTTAATGCTCAGGTATTACGCTATTTTTTGATAAAAATTTTTGCATATGCACAAAGCACTGGGCGCTAATGCACAGAATCAAGGATTACGGGCTCGCGAGCGATCGGGATCACATTTTGATATTGAATCTGCTGACATGCTTTATTTCTGAAAGCCGCGTATTTATTTCTACCATCAGAAAAATGGCTGAACCTATTATCAGAATTTTGCTGGAGAATACTGACCAATGGCCGACATTGAAATTCGACAGGCACCGCCGACGGAGTTTTATATAAAAGTGCACGACGCCGATAACGTGGCGATTATCGTCAACGACAATGGCTTAAAAGCAGGAACCCGCTTCCCGGACGGGCTGGAACTGACTGAGCATGTTCCGCAGGGACACAAAGTCGCCCTGGTGGATATCCCTGCTGAAAGCGAAATTGTGCGTTACGGTGAAGTCATCGGCTATGCCGTTCGTTCGATACCGCAGGGAAGCTGGGTGGAGGAGTCGCTGGTGGCGCTGCCAGAAGCGCCGCCGCTGAACACGCTTCCGCTGGCAACCCGCGTGCCGGAACCGCTTCCCCCGCTGGAAGGCTATACCTTTGAAGGGTATCGCAATGCGGACGGCAGCATCGGCACTAAAAATCTGCTCGGCATTACCACCAGCGTGCACTGCGTGGCGGGCGTCGTGGATTACGTGGTGAAAATCATCGAACGCGATCTGCTGCCAAAATACCCGAACGTCGACGGCGTGGTGGGACTGAACCATCTCTACGGCTGCGGCGTGGCGATTAACGCGCCCGCTGCGGTGGTGCCTATCCGCACCATCCACAATATCGCCCTGAACCCCAACTTTGGCGGCGAAGTGATGGTCATTGGCCTCGGCTGTGAAAAATTGCAGCCAGAACGCCTGCTGCAGGGGACCGAGGATGTCAAAGCCATCCCGGCAGACGAGGCCAGCATCGTGCGCCTGCAGGACGAACGCCACGTCGGTTTCCGCTCAATGGTCGACGATATTTTGCAGGTAGCAGAACGCCATCTGGACAAGCTCAACCGCCGCCGGCGCGAAACGTGCCCGGCGTCGGAGCTGGTGGTCGGAACCCAGTGCGGCGGCAGCGATGCCTTCTCCGGCGTGACGGCCAACCCGGCGGTGGGCTATGCGTCCGATCTGCTTGTTCGCTGCGGCGCCACGGTGATGTTCTCCGAGGTGACTGAAGTGCGTGACGCCATCCATCTGCTGACGCCGCGCGCCGTTAATAAAGAGGTCGGCAAGCGACTGCTTGAGGAGATGGCCTGGTACGATAACTATCTCGATATGGGCAAAACCGACCGCAGCGCCAACCCGTCTCCGGGCAACAAGAAAGGCGGCCTGGCAAACGTGGTGGAAAAAGCCCTCGGCTCTATTGCCAAATCCGGGCAGAGCGCCATTGCAGAAGTGCTCTCTCCGGGCCAGCGCCCGACGAAACGCGGCCTTATCTACGCGGCAACGCCGGCCAGCGATTTTGTGTGCGGCACGCAGCAGGTAGCATCCGGCATTACGGTACAGGTCTTTACCACCGGGCGCGGCACGCCGTACGGCCTGATGGCGGTGCCGGTGATCAAGATGGCGACTCGCACCGAGCTGGCAAACCGCTGGTATGACTTAATGGACATCAACGCGGGCACCATCGCTACCGGGGAGGAGAGTATTGAGGACGTGGGCTGGAAGCTGTTCCACTTCATTCTGGATGTCGCCAGCGGGCGAAAGAAAACCTTCTCGGACCAATGGGGATTGCATAATCAGCTGGCGGTGTTTAACCCGGCACCGGTGACGTGATTTTCCGTCCCACATCTATCCCGCATTTAGGTAACCCGTCGGACACGCCGCAAACCTTCCAGGTTGAGGCGATACCTGCTAGCTAAAAGACACATAACGATCCGTAGGCCGGATAAGGCGTAGCCGCCACCCGGCAAAAACCGGCAGGGGATGCCTTACTCCCCCTGCTGCTCCAGCGCATACTTATAGAGCGCATTTTTCTTCACGCCGTGGATCTCCGCCGCCAGTGCCGCCGCTTTCTTCAGCGGCAGTTCTGCCTGCAGCAGCGCCAGCGTGCGCAGCGCGTCGGCAGGAAGGGCGTCTTCTTCCGCCTTGTGCCCTTCGACAATCAGCACCATTTCACCCTTGCGGCGGTTTTCGTCTTCCTTCACCCACGCCAGCAGCTCGCCCACCGGTGCGCCGTGGATGGTTTCCCAGGTTTTGGTCAGCTCGCGCGCCAGCACCACGTAGCGGCCTTCCCCCCAGACGGTCACCATATCTTCCAGGCTCTCCAGCAGGCGGTGCGTGGATTCGTAGAAAATCAGGGTGCGCGGTTCCGCTTCCAGCTCTTTTAAGACGTCGCGGCGGCCTTTTGATTTAGCAGGCAGAAAGCCTTCATAGCAGAAACGGTCAGACGGCAGACCTGCGGCGCTTAACGCCGCAATCGCGGCGCACGGTCCCGGCAGGGGCACAACGCGAATACCGGCTTCGCGACAGGTACGCACCAGGTGATAGCCCGGATCGTTGATCAGCGGCGTACCGGCATCGGAGACCAGGGCTATGTTCTGCCCCTCTTTCAGCTTCGCCACCAGCGTTTCGGCTTTTTGTTGCTCATTGTGATCGTGCAGCGCAAACAAACGGGCGTTAATCGCGAAATGTTGCAGCAGCAGGCCGGTGTGGCGGGTGTCTTCAGCAGCAATTAAATCAACAGCTTGCAGTACGGTGAGCGCACGTTGGGTAATATCAGACAAATTCCCGATAGGAGTAGGTACAATATAAAGCTGGCCTTGAGAATTATCTGCCGTTTCGTGTTGTTTCATTGTTTCGTCCGTATTGCCGATTTAATATTGAGCATTGCGTAAAAAAAATCACTGGATACAGTATGGTACCGTTAACGTTTCTTCGAAAAAAAGCCACGCGCAGCGTGCCGCTTCTGCTGGCAGCCCTGATCTTTGCAGGCTGTGGCACCCAGGCACCTGACCAGAGCACCGCCCATCTCCAGGGTTCTGCTCAGGCTGATTCTGGCTTTTATCTGCAACAAATGTCGCAGAGTTCAAATGATACCAAGACCAACTGGCAATTACTCGCCATTCGTGCACTGCTGAAAGAGGGTAAAACCCAGCGGGCAGCCGAACTGTTTAACCAGTTGCCAAAAGATCTTAACGACGCACAGCGTCGCGAGCAGAGCCTGCTCTCTGCCGAGCTGAAAGTCGCGCTGAAAGATTACGCCGCCGCGAAGAAGATCCTCGGTGATATCGACGTAAGCGCGCTGGATAAAAATCAGCAGGCGCGCTTCTGGCAGGCGGGTATTACCGCTGAGCAGGGACGCCCTTCGCTGACCTTGCTCCGCGCGCTCGTCGCGCAAGAGCCGCTGCTTGGCGGTGCTGATAAGCAGAAGAATATTGATGCCACCTGGCAAGCGCTGGCGTCGATGACGCAGGAACAGGCGCAGGCGCTGGTCATCAACGCCGATGAAAACGTCCTGCAGGGCTGGCTGGATCTGCAGCAGATGTGGTTTAACAACCGCAGCGATCCTAAGATGCTGAAAGCCGGTATTACGGACTGGCAGACGCGCTACCCGCAAAACCCGGGCGCGAAAATGCTGCCAACCCAGCTGGTGAACGTGCAGAACTTTAAGCCAGCGTCCACCAGCAAAATCGCCCTGCTTCTGCCGCTCAACGGCCAGGCGGCGGTGTTTGGACGTACCATTCAGCAGGGTTTTGAAGCGGCGAAAAACGGCACGACGTCGGTAGCCGGCAGCGCCGTTCCCGCACAGGCAGCCCAGGCGGCTAATGTGAATAATGATGTTGTCAGCCCATCCGCCGCAGAGACCAGCGACCTGACCACGGCGCAAACGCCAGCGCAGGGCACGATGCAAAACCCTGTGACGGCCCCGACGACGCCTCCAGCTGAAGCTGCACCGGCTACAGCAGCACCTGCGGCCCAGGCTCCGGCCGAGACGCAAACGGCACCAGCTCCTGCCACAACAGCAGAACAGCCTCAACAGCAGCCTGCACAACCCGCGGCTCAACCTGCCGCGCAGCCGCAGGCCGTGGCAACCACCAGCGCCAACCCGGGCGCTGAATTGAAAATCTACGACACCAGCTCGCAGCCGCTTGACCAGGTGCTGGCGCAGGTACAGCAGGACGGGGCGAGCATCGTTGTCGGTCCGCTGCTGAAGAACAACGTGGAAGAGCTGATGAAGAGCAATACCACGCTGAACGTGCTGGCGCTCAACCAGCCAGAGCAGGTTCAGAACCGGGCCAATATCTGCTACTTCGCACTCTCTCCAGAAGATGAAGCCCGCGATGCGGCGCGTCATATTCACGAGCAGGGTAAGCAGGCTCCGCTGCTGCTCATCCCACGCAGCACGCTGGGCGATCGCGTGGCCAATGCCTTTGCCGATGAGTGGCAGAAGCTGGGCGGCGGCGTGGTGCTGCAGCAGAAATTCGGTTCCGTCTCTGAACTGCGCGCAGGCGTAAACGGCGGGGCGGGTATCGCCCTTAACGGTAGCCCGGTCACCGCGAGCCTGCCACAGCAGCAGGGCGTGACGATTGGCGGCCTGACGATCCCTGCGCCGCCAACCGACGCGCAGATTAGCGGTGGCGGTAAAGTGGATGCGGCCTATATCGTTGCCACGCCGCAGGAGATCGCCTTTATCAAACCGATGATTGCGATGCGTAACGGCAGCCAGAGCGGCGCAACGCTCTACGCCAGCTCCCGCAGCGCACAGGGCACCGCAGGCCCGGATTTCCGTCTGGAAATGGACGGTCTGCAGTACAGCGAAATCCCGATGCTGGCCGGCAGCAATCCATCCCTGATGCAGCAGGCGCTGAGCGCGGTGCGTAACGATTACTCTCTGGCGCGTCTGTATGCGATGGGGGTTGATGCGTGGGCGCTGGCGAACCACTTTACCCAGATGCGTCAGGTGCCGGGCTTCGAGCTTAACGGCAACACCGGCGATCTGACCGCGACCCAGGATTGTGTGATTAACAGGAAGTTATCATGGCTCAAATACCAGCAGGGGCAGATCGTCCCGGCCAGTTAAGCCGCAAACAAACCGGCGATGCGTGGGAGTTAAAGGCGCGTCGCTGGCTTGAAGGCAAAGGACTGCGTTTTATCGCCGCCAACGTCCGTGGACGTGGTGGCGAAATCGACCTGATCATGAAAGATGGTCAGGTCACCGTGTTTGTAGAAGTGCGCTTTCGACAGTCCTCCCGTTTTGGCGGTGCTGCCGCCAGCGTGACGCTCGCCAAACAACATAAATTATTACAGACTGCCCACTTGTGGCTTGCCCGCCATAATGGGAGTTTTGATACTGTGGATTGCCGGTTCGATGTGATAGCCTTCACCGGAAATGAGATCGAATGGCTTAAAAACGCTTTTGGCGAAGACGCATAATTGAGATTTAAAAGGGATAACGTGCTCGAAAGAATTAAAGTGTGCTTCACAGAAAGCATCCAGACTCAGATTGCCGCGGCGGAAGCCCTTCCGGATGCTATCTCGCGTGCCGCAATGACGCTGGTGCAATCCCTGCTAAACGGCAACAAAATCCTCTGTTGTGGCAACGGCACGTCAGCCGCCAACGCACAGCATTTTGCTGCCAGCATGATCAATCGTTTTGAAACAGAACGACCCAGTTTACCTGCCATTGCACTTAATACCGATAATGTGGTCTTAACGGCGATTGCTAACGATCGTCTGCATGACGAAATTTACGCAAAGCAGGTGCGAGCCCTGGGTCATGCCGGAGATGTGCTGCTGGCTATCTCCACGCGCGGCAATAGCCGGGATATTGTCAAAGCTGTTGAAGCCGCCGTCACCCGCGACATGACTATCGTGGCCTTAACCGGCTATGACGGGGGTGAGCTGGCGGGTCTGCTTGGGCCGCAGGATGTGGAAATCCGCATTCCGTCTCACCGGAGCGCGCGTATTCAGGAAATGCATATGCTCACGGTGAACTGCTTATGTGACTTGATCGATAACACGCTTTTCCCTCACCAGGATGATTAAGGAGTTCTTATGAAGGCTTTATCGACCCTCGCAGTCCTTATGTCTGCATTACTGCTTCAGGGATGTATCGCTGCGGCCGTTGTGGGTACCGCCGCAGTAGGCACCAAAGCGGCAACCGATCCGCGCACTGTGGGAACACAGGTGGATGACGGTACGCTGGAGCTGCGCGTCAACAGTGCGCTGTCGAAAGACGAACAGATCAAGAAAGAGGCGCGTATCAACGTGACGGCTTATCAGGGCAAAGTGCTGCTGGCAGGCCAGGCGCCGAATATGGAGCTCGCCTCGCGTGCGAAACAGATTGCGATGGGCGTTGAAGGGACCACAGAGGTGTTTAACGAAGTGCGTCAGGGCAAGCCAATTGGTTTGGGTGATGCCTCTTCCGATACCTGGATCACCACCAAAGTACGTTCCCAGCTGCTGGGCTCGGACCAGGTGAAATCTTCCAACGTGAAGGTGACAACGGAAAACGGTGAAGTGTTCCTGCTGGGTCTGGTGACCGAACGTGAAGGGAAAGCAGCGGCCGATATCGCCAGCCGGGTGAGCGGCGTGAAGCACGTCACCACCGCGTTTACTTACATTAAATAAAAAAATCCCCTCAAGTGAGGGGATTTTTTTGTAGGCCCGGTAAGCGTAGCGCCACCGGGCGTTTTTCACAGAAGCGCAATGCTTCCCACCATCACCCCGCTCAACGCCACCAGCCCCGCGGTGAGCCACAGCGCTTTCGCCGGGAATGACTTACGCAGCATAATCAGCGACGGCAGGCTGATGGCCGGTAACGTGATGAGCAATGCCAGTGCCGGTGCGGTGCCCATGCCGGCCAGCATCATGGTCTGAACAATAGGAATTTCTGCGGCGGTAGGGATCACAAACAGGCAGCCTGCAACGGCCATCGCAATGACCCACAACAGCGTGTTGTCGATAGCGCCATCCGCATGCGGGAAGAGCCAGACGCGCGCCGCCCCGAGAACCAGCACCGCCAGGATATAGACCGGGATGGTGCTCCAGAAAAGCTGCCATAGCGCCCTGCCCCAGCGCGCAAAGAACCCGCCCTGCGGCTCGCTGACGTCCAGCTCAACAGACGCGGACTCTGGCGCCTTATCCTTCACCAGATTCTGCACTAGCGTCGCCACCACCAGCACGGTCAGCAGTCCGGCCACCAGACGAATGAACGCGAAATGCCAGCCGAGCACAAAACCCATAAACACCAGCGTTGCCGGGTTGAGCAGCGGGTTGCCCATCCAGAACGCCAGCGCGCCGCCCATCGACACGCGCTGGCGGCGCATCCCTGCCGCCACGGGCGCAGCGCAGCAGGAGCACATCATGCCCGGCAGGGAGAAGATCGTTCCCAGCAGCGTCCCCTGAAAGCGCGGCTGTCCGAGGGTTTTCATCAGCCAGTTGCGCGGGATCAGCACCTGAATCAGTGAGCCCAGGATCACGCCTAAGACGGCGGCCTTCCAGACGGCAAGGAAGTAGACCATGGCATAGTCCCACGCCGCCTGAAGCGGGCTGGCATCCGCCTGAGCGAGAATAGATTTACCGATGCTGTGCGTTTCGGCGGCGGTGAAGGCTTTGCCGTAGTACGGCTGCCATTTCACGTACCAAAGGCCAACGATGACCACGAGAAAGAAGAGTGCGGGCTTCCACCATTGAACAGGTGTTGCCGCCTGAGATGAAGACTGACCAGTCATAGCATTCCCCGGAGAGTATGAGTAATTAGCCGGGGGAGTTTACGCCTCGCCCTGCGCGATTTCACGCAGTTTTGCCGAAGGGATAATGTTTACGCCCGCTTTCGACGGAGCCAGTCCCTCTTTTAACATCGCACGCGCGACGTCCCGCGCCTCGATAGATTTCCAGTTGCCGGGCAGGATCCGAAACAGCGGGGCAAATATCGACTCGTTAAAGCGGCGCTCGTCCCGGTGGCCGATCAGCATTGAGGGGCGCACTATCGTCAGCTGCTCCCATTTCTGCGCAATCAGCGCATCCTCCATCTTGCCCTTCACCTTGTTGTAGAAGAAAGGCGATCCGGCACTGGCGCCCAGCGCGCTGACCACCAGAAAATGTCTGGCTCCCAGCTTTTTCGCCGTAAGCGCGGTGTCCACCACCAGCGTATAGTCGGCGTGGATAAATGCCTCTTTGCTCCCCGCCTCCCGCCGCGTGGTGCCCAGACAGCAAAAGGCGATATCAATCGGGTCCTGGACCTGCGCCAGCGCATCCGTCAGCTGGGGATCGTGCGGATTAAAGACCCCGGAGATGTCCACCAGCGGTCGACGCGTCGGGGCGGCGATGTAGTTCACGCGGCGATCCTGAATCAGCAGCCGCAGCAGATGATCGCCTACTAATCCGGTAGCACCGGTAATCAATACCTGACTCATCGTATCCCCTTTACAGAATTGTCCGTTTGCGAACTCAGCGTCGTCGACCACACTTAGAAGTCTGTTACAGGTAAGTATTTACCACAAGCGGAGAAAAATCAGTCTGAAGCCAAAACAACGGAGGAAGCATGGGCAAGAAAATCGCAGTCTTGATTACCGACGAGTTTGAAGATTCAGAATTCACCTCTCCTGCAGAGGCGTTCCGCAAGGCGGGACATGAGGTCATCACCATCGAGAAAGAGGCGGGCAAAACGGTGAAAGGCCATAAGGGCGAGGCCAGCGTGACCATCGACGAGACTATCGATAACGTGAGCCCCTCAGATTTTGACGCCCTGCTTTTACCCGGCGGCCATTCACCGGATTCCCTGCGCGGAGACGAGCGCTTCGTGACCTTCACCCGGGACTTTGTCTCTACCGGCAAACCGGTCTTTGCCATCTGTCACGGGCCGCAGCTGCTCATCAGCGCGGAGGTTGTACGCGGGCGTAAGCTCACGGCGGTGAAACCGATCGTTATCGATCTGAAAAATGCGGGCGCCGAGTTTTACGATCAGGAGGTGGTCAACGACAAAGACCAGCTGATCACCAGCCGGACACCGGACGATCTCCCGGCGTTTAACCGCGAAGCGCTACGCCTGCTCGGCGCGTAACCAGTGCAGCTTCTTGCCAAAGCCCAGGGTGTTGTCGGTAAATTTCAGCTCATCGAGGCGGATTTCCCACACCGGGGCTTTTAGCGCAGCGGCGACCGGAAAGCGGCGCGTGTAGTGCTTGCGACGCGCGTCGCTCTCTTCTCCGTCCAGGCGACGGATTTCCCCCTTAAACTGTACCCCACGGATCAGCGCGACTGTCTTCGGCTGGCCATTTACCGTGCCCGCGACTTTGGCCTGCTGACCAGCCATCTGCGCATGACGCGTTTTGTCTTCGCTCATGACGTAAAATGCGACGCGCTCCGGATCGTAGTAGTAAAACGCGTTTGCGCACCACATCTCACCCTCGCTGTAGACGCACCAGGTGACGACGTGCTGCTTCGCCAGCCAGCGGTTAATGGCGGCCAGTGTTTCCATTTTCGTTCTCTCTCATGCTATGGTGCGTTCACCTTAACATAC
Organism: Enterobacter sp. HMSC16D10; assembly: GCF_001807145.1. Classification (NCBI taxonomy): domain Bacteria; kingdom Pseudomonadati; phylum Pseudomonadota; class Gammaproteobacteria; order Enterobacterales; family Enterobacteriaceae; genus Enterobacter; species Enterobacter sp. HMSC16D10. The sequence continues at coordinate 241,176 of NZ_KV787905.1, forward strand.
TGAATCTGTTTACCGTGTGCTGGTTTCTCTATCTTGTCCGAACCGCTGATAACGCACTCTACACCGGGATCACCACCGATGTGGCGCGGCGTTTTTTACAACATCAAACGGGGAAAGGGGCAAAAGCGCTGCGGGGGAAAGGAGAATTACAGCTCGCCTTTTCGGCGCCCGTCGGTGACCGATCGTTGGCGCTCAGGCTGGAATACCGCATCAAACAGCTGACGAAGCGCCAGAAAGAGCGCCTCGTGACCGGAGACGGCTCCTTTGAGGCGCTACGCGAGAGCCTGATTAAAAGCGATCGAAATGGTCGTGGTATTCAACCAGACCATTGACGCCGTTGAGCGCGTCGTCCGCCAGACGGTGCACCTGGAAAGCGGATTCCGTACCCGGCCAGCGGCAGCGCAGATCGTAATGCGCGGCCTGCTCGAAGCCCAAACGGCCATAGAATGCCGGATCGCCCAGCGTGACAACGGCCGCATAACCGAACTCATTGAGCGAATCCAGCCCTTCATAGACCAGCTGGCGCGCCAGCCCCTGCCCGCGATAGTTTTCATCCACCGCCAGCGGTGCCATACCGACCCACTGCAACTCTTCGCCCTGAACGATGACCGGACTGAAGGCAACATAGCCCACCACCTGACCTTCATCATCGGTGGCAACCAGCCCCAGCGTGATCAGGCCGTCTTCACGGAGATCGTGGACCAGTTGGGCTTCCGCATCGCTCTCAAAAGCGCGGCGTAATAACGCATCGATACCCGGTGCATCAATCCCAATTTCGACTCGAATCAGCATGGCTCACCTACTGAAGTGTGTTTACTGTCCGGCGGGGTTTTCAGCCCGGCCTCAACGAAATCTGCCATTTGCATTAACATCACGCGCAGCGCTTTCGGCATCTGCTCCAGCTCAATGGCATCCATTAAATTCTTAACGTACAGGCCCAGCTCCGTGTCGCCTTCAATCACCAGACGGCGCTGGAAGAAGAGCGTATCCGGATCCTGCTTGCGCGCGGCAATCATCAGCAGATCGCTGGCGTTGGCGCTAAAGCTCACGTCCGCCTCGGCGGTTTCGCGGACGATCAGCTGGTCATTCTCAACGGAGGTAAACCAGCGCAGCCCGATGTCACGTACCTCAATGCTCAACCAGCGGCCTTCCAGGAATTCCAGCTCGCCATCCTGCAGCGCCTGGCGGAACTGCCAGCTCAGGACCTGCTCCAGCACCTGACGTTTAAGCGCGAACGGCGCCAGTTTTACCGGCACGCTCAGCATTGATGGGCCAAATTGTACGAGACGTGAACGCAGTTTATCCAGCACGAGCTTTACTCCCTGATATCTATAGTCCTGCTATTTTGCCATATCCGACGCATAACATAGCGGCGTAAATCAACAAACCGTCGTCCGGACAACCTCATTATTGGTGCCATCAATACGCCATTAGCTGCCTTAAATCAAAAATTGTCGCGTATGGGTTAATTAAAATCCCAGCTCGTTAACATTTTTGCGATCGACAACATCAGGATAAATTATGGAGCTGCTCTGCCCTGCCGGAAACCTTCCGGCGCTTATGGCGGCCATCGAAAATGGGGCCGATGCGGTCTATATCGGGCTGAAAGATGACACCAATGCCCGCCACTTTGCTGGCCTCAACTTTACGGAGAAAAAGCTTCAGGAAGCCGTTAACTTCGTTCACCAGCACCGCCGCAAGCTGCATATCGCCATCAATACCTTTGCTCATCCTGACGGCTACGCCCGCTGGCAGCGCGCGGTGGATATGGCGGCACAGCTGGGTGCCGATGCGCTGATTCTGGCCGACCTCGCCATGCTTGAGTATGCGGCAGAACGCTATCCCCATATTGAGCGCCACGTCTCTGTTCAGGCATCTGCCACCAACGAAGAGGCCGTGCGTTTTTATCACCGAAACTTTGACGTGGCCCGCGTGGTGCTGCCGCGCGTACTCTCTATTCATCAGGTTAAGCAACTCGCGCGCGTCACGCCAGTGCCGCTGGAAGTTTTTGCCTTTGGTAGCCTGTGCATTATGGCCGAAGGCCGTTGCTATCTTTCCTCCTATTTGACCGGCGAGTCACCGAATACCGTCGGGGCCTGCTCCCCTGCCCGCTTCGTTCGCTGGCAGCAAACGCCGCAGGGGCTGGAATCTCGCCTGAATGAGGTGCTGATCGACCGCTATCAGGACGGTGAAAACGCCGGTTATCCTACCCTGTGTAAAGGCCGCTATCTGGTGGACGGCGAGCGTTACCACGCGCTGGAAGAGCCCACCAGCCTTAACACGCTGGAGCTGCTGCCGGAACTGCTGGCGGCCAATATTGCCTCGGTGAAAATCGAAGGTCGCCAGCGCAGCCCGGCGTACGTGAGCCAGGTGGCGAAAGTGTGGCGTCAGGCTATCGACCGCTGCATGGCGGATCCGCAGAACTACGCGCCGCAGCAGGCCTGGATGGAAACGCTCGGATCGATGTCCGAAGGCACGCAAACCACGCTGGGCGCGTATCACCGTAAATGGCAGTGAGAAAATCATGAAATATTCATTAGGGCCGGTGCTTTACTACTGGCCAAAAGAGACGCTGGAAGATTTTTACCAGCAGGCCGCCACCAGCAGCGCCGATGTGATTTATCTCGGCGAAGCGGTGTGCAGCAAACGCCGGGCGACGAAAGTGGGCGACTGGCTGGAGATGGCGAAAAGCCTGGCGGGAAGCGGCAAACAGGTGGTGCTTTCCACGCTCGCGCTGGTGCAGGCCTCTTCTGAACTGGGCGAGCTGAAACGCTACGTTGAGAACGGCGAGTTCCTGCTGGAAGCGAGCGATCTCGGCGTGGTGAACATGTGTGCCGAGCGCAAGCTGCCGTTTGTCGCGGGTCATGCCCTGAACTGCTACAACGCGGTGACCCTGCGCCTGCTGCTCAAACAGGGGATGACGCGCTGGTGCATGCCGGTGGAACTCTCCCGCGACTGGCTGGCAAACCTGCTCACGCAGTGTGAAGAGCTGGGCATTCGCAACAAGTTTGAAGTGGAGGTGCTGAGCTACGGGCATCTGCCGCTGGCCTATTCCGCCCGCTGCTTTACCGCACGCTCGGAAGACCGTCCGAAAGACGAGTGCGAAACCTGCTGCATTAAGTATCCGAACGGGCGCAGCATGCTGTCCCAGGAGAATCAGCAGGTGTTTGTTCTCAACGGTATTCAGACCATGAGCGGCTATGTCTATAACCTCGGCAACGAGCTGGCGTCGATGGACGGGCTGGTCGATATGGTGCGCCTGTCGCCGCTAGATACCGGCGTGTTCGCGATGCTGGACGCCTTCCGCGCTAACGAAAATGGCGCTGCTCCGCTGCCGCTGACGGCAAACAGCGACTGTAACGGCTACTGGAAGCGTCTGGCCGGGCTGGAACTTCAGGCCTAAAAAAGGCTCACTTTGTTAACAACGGTTATCATTTTTTAATGCAGTATTAAAGATTCACCGTCGACAAAGTGAGCTGTTATGACTGACAAAACCCTTCCGTTTTCGGTGCTGGATCTGGCGCCGATCCCACAAGGCTCCTCGGCAAGAGAAGCCTTTTCGCACTCTCTGGATCTGGCTCAGCTGGCCGAAAAGCGTGGCTATCACCGCTACTGGCTGGCCGAACACCACAACATGGTGGGCATTGCCAGCGCCGCTACCTCGGTACTGATTGGTTATCTGGCGGCAAACACCACCACGCTGCACCTGGGCTCCGGCGGCGTGATGCTGCCGAACCACGCCCCGCTGGTGATCGCCGAGCAGTTCGGCACGCTGAATACCCTCTATCCGGGCCGTATTGATTTAGGGATTGGCCGTGCGCCGGGTAGCGATCAGCCGACCATGCGCGCCCTGCGCCGCCATATGAGCGGCGATATCGACAACTTCCCGCGCGACGTGGCCGAACTGGTGGACTGGTTCGACGCGCGTGACCCGAACCCGCACGTGCGCCCGGTACCGGGTTACGGCGAGAAGATCCCGGTCTGGCTGCTGGGCTCAAGCCTCTACAGCGCGCAGCTCGCCGCCCAGCTGGGGCTGCCGTTTGCGTTTGCCTCGCATTTCGCGCCGGATATGCTGCATCAGGCGCTGCATCTCTACCGCACGCACTTCAAACCGTCTGAGCGTCTTGAGAAACCGTACGCGATGGTCTGTATCAACATTATTGCCGCCGACAGCAATCGCGACGCGGAATTCCTGTTCACCTCCATGCAGCAGGCGTTTGTGAAGCTGCGCCGCGGTGAGACGGGCCAGCTTCCGCCGCCGGTGGAGAATATGCATCAACTGTGGTCTGCTTCAGAGCAGTATGGCGTACAGCAGGCGCTGAGCATGTCGCTGGTAGGCGATAAAGCGAAAGTGCGTCACGGGCTGGAGGCGGTGCTGCGCGAAACGCAGGCGGATGAAATTATGGTTAACGGCCAGATTTTCGATCACCAGGCGCGTTTGCACTCGTTTGATTTGGCCATGCAGGTGAAAGAGGAGTTGGTGGGGTAGCCTTTTTGCCAGGTGGCGCTTCGCTTACCTGGCCTACGGGGACGCGTAGGCCGGATAAGGCGTAGCCGCCATCCGGCACAAAATGTTTACTGGTACACCGGCAACAGATTAAAACTCGACAGCACATGTACCAGGGCATTGCCCGCGCCAAACACCAGGATCAGCGCAATCATCGGCTTGCCGCCCCAGACGCGGAATTTCGGGCTGCCGAAGCGTTTACGTGATTTGCGGGCCAACAGCGCCGGCACAATCGCCGCCCAGATGGTTGCCGCCAGACCGGCATAGCCGATGGCGTACAGGAAACCGTTCGGCCACAGCAGGCCGCCCACAATCGGCGGCAGGAAGGTCAGCAGCGCGGTTTTGAAGCGCCCCATCGCGGAATCATCAAAGCCAAACAGATCCGCCAGGTAGTCAAACAGGCCTAGGGTCACGCCGAGGAAAGAGCTCGCCACCGCGAAGTTAGAGAAGATCACCAGCAGTAAATCCAGGCTGCGGCTGTTCAGCACGCCGCTCAGGGCCTGCACCAGCACATCAATGTTACCGCCCTTCTGCGCAATGCCGATAAATTCCGGACGCGGGATGTTACCCATCGTCCCCAGCAGCCAAATCACATACAGCCCCAGCGCCAGCAGCGTGCCGTAGACCAGACACTTCACAATCGTGCGCGGATCTTTGCCGTAGTACTTCATCAGGCTCGGCACGTTACCGTGGTAGCCAAACGACGCCAGGCAGAACGGCAGGGTCATCAGCAGGTACGGCGTATAGGAGGTATTTACTTCCGCAACGTTAAACAGCGTGGCAGGCGTCACGTGCCCCAGCAGGCTGCCGAAGGTCAGGAAGAAGGTGATGACCTTCGCGCCCAGCACGATCGCCGTCATCCGGCTCACCGCTTTGGTACTCATCCAGACGATAAACGCCACGCCCAGCGCAAAGCACAGCCCGGCCAGACGCGCCGGTACGTTCAGCGACATCTCCGAGAAGGTGTGATGCAGAATCGAACCGCTTGCCGAGATATACGCGTAGGTCAGGATATAGAGCACAAACGCGATGGACAGCCCGTTCACCAGGTTCCAGCCTTTGCCCAGCAGGTCTTTGGTGATGGTGTCGAAGCTCGCGCCAATGCGGTAGTTCAGGTTGGCTTCGAGGATCATTAGCCCGGAATGGAGCATACAGAACCAGGTAAAGACCAGCGCGGCCAGCGACCAGAAGAACCACGCACCGGACATGACCACGGGCAGGGAGAACATCCCGGCACCTATAATGGTTCCGCCGATGATCACCACGCCGCCAAGCAGCGAAGGTGACGTTTGGGTGGTGGTTAGTGTCGCCATACAGCCTTTTCTCCAGTCAATCATGCGGTTCTGCATTTTAATGTGACGCACTGTACCAGTACAAGAGTACAAAGGGAATAAAAAAAGCCCCGATAGCATGTATCGGGGCTGTATATTTTACTTTACGTCAGAAGCGTAAGGCTTACGCGTCACCGAAACGACGACGGCTGGTGCCTTCTTCACGACGCGGGCCACGGCTTTCACGGCGCTCGCCGGAGAAACGACGACCTTCACCACCGCGACCTTCGCTGCGACCGCCTTCACGACGCTCGCCGCCGAAACCGCGACCACCGCCACGACGTTCGCCGCCACGGTCAGGGCGTGGCTGTGCATCGCCCAGCAGCTGCATGTTCATCGGCTTGTTCAGGATGCGGGTACGCGTAAAGTGCTGCAGTACTTCACCCGGCATGCCTTTCGGCAGCTCGATGGTAGAGTGGGAGGCGAACAGCTTGATGTTACCAATGTAACGGCTGCTGATGTCGCCTTCGTTAGCGATAGCGCCAACGATGTGACGAACTTCAACACCATCATCACGGCCCACTTCAATGCGGTACAGTTCCATATCGCCTGCGTCGCGACGTTCACGACGTGGACGGTCTTCCCCACCACGCTCTGGACGGTCACCACGTGGGCCACGATCGTTACGGTCGCCACGACGTTCGAAGCGGTCGTCACGGTCACGGAATTCACGCTTAGGACGCATCGGTGCATCTGGTGGCACGATCAGGCTACGTTCGCCCTGAGCCATTTTCAGCAGTGCTGCAGCCAGGGTTTCCATGTCCAGCTCTTCGCCTTCAGCAACAGGCTGAATCTGCGACAGCAGCGCACGGTACTGATCCAGATCGCTGCTTTCCAGCTGCTGCTGTACTTTGGCGGCGAATTTTTCCAGACGGCGTTTGCCCAGCAGCTCTGCGTTTGGCAGGTCCGCTTCTGGAATGGTCAGCTTCATGGTGCGTTCGATGTTACGCAGCAGACGACGCTCGCGGTTCTCAACGAACAGCAGCGCACGGCCAGCACGACCCGCACGACCGGTACGGCCGATACGGTGAACGTAAGACTCGGAATCCATCGGGATGTCGTAGTTAACAACCAGGCTGATACGCTCAACGTCCAGACCACGTGCTGCCACGTCGGTTGCAATCAGGATATCCAGACGACCGTCTTTCAGACGCTCCAGAGTCTGCTCACGCAGGGCCTGGTTCATGTCGCCGTTCAGCGCTGCGCTGTTGTAGCCGCTACGCTCCAGGGCTTCAGCCACTTCCAGGGTCGCATTTTTGGTACGAACGAAGATAATCGCCGCATCAAAATCTTCCGCTTCCAGGAAACGTACCAGCGCTTCGTTTTTACGCATGCCGTATACAGACCAGTAGCTCTGGCTGATGTCCGGGCGAGTGGTTACGCTGGACTGAATACGCACTTCCTGAGGTTCTTTCATGAAGCGTTTGGTGATACGACGAATCGCTTCCGGCATGGTGGCAGAGAACAGCGCGGTCTGATGACCGTCCGGGATCTGCGCCATGATGGTTTCAACGTCTTCGATGAAGCCCATACGCAGCATTTCATCTGCTTCATCCAGTACCAGACCGCTCAGTTTAGAGAGGTCCAGGGTACCGCGCTTCAGGTGATCCAGCAGACGGCCCGGCGTACCGACAACAATCTGTGGGCCCTGGCGCAGGGCGCGTAACTGCACGTCATAACGCTGGCCGCCGTACAGGGCAACCACATTTACGCCGCGCATATGTTTAGAGAATTCCGTCATGGCTTCTGCAACCTGAACAGCCAGTTCACGGGTTGGAGCCAGAACGAGGATCTGCGGTGCACGCAGGTCCGGATCAATGTTGTTCAGCAGCGGCAGCGAAAACGCTGCAGTTTTACCGCTACCAGTCTGGGCCATGCCCAGCACGTCACGACCAGAAAGCAGGTGTGGGATACACTCAGCCTGGATCGGAGATGGTTTTTCGTAACCCAGATCGTTAAGGGCTTCAAGGATAGGAGCCTTCAGGCCCAGATCTGCAAAAGTGGTTTCGAATTCAGCCATGTAGTACGAGTGCCTCAATGTCAATGGCGGCCAGTCTACTTAGCTCATCGTGAAAATGATTAGCAATTTTCATTGAAAAGTGTGAACCGGCTCAAAGTAGGTGTATTGACGAACAACAACGCCCTCACCAGTTAAGGTGATGGCAATCAAAAGATTACGGGCTGATGTTTATGTCGTCAGCTATTGCTGGTCCGATTCTGCCAGGTCGTCTTGCTCCTGGCCCAAGAGCGATAATTCCAACAATGCATAACGGTGCTCAACGAAGTTGTGTACGTTGTTAGCAACCGCTAATTTGAACAGTGCCGTAGCGCTGTCCTTATCCCCCAGACTTAGGTAGAACTTACCTAAATAGAAGTTGGTTTCACTGAGATGCTCAGCGAGCGAGGTGTTATCCGTTGCGTCCGCCTTGAGGCGTTCCATCAGCGTTGCTTCGCTAATGTTGCCCAGGTAGAACTCGACAATGTTCCATCCCCACTGTTCCTTGTCCGATTTATCGAAGCGCTGTTTCAGTGCCTCTTTTGCCTGCTTCTCATCGAGCTTCCGCTCAACGATGTAAAGCCACAGGCTACGGAAAGGATCATTAGGATCGTCTTGATAAAACGCCAGCAGATCATCTTGCGCTAACTTGTCACGACCGCCGTAATACAATGCGATACCGCGATTCAAGTGCGCGTAGTTGTAAGTTGGATCAAGCTCAAGTACAGAATCAAACGCTTCATAGGCAGCATCAAAATTGCCTGCCTGCGTTAAATAAATGCCTAAGTAATTGAATACTTCAGGCATATCAGGTCGGATAGCCAGCGCTTGTGAAAAATCATTTCGCGCCAATGCCCTCAGACCGAGACTATCATACAACACTCCGCGCTCATATAAAAGCTGTGCGCGTTCGTCATCGGTTAAAGCCCGACTGGCAAGTATTTGTTCCATGCGTGCCAGGATCACTTCCTGCTGCAAAGTCGGTTGCAATGGCACTGCGAGGACTTCGCTCTTACGCCAGGCAGAGTTGCTGCATCCTGCCAGCGTTAAAGCTGTCGCAACGAAACACCAGCGCAAAAAAGGCTTCATTTCCCACTCCCGAAGACAACTATTGGATGAACGTCCTGTCCCCCGGCGGCTTAACAAGGCGTCCTGCCTGATAATAGGCCCTCCGCAGAGCGGAGGGCAAATGGCAACTTACTCGCCTTGCTGTTCTGCTGCCTGTGCTTCTGGCGCAGCAGCTGGCTGAGACTGCTCGGTTGCTTCTTTAATGCTCAGACGGATACGGCCCTGGCGATCGACTTCCAGAACTTTAACCGGCACTTCCTGACCCATCTGCAGGTAATCGGTCACTTTCTCAACGCGCTTGTCAGCGATCTGAGAGATGTGAACCAGACCTTCTTTACCGCCGCCGATGGCAACGAACGCACCAAAGTCAACGATACGGGTCACTTTACCTGCATAGACGCGGCCCACTTCGATTTCTGCAGTGATTTCTTCGATGCGACGGATCGCGAATTTCGCTTTCTCGCCGTCGGTAGCTGCGATCTTCACAGTACCGTCATCTTCGATTTCGATGGTGGTGCCGGTCTCTTCGGTCAGCGCACGGATTACGGAACCGCCCTTACCGATAACATCTTTGATCTTGTCTGGATTGATCTTGATGGTGTGAATACGCGGTGCGAATTCAGAGATATCACCGCGTGGCGCGTTGATAGCCTGTTCCATCACGCCCAGGATGTGCAGACGTGCACCCTTAGCCTGGTTCAGCGCAACCTGCATGATCTCTTTGGTGATACCTTCAATTTTGATATCCATCTGCAGCGCAGAGATACCGTCGCGGGAACCCGCTACTTTGAAGTCCATATCGCCCAGGTGGTCTTCGTCGCCCAGAATGTCAGACAGAACAACATAGTTGTCGCCTTCTTTCACCAGGCCCATTGCGATACCCGCAACGGCGGCTTTGATTGGCACGCCTGCATCCATCAGCGCCAGAGAGGCACCACACACGGAAGCCATGGAAGAGGAACCGTTGGATTCGGTGATTTCAGACACTACACGTACGGTGTACGGGAATTTGTCTGCTTCTGGCATTACTGCCAGTACGCCGCGCTTCGCCAGACGACCGTGACCAATTTCACGACGCTTCGGCGAGCCAACCATACCGGTTTCACCTACGGAGTACGGAGGGAAGTTGTAGTGGAACAGGAAGCTGTCAGTGCGCTCGCCCATCAGTTCGTCGATGATCTGCGCGTCACGGGCTGTACCCAGGGTCGCGGTAACCAGCGCCTGCGTTTCACCACGGGTGAACAGCGCAGAACCGTGAGTACGTGGCAGCACGCCAGTACGCACGTCCAGACCACGGATCATGTCTTTTTCACGGCCATCGATACGCGGCTCGCCAGCCAGAACGCGGCTACGAACAACGTTTTTCTCGATAGCGTGCAGGATTTCGCCAATTTCGTTAGCGTCCAGCGTTTCGTCTTCGGCAACCAGGGTCGCGGTTACTTCAGATTTGATCACATCAACCTGAGCGTAACGCTCCTGTTTGTCGGTGATGCGGTATGCATCGCTCAGACGAGATTCTGCCAGTGCAGCAACGCGTGCGTTCAGCGCGTCGTTGGCCGCTTCTGGCTGCCAGTCCCAACGTGGTTTACCGGCTTCTTTCACCAGGTCGTTGATGTTCTGGATAACAACCTGCTGCTGGTCATGGCCGAAGACCACAGCGCCCAGCATCTGGTCTTCGCTCAGCAGTTCAGCTTCGGATTCAACCATCAGCACAGCGGCTTCGGTACCCGCAACCACCAGGTCCAGCTTACTTTCTTTCAGCTCTTCCTGAGTTGGGTTCAGCACGTACTGGTCGTTGATGTAACCCACGCGCGCGGCACCGATTGGACCATTGAATGGAATACCAGACAGTGACAGGGCTGCGGACGCACCGATCATCGCCACGATGTCCGGGTTAACCTGTGGGTTAACGGAAACAACGGTCGCGATAACCTGCACTTCGTTGACGAAGCCTTCCGGGAACAGCGGGCGAACCGGGCGGTCAATCAGACGCGCGATCAGGGTTTCGCCTTCGCTTGGACGGCCTTCACGACGGAAGAAACCACCCGGGATTTTACCGGCAGCGTAGGTACGCTCCTGGTAGTTAACGGTCAGCGGGAAGAAGTCCTGACCTGGTTTAGCTTTTTTCTGGCCCACAACGGTAACGAATACCGCGGTGTCATCCATGCTTACCATAACGGCAGCAGTCGCCTGACGTGCCATCATGCCGGTTTCCAGCGTGACGGTATGTTGACCATACTGGAATTTACGAACGATCGGATTCAGCAAAGTTCTGTCCTTTCTTAAATGTTTGACAGCACACCGCCGGTGTGCTGTCGATTTGACCCGACCTTCTTCGCATCCTCGCGACTAATGACAACCAACACCCCCCTGGGTGAAGCCTCTCATTAGCCGCGCGAACCTCTGCAATGAAGATCATTTATAGCAACAATACAATAGTTTCCAGTGAATTGCTGCCGTCTGCTTGAAAAAAGGGGCCATCAGGCCCCCTTTTCTGAAACTCGCAAGACTTAGCGACGCAGACCCAGACGCTCGATCAGCGCGGTGTAGCGTGCAACATCTTTACGTTTCAGGTAGTCGAGCAGTTTACGACGCTGAGAAACCATACGCAGCAGACCACGACGGCTGTGGTGATCTTTTTTGTGCTCTGCAAAGTGACCCTGCAGGTGGTTAATCTGTGCAGTCAGCAGTGCAACCTGAACTTCGGTAGAACCGCTGTCGTTAGTACCACGACCAAACTCAGAAACGATTTTAGCTTTAGCTTCAACGCTTAGAGACATTTTCAAACTCCAAAGTATAAAGAATGTAAGGATGCCGATCTCTAATTCAGCAATCCCATGTACGCCCCGCAGATTGTTAAACAATTTACCAGGCGTTAAGCGGCGATATTCTACTCGTCTCCCCTGCTTATCGCAAGGTGAGCCGTTATTACCGTCACGCGTCGACCGGATATTCGACGACCAGACGACGCGGCGCAACGCGCCCTTCGCCATCCATTTCGCCCATGCCGATGAATTTCCCTTCGTCACCTTCAGTCACGCGTACCAGGCCTTCCAGCGGCGCATCTGACGTACGAACCGGGTTGCCGTTCTTAAAGTAAACGGACGATGTTAAAGGAAGATTAACAACCGGGAAGTCCGCAGCCGGACTGTCCATCGGCATCAGCAGTGGGTCGAGCAGCTCTGCCGGCGCGATCCCCTGAGATTCCGCCTGTTCAACCAGCTCGCGCAGATGTTCCAGGGTCACCATTCGCTCCACCGGGTACTTGCTCACCGCAAGGCGACGCAGGTAAATCACATGTGCGCCGCAGCCCAGCTTTTCACCGAGGTCATCAATGATGGTGCGAATATAGGTCCCTTTCGAACAGTGCACTTCCAGCTCCAGCTCATCACCTTCGTGGCGAATAAAGAGCAGCTCATACACGGTAATCGGACGGGCTTCACGCGGGACGTCAATACCCTGGCGCGCGTATTCGTAGAGTTTTTTGCCCTGATACTTCAGCGCCGAATACATCGACGGCACCTGCATCGTCTCCCCACGGAAGCTCTCCAGCGCCGCATCAAGCTGCTCCGCACTAAAGGTCACCGGACGCTCTTCCACGACCTGGCCATCCGCGTCGGAGGTATCCGTGCGCTGGCCCAGCTTAGCGATAACGCGGTAACGCTTATCGGAGTCGAGCAGGTACTGGGAAAATTTTGTCGCCTCTCCCAGACAGACCGGCAGCATGCCGGTTGCCAGCGGATCGAGCGCGCCGGTGTGGCCCGCTCGGTTGGCGTTAAAAATACGCTTCACTTTTTGCAGCACGTCGTTGCTGGAAGCGCCCTGGGGTTTATCCAGCAGCAGCACACCATGCACGTCGCGACCACGACGACGAGGACGACTCATCAGTCCTCCTTGCTGTCGTCCGCCGGGTTAACACGACGCTCATCGTCATGTTTCACCACGCTGGTCACCAGGTTGGACATACGCATACCTTCGACCAGCGAGTTGTCGTAGAAGAAGGTCAGTTCAGGCACGATACGCAGGCGCATCGCTTTGCCGAGCAGAGAGCGGATGAAACCAGAGGCTTCCTGCAGCGCTTTAATGCCGTTTTTCACTGCGGCTTCGTCCTGATCGTTCAGGAAGGTGACGAACACTTTTGCATAGGCCAGGTCGCGGGACATTTCCACACCGGAAACGGTGGTCATCATGCCGACGCGCGGGTCTTTGATTTCACGTTGCAGAATGAGTGCGATCTCTTTCTGCATTTCCTGCGCTACGCGCTGAGGGCGACCAAATTCTTTCGCCATAATAAATTCTCCAGACAAAAAAGGGGCTAAAGCCCCTTTTTGAAATTATTGCCGGGTGGCGCGAGGCGATCCCGGCTTACAATCGGAAATTAAGCGATGGTACGCTGAATTTCGATGATCTCGAACACTTCGATCATATCGCCAACGCGAACGTCGTTGTAGTTCTTCACGCCGATACCACATTCCATGCCGTTACGGACTTCGTTAACGTCATCTTTGAAGCGGCGCAGGGATTCCAGCTCGCCTTCATAGATAACCACGTTGTCACGCAGTACGCGGATTGGGTTGTGACGCTTGATGTTACCTTCGGTAACCATACAGCCCGCGATCGCACCGAATTTCGGTGATTTGAACACGTCACGTACTTCAGCCAGACCGATGATCTGCTGTTTCAGCTCAGGAGACAGCATACCGCTCATCGCTGCTTTCACTTCGTCGATCAGGTTATAGATGACGGAGTAGTAACGCAGATCCAGGCTTTCGGATTCAATGACTTTACGCGCAGAGGCATCCGCACGAACGTTGAAGCCAACCAGGATAGCGTTGGAGGCAGCAGCCAGGGTCGCGTCGGTTTCGGTGATACCACCTACGCCAGAACCGATGATCTTCACTTTCACTTCGTCGGTAGACAGTTTCAGCAAGGAGTCGGAGATCGCTTCCACAGAACCCTGAACGTCGGCTTTCAGAACGATGTTCACTTCGTGAACTTCGCCATCGGTCATGTTGGCAAACATGTTCTCGAGTTTAGATTTCTGCTGACGAGCCAGTTTAACTTCACGGAATTTGCCCTGACGATACAGTGCCACTTCACGCGCTTTCTTCTCGTCACGCACAACGGTCACTTCGTCACCAGCAGCCGGAACACCGGACAGACCCAGGATTTCCACTGGAATGGACGGACCTGCTTCCAGCACTTCCTGACCCAGTTCGTTACGCATCGCACGAACGCGACCGTATTCGAAACCGCACAGAACGATATCGCCTTTATGCAGTGTACCTTCACGAACCAGAACGGTAGCAACAGGGCCACGTCCTTTATCCAGGAAGGATTCGATAACCGCACCGCTCGCCATACCGTTACGGATGGCTTTCAGCTCCAGAACTTCGGCCTGCAGCAGGATCGCGTCCAGCAGTTCGTCGATACCGGTACCCGCTTTCGCAGACACGTGTACGAACTGGCTTTCGCCGCCCCACTCTTCCGGCAGGATACCGTACTGGGAAAGTTCGTTTTTAACACGATCGGGATCCGCTTCTGGCTTATCGATCTTGTTCACTGCAACCACAACCGGCACACCCGCTGCTTTCGCGTGCTGGATAGCTTCGATGGTCTGCGGCATGACGCCGTCGTCTGCAGCAACAACCAGAACAACGATATCCGTCGCCTGAGCACCACGAGCACGCATGGAGGTAAACGCGGCGTGGCCTGGGGTATCCAGGAAGGTGATCATACCGTTGTCAGTTTCTACGTGGTATGCACCGATGTGCTGAGTAATACCACCCGCTTCGCCAGAGGCAACCTTGGTAGAGCGAATGTAGTCAAGCAGAGAGGTTTTACCGTGGTCAACGTGACCCATGATGGTCACTACCGGTGCGCGCGGTTCTGCCGCAGCACCTGTGTCACGGTCGCTCATTACTGCTTCTTCCAGCTCGTTTTCACGACGCAGGATAACTTTGTGGCCCATCTCTTCCGCAACCAGCTGTGCGGTTTCCTGATCGATCACCTGGTTGATGGTTGCCATCGCGCCCAGCTTCATCATTGCTTTGATGACCTGAGAGCCTTTAACCGCCATCTTGTTCGCCAGTTCGCCAACGGTAATGGTTTCGCCGATCACAACGTCACGGTTAACGGCCTGAGCCGGCTTCTGGAAGCCCTGCTGCAGAGCGGAACCTTTACGCTTGCCGCCTTTACCACCGCGAACAGCCGCACGTGCTTCTTCACGGTCAGCTTTGGATTCCGCGTGCTTGTTACCTTTTTTCGCCGGACGCGCTGCTTTTGCATTACGACCACGGCCACGGCCGCCTTCTACTTCACGGTCGTTATCATCTTCAGCCTGACGTGCGTGCTGAGAAGTGGTCACGTGATAGTCGCTGGTGTCTTCAGACTGCTCAGCGGTATCAACACCGTTCTTCTCATTTTCTTCTGCCATGCGACGCGCTTCTTCGGCGACGCGGCGAGCTTCTTCTTCCAGCTTACGGCGGGCTTCTTCTTCCGCTTTACGCTTCAGCTCGGCAGCTTCATTTTCACGGCGGGCTTTTTCAGCCTGGGCGGTTTTGGTCATTTCGTCTGTCTGTTGATTGCTCACTTTGTCTTTTTCCGCAGCGTCACGCTTCACTTTATCACTAGCGTCGCGTTTCGCTTTTTCTGCGGCCTCACGTTCAGCTTTTAATTCTGCTTCACGTTTGGCGGCTGCTTCCGCCTCACGCTGAGCTTGTTCTTCCGCTTCACGCTGTGCCTGCTCTTCCGCGGCAAGGCGTTCTGCCTCTTGCGGATCACGTTTTACAAAGGTGCGCGTCTTGCGGACTTCAATTTGTACCGATTTGCTTTTGCCACCGGTACCAGGGATGTTTAACGTGCTACGCGTTTTGCGCTGCAGCGTTAACTTGTCAGGCGTAGAGCCGTGTTCACGGTTCAGGTGCGTTAACAAGGTTTGTTTTTCTTGCGCGGTCACCGAGTCATCAGCGGACTTCGGGATCCCTGCATCAGCAAATTGCTGTACCAGGCGGTCCACGGAGGTCTGAATCTCAGCAGCCAGCGATTTTACAGTTACATCAGTCATGCTGTTCCTTCCTGCTACAGTTTATTACGCTTCGTCGCCGAACCAGCAAATATTACGTGCGGCCATGATGAGCTCGCCGGCTTTCTCGTCGGTTAAACCTTCGATATCAGCCAGGTCATCAACGCCTTGTTCAGCGAGATCTTCCAGCGTACAAACACCACGGGCAGCCAGCTTGAACGCAATCGCACGATCAAGACCTTCCAGATTCAGCAGGTCATCAGCCGGCTTCTTATCGCCAAGGCTTTCTTCCTGAGCCAGTGCCAGGGTGGTCAGTGCGTTTTTAGCGCGTTCACGCAGGGCTTCAACGGTTGGTTCATCCAGACCGTCAATTTCCAGCAGCTCTTTCATTGGCACATAGGCCAGTTCTTCCAGCGTAGAGAAACCTTCTTCAACCAGAACAGTGGCGAAATCTTCGTCAATATCCAGGTATTTGGTGAAGGTATCGATCGCCGCATGGGCTTCAGCCTGATGCTTAGCCTGCAGGTCATCAACGGTCATGACGTTGAGTTCCCAGCCGCTCAGCTGTGACGCCAGGCGTACGTTCTGACCGTTACGGCCGATTGCCTGCGCCAGGTTGCCCGCTTCAACAGCGATATCCATGGTGTGTTTGTCTTCGTCAACAACGATAGACGCCACATCAGCCGGAGCCATTGCGTTGATCACGAACTGCGCCGGGTTGTCATCCCACAGAACGATATCAATACGTTCGCCGCCCAGCTCAGTAGAAACTGCCTGGACACGCGCACCGCGCATACCGACGCAAGCACCGACCGGGTCGATACGCTTGTCGTTGGTTTTCACCGCAATTTTCGCACGGGAGCCCGGATCGCGAGCCGCCGCTTTAATTTCGATAACTTCTTCACCGATTTCCGGTACTTCGATACGGAACAGTTCTACCAGCATTTCTGGTTTAGAACGGGTCACGAACAGCTGCGCACCGCGAGCTTCTGGACGCACAGCGTACAGAACACCACGAATACGGTCGCCCGGACGGAAGTTTTCACGCGGCAGCATATCTTCACGCAGGATCACGGCTTCAGCGTTACCTGGCAACCCTTCGGATTTGATCTCCAGAGAGATGTTGTCGCGGTTCACTTTCTTCACCACGCCGGTGATGATTTCGCCTTCCTGATCGCGGAACTGATCGACAACCAGCGCGCGCTCGGCTTCACGCACTTTCTGCACGATAACCTGTTTAGCGGTCTGGGTGGTGATACGGTCGAAGGTCACAGATTCAATCTGATCTTCAACGTAGTCACCCACGTTCAGACTTTCGTCTTCAAAACGGGCGGCTTCCAGCGTGATCTCTTTGGTCGGCTGGGTCACTTCTTCAACGATTACCCAACGACGGAATGTATCGAAGTCACCGCTTTTACGATCGATTTCTACGCGAACATCGATCTCTTGTTCGTATTTTTTCTTGGTTGCTGTAGCCAGTGCACTTTCCAGCGCTTCAAAAATCTTCTCACGCGGCAGTGATTTCTCATTGGAGACGGCTTCAACAACAGCCAAAATTTCTTTGTTCATCGCGGGCTTTTCACCTCAATCCAGACTGTTAAAAGTGGGGAACCAGGTTCGCCTTCTGGATATTACTCAGCGCGAACACTTCATCTTTGCCTTCGACTGTCACCGTGATCATTTCACCATCAACGGCTTTGATAATTCCCTGCCATTTACGGCGGTTCTGTACGGCCATACGCAGAACGAGAGCCACTTCTTCACCGGTAAAGCGCACATAGTGCTCGGCCGTGAACATCGGGCGATCGAGGCCAGGTGAGGAAACTTCCAGGTTGTACGCAACGGTAATTGGGTCTTCAACATCAAGAACCGCACTCACCTGGTGGCTGACATCAGCACAATCATCAACATTGATGCCATCTTCACTATCAATATAGATGCGCAGCGTCGATGTACGGCCGCGAACGAATTCGATGCCGACCAGTTCGTAGCCCAGTGCTTCGACCGGTGCAGTAATCATCTCTGTTAATTTTTGCTCTAATGTGGACAAGCCCACCCCCAAGACATAAAAAAAGGGCGTAAAGCCCAGTTATTCTGTAGTCAGATAACAAAAAACCCCGATAAATCGGGGCTTTAGATAACTGAACCCTATAGCCACAACTGTGGCCTGGAGCACTCTCCGAAAGAATTTTTTCAAATCCAGCTACGAAGGCTCTAAGTCTTCACAGTATATTTGAAAAAGAACTTTATGGGAAAGTGGTTGCGGGGGCCGGATTTGAACCGACGACCTTCGGGTTATGAGCCCGACGAGCTACCAGGCTGCTCCACCCCGCGCCTGAAACGTGGCAAATTCTACGCGTTTTGGACAGAATTTGCAAATAATGCTGGGATTTGGTACCGAAGACGGGACGTAAAATCGGCGTTTAGTATATTGATAGTTGACCCCACCTGTCAAGGCGACTTCCGCCAGATCGATCAGACCAAATTTTTTACAAAAAACGCACGAGTCTCTTCCGGTCTTCGCCAAAAGATGATTAAATGAATACTCACTTATTTTGCATAAAAATGCACAAGAGAGCGAAAGCGGTCTCTAATCAGTCAATCAAGCAGGGTTTTATTCTATGACGACGATTCTCAAGCATCTTCCGGTAGGACAACGTATTGGCATCGCTTTCTCAGGTGGCCTGGATACCAGCGCTGCACTGCTGTGGATGCGCCAGAAGGGAGCGGTTCCGTATGCCTATACTGCGAACCTGGGTCAGCCGGATGAGGACGATTATGATGCCATTCCTCGTCGCGCGAAAGAGTATGGTGCAGAGAACGCGCGCCTGATTGACTGCCGTAAGCAACTGGTCGCGGAAGGTATCGCGGCGATTCAGTGTGGTGCATTCCATAACACCACCGGCGGCCTGACCTATTTCAACACCACTCCGCTGGGCCGTGCGGTCACCGGTACCATGCTGGTTGCCGCCATGAAAGAAGACGGCGTCAACATCTGGGGTGATGGCAGCACCTATAAAGGAAACGATATTGAACGTTTCTATCGTTATGGCCTGCTGACCAACGCCGAATTGCAGATCTACAAACCGTGGCTGGATACCGACTTCATCGACGAGCTGGGTGGTCGTCATGAGATGTCCGAGTTTATGATCGCCTGCGGCTTTGACTATAAGATGTCCGTCGAGAAAGCCTACTCCACCGACTCCAACATGCTGGGTGCAACGCACGAAGCAAAAGACCTGGAATTCCTGAACTCCAGCGTGAAGATCGTTAACCCAATCATGGGCGTGAAGTTCTGGGATGAGAACGTGAAGATCCCGGCAGAAGAAGTGACCGTGCGTTTCGAACGTGGTCATCCGGTTGCGCTGAACGGCAAAACCTTCTCTGATGACGTTGAGCTGATGCTGGAAGCTAACCGTATTGGTGGTCGTCACGGCCTGGGCATGAGCGATCAGATTGAAAACCGTATCATCGAAGCGAAAAGCCGTGGCATCTATGAAGCCCCGGGAATGGCGCTGCTGCATATTGCTTACGAGCGTCTGCTGACTGGTATTCACAACGAAGACACCATTGAGCAGTATCACTCTCATGGCCGTCAGCTGGGCAAACTGCTGTATCAGGGCCGCTGGTTCGATCCGCAGGCGCTGATGCTGCGTGATGCGCTGCAGCGTTGGGTGGCGAGTGCAATTACCGGTGAAGTGACCCTGGAACTGCGTCGCGGTAACGACTACTCCATCCTGAACACCGTGTCTGATAACCTGACCTATAAAGCAGAGCGTCTGACCATGGAGAAAGGTGAGTCAGTGTTTTCACCGGACGATCGTATTGGCCAGCTGACCATGCGTAACCTGGACATCACCGATACCCGTGAGAAGCTGTTCAACTATGTTGAGAATGGCCTGCTCTCTGCGAATTCAGGTAACGGCCTGCCGCAGGTTGAAAACCTGGAACACAGCGATAAGAAATAATCGATAATGAAACATGCAAAAGGCGCCCAATGGGCGCCTTTTTGTTCGGCTTTTGTAGGGCGGGTAAGCGCAGCGCCACCCGCCATTTTGCCCGGTGGCGCTGCGCTTACCGGACCTACGAACGGCAAAAGCTACAGACGAAAAAAAAGACGTCTTTCGACGTCTTTCTTCTGGAATATTGGTACCGAGGATGGGACTCGAACCCACAAGCCCGTTAGGGCACTACCACCTCAAGGTAGCGTGTCTACCAATTCCACCACCTCGGTACGGAATACTTACTGCGGGATATCGCTGGTTGGCTTAGCCGGTGCAGCTGGCTGAGTCTGCTCAGTTTTTGCTGGCGCGCTCAGGTTTTCCCACTCGCTTCCTTTGCTGGTCTTGTTGCTGTTGATATTGCCAAGCACCAGACTGATGATGAAGAACAGCGTCGCCAGAATCGCCGTCGTGCGGGTCATGAAGTTCGCAGAACCACTTGAACCGAACAGCGTACCGGAAGCGCCTGCTCCGAAGGAGGCTCCCATATCAGCGCCTTTACCTTGCTGCAGCATAATCAGCGCTACGAGAGCGATGGCTACAATAAGGAAAACAACTAAAAGAGCTTCGTACATAATCAACCTGTTCCTTGCGGATTTGCCGCATACCAATGCTTCGACCAATTAGCAGGATTTCTGTTTCCCACTGAAGCGGGTGTGAATACTAACCAAAGCGAATCACCTTCGCAAGGGCATTTTCGACGCATTGTATCAACTGCGGAAAAAAACAGCAAAAAGCCATTAATTGCTTAAAACAAAGGCGGCAAACGCCGCCTTTTTAAACATTTAGCGTGCAAGATTATGCAGCTTTAACAGCATCCGCAATACGGTGCGCAAATTCGGTTACCTGCGCTTCGTCTTCGCCTTCCACCATCACGCGGATCAGCGGTTCAGTACCAGACTTACGCAGCAGCACGCGACCACGGCTGCCCAGGGCAGCTTCAACGTCAGCCATCACCGCTTTCACGTTCTCATTTTCCAGCGGATCGCCTTTGCCGGCAGTGAAACGTACGTTTACGAGGATCTGTGGGAACATTTTCATGCCGCTGCACAGATCGTGCAGGCTCATATGGTTGCGCGCCATGGCGGCAACCACCTGCAACGCGGCCACAATACCGTCACCGGTGGTGGTTTTGTCGAGCAGGATCACGTGACCTGAATTTTCAGCGCCGATACGCCAGCCCTTCTCCTGCAATTTTTCCAACACATAGCGGTCACCCACTTTCGCGCGAACGAACGGAATACCGAGCTGTTTCAGCGCCAGTTCCAGGCCCATGTTACTCATCAGCGTCCCGACCGCACCGCCGCGCAGCTGACCCTGACGCAGACCTTCACGCGCTATAATGTAGAGGATCTGGTCGCCGTCGACCTTGTTACCTTCGTGATCAACCATGATCACGCGGTCACCGTCGCCGTCCAGCGCAATACCCAGATCGGCTTTTTCTGCCAGCACGCGCGCCTGCAGGGCACGAACGTCCGTCGCACCGACCTGCTCGTTGATGTTCAGACCATCCGGCTCACAGCCGATGGCGATCACTTTCGCACCCAGTTCGCGGAAGACATTCGGGGCGATGTGATAGGTCGCGCCATTTGCACAGTCCACCACAATTTTGAGGTGGGCCAGGCTCAGCTCATTCGGGAAGGTGCCTTTACAGAATTCGATATAGCGACCCGCCGCATCAACGATACGGTTCGCTTTACCCAGCTCGGCGGAATCAACACAGGTGATCTCTTTTTCCATTTCAGCTTCAATGGCTTCTTCCACCTCATCCGGCAGCTTGGTGCCATCAATAGAGAAGAACTTAATGCCGTTGTCGTAGAACGGGTTGTGAGAGGCCGAGATGACAATCCCCGCTTCCGCACGGAAGGTGCGCGTCAGATACGCGACCGCAGGCGTTGGCATTGGGCCTGTAAAAGAGGCGGACAGTCCAGCCGCCGCCAGCCCCGCTTCCAGCGCGGATTCCAGCATATAGCCGGAAATACGGGTGTCTTTACCGATGATAATTTTACGTGAGCCATGACGCGCCAGAACCTTGCCGGCAGCCCAGCCGAGCTTCAGGACAAAATCAGGGGTGATGGGAGCATCGCCTACGCGCCCGCGGATACCGTCGGTACCAAAATATTTACGATTACTCATAGCGTTTGTTTTCCTTCGCTGCCAGTGTGGCTTCCACCACACGCATGGCTTCTACTGTTTCTTTGACGTCATGGACACGAATGATGTGCGCCCCCTGCATCGCCGCAATCACCGCGCAGGCCAGGCTGCCGCTCAGGCGTTCGCTCGGGCCTACATTCAGCAACTGGCCAATCATCGACTTTCTCGACATCCCCACCAGCAGCGGCAGGCCAAAGTGATGGAATTCCGATAAGCGCGCAAGCAGCGCATAGTTGTGTGAGAGATTTTTACCGAAACCGAACCCCGGGTCGAGCAGCAATTTCTCTTTTGGGATACCGGCACGTTCACAACGTTCGATATGCTCAATAAAGAAGCGGTTTACGTCGGCAAAGACATCGTCATACTTCGGCGCGTCCTGCATGGTTTTCGGCTGCCCCTGCATATGCATCAGGCAAACCGGCAGCCCGGTTTCCGCAGCCGCCTCAATCGCTCCCGGCTCGGTAAGTGAACGAATATCATTGATAATGTGAGCGCCCACTTTCGCCACTTCTCGGATCACTTCCGGTTTGGAGGTATCTACGGAGATCCACACTTCAAACCGCTGCGCGATTGCTTCAACGACCGGCACCACGCGCGCCAGCTCTTCTTCCACAGACACGTCCGCCGCACCGGGACGCGTCGATTCGCCGCCAACGTCAATGATGGTGGCACCTGCATTAATCATTAAATTCGCATGCTTAACCGCCTCGATAAGCGTGTTATGCGTGCCGCCGTCAGAGAAGGAGTCAGGGGTAACATTCAGGATCCCCATCACATGGGGATGTGAAAGATCGAGATGCGAGTCCTGAGCGAATAATTTCATGGCGAAATCCCTGATATCTAAATGGTTAAACAGAAATGAAAAACCCCGGAGCAAGCTCCAGGGTTTGAGGTACAGACAAACGCTTCAACAGCAGTGACTTACTTATCGCCCAACTGTTCTGACATGGTGTTGCCCGGGTTTGGCGTACGCGGTTCATCAACCGGACGCGGCGCACGCGGGGTGCCATTGTTGTCAGAGTTATTGGAAGCGCCTGGGTCTTCCCAGCCTGCTGGCGGACGCACTTCGCGGCGCGCCATCAGGTCGTCAATCTGCGGTGCATCGATGGTCTCATATTTCATGAGCGCATCTTTCATGGAATGCAGAATGTCCATGTTGTCATTCAGGATCTGACGCGCGCGACCGTAGTTACGTTCAATCAGCGCTTTCACTTCCTGGTCGATGATACGAGCCGTTTCATCGGACATATGTTTCGCTTTTGCCACGGAGCGGCCCAGGAACACTTCGCCCTCTTCCTCTGCATAGAGCAGCGGACCGAGTTTGTCGGAGAAGCCCCACTGAGTCACCATGTTACGCGCCAGGTTTGTCGCCACTTTAATGTCGTTCGACGCACCGGTAGAAACATGTTCCGGACCGTAAATAATCTCTTCCGCCAGACGACCGCCGTACAGGGTTGAGATCTGGCTTTCCAGCTTCTGACGGCTGGCGCTGATCGCGTCGCCTTCAGGCAGGAAGAAGGTCACACCCAGCGCACGACCGCGCGGAATAATCGTCACTTTATGCACCGGATCGTGTTCCGGCACCAGGCGACCGATAATCGCGTGACCCGCTTCGTGGTAAGCCGTGGACTCTTTCTGCGCTTCCGTCATCACCATGGAGCGACGTTCCGCCCCCATCATGATCTTGTCTTTCGCTTTCTCGAACTCCACCATCGACACGACGCGCTTGTTACCGCGAGCGGCAAACAGTGCAGCTTCGTTGACCAGGTTAGCGAGATCCGCACCGGAGAAGCCCGGAGTACCGCGCGCAATGATTGCCGCGTCGATATCTGGCGCCAGCGGTACGCGACGCATGTGGACTTTCAGAATCTGTTCACGACCGCGAACATCCGGCAGACCGACAACAACCTGACGGTCGAAACGGCCTGGACGCAGCAGCGCCGGGTCAAGTACGTCCGGACGGTTAGTTGCCGCGATAACGATGATACCTTCGTTACCTTCGAAGCCGTCCATCTCAACCAGCATCTGGTTCAGCGTCTGTTCACGTTCATCGTGACCACCGCCCAGACCTGCGCCACGCTGGCGGCCTACGGCGTCGATTTCATCGATGAAGATAATGCACGGTGCTGCCTTTTTAGCCTGCTCGAACATGTCACGCACACGAGATGCACCAACACCCACGAACATTTCAACGAAGTCAGAA
This sequence comes from Enterobacter sp. HMSC16D10, assembly GCF_001807145.1. Classification (NCBI taxonomy): domain Bacteria; kingdom Pseudomonadati; phylum Pseudomonadota; class Gammaproteobacteria; order Enterobacterales; family Enterobacteriaceae; genus Enterobacter; species Enterobacter sp. HMSC16D10. Next base: position 265,460 of record NZ_KV787905.1, read on the forward strand.
CCTGAAATAGTAAAGAACGGTACCTTCGCTTCACCCGCGATGGCTTTCGCCAGCAGGGTCTTACCGGTACCCGGAGGGCCGACCATCAGGACGCCTTTCGGGATCTTACCGCCCAGCTTCTGGAAACGGCTCGGCTCGCGCAGGTATTCAACCAGTTCACCCACCTCTTCTTTCGCTTCGTCACACCCGGCGACGTCTGCAAACGTGGTTTTGATCTGATCTTCCGTCAACATACGCGCCTTGCTCTTACCGAACGACATGGCACCTTTGCCACCGCCGCCCTGCATCTGGCGCATAAAGAAGATCCAGACGCCGATAAGAAGCAGCATCGGGAACCAGGAAATGAAGATAGAAGCCAACAGGCTCGGTTCTTCTGGCGGCTCGCCTACCACTTTGACGTTTTTGGTCAGAAGGTTATCAAGCAGCTTAGGATCGTTCACCGGGATGTAAGTCGTGTAACGGTTACTATCTTTCTTGGTAACGTTGATCTCACGTCCGTTGATACGCGCTTCGCGAACCTGGTCCTGATTGACCTCCTGCAGGAAGGTAGAATAATCCACCTTGCGGCCATTCGACTCGCTGGGCCCAAAGCTCTGGAATACTGACATCAGCACAACGGCAATGACCAGCCAGAGTATTAGGTTTTTCGCCATGTCACTCAAGGGATTAACCTCATATTACAACTGTGTTAAAAACAGCGTCAGGATACTCTATATCCAGTTTCATTCAAACTTTCGTCTGAAATCTCCCGGTTATCATTTTCGCCCGGTCGCTACAATATACACTTCACGGGAACGGGCCCGGGAAGAGTCCGGCTTACGAACTTTGACCTTCGCAAACAGGGAGCGAATTTCCTTAAGATACTCCTCGAAACCTTCGCCCTGAAACACCTTCACAACAAAACTACCACCAGGCGCTAGTACATCACGACACATTTCTAACGCTAGCTCCACCAGATACATGGCGCGGGGGATATCCACCGCCGGTGTTCCGCACATATTTGGTGCCATATCTGACATGACAACCTGGACCTTACTGTCACCTACACGATCAAGTAACGCTTTCAGCACTAATTCATCACGAAAGTCGCCCTGAAGGAAGTCGACACCGACGATGGGATCCATTGGTAAAAGATCGCACGCGATGATTCGGCCCGTTCCGCCGATCTGCGTTACCGCATACTGGGACCATCCGCCAGGTGCCGCACCGAGGTCAACAACCGTCATCCCCGGCTTAAAAAGTTTGTCACTTTGCTGTATTTCATCAAGTTTAAACCAGGCACGGGAACGCAACCCCTTTTTCTGTGCCTGTTGAACATATTTATCGCTAAAGTGTTCCTGAAGCCAGCGGCTGGAGCTGGCAGAACGCTTTTTACCTGTCATTTAACATTTCCGTCCTGGTTCATCGTTACTTGCCTGTGACGTAAATTTCTACGCAGCTATTTGGCGATATTAGGGAGATGGCGGTAGAATGAACCGTTTTCAATCCCAACGTAAGCAAAAATATACGATGAATCTGAGTACTAAACAAAAACAGCACCTTAAAGGTCTGGCACATCCGCTCAAGCCTGTAGTGATGCTTGGCAACAATGGTTTGACCGAAGGGGTGCTTGCCGAGATTGAACAAGCGCTGGAACACCACGAGCTGATCAAGGTGAAAATCGCCTCTGAAGACAGAGACACTAAAAACCTGATCGTGGAAGCCATCGTGCGCGAAACCGGCGCCTGTAATGTACAGGTCATCGGTAAAACGCTGGTGCTCTACCGCCCATCTAAAGAGCGTAAAATCTCGCTGCCACGTTAAGGATATCCTGAATTAAACACATTTTCTGTGTGAAACGAGGGATTTCTGTCAGCAGGCGAGCAAAATGCCATGCTCCTTGAGTTGATAAAAGGCCGCTACGCGGCCTTTTTCTTTTCTTTACAATGTATCAACATCTTAGTAGAGAAGCGAATTACAGATATTCAACCTTAATAATTTCGTATTCCACTTCACCGCCAGGGGTGCGGATGGTGACAACATCGTCCTGCTCTTTGCCAATCAGGCCGCGAGCAATCGGCGAGTTCACCGAAATCAGGTTCTGTTTGAAGTCAGCTTCATCATCACCCACGATGCGATAGGTCTGCTCTTCGTCGTTGTCCAGGTTCAGCACGGTAACGGTTGAACCAAAAATCACACGGCCATTATTCGGCATTTTGGTGATATCGATAACCTGTGCATTGGACAGTTTTGCTTCGATATCTTTAATACGCCCTTCACAGAAGCCCTGCTGCTCACGCGCGGCGTGGTATTCAGCGTTCTCTTTCAGGTCGCCATGCTCACGCGCTTCCGCGATAGCGGCGATGATTTCAGGGCGACGTACGGATTTCAGAAAATCCAGCTCTTCGCGCAGTTTTTCGGCACCACGTAAGGTCATCGGAATAGCTTGCATTTGTTATACCTCTTAAACATTCCTGTTGGGAGCAGTGTTCCCTGCTCCAGCCCACCTGAACAGGCCAGAAGCAAAAAGAAAACCGACCCGGGAGCAACGCCCCAGGTCAGCAGCAATTTTTCAATTTGATACGCATTTTACCGCGAAGTTCACTATGGGTCATCGTTTACTTTGCAGTGCCATGCACCGTAGTATGACGGTTTGTTTTCGGGTTGTTAGCGCGAGATTATGCGATTTTCCAGTTTTATCATCGGATTGACTACCAGTATAACGTTCACCGCCCAGGCCGCGAATGTTGATGAGTACATTAATCAGCTTCCCGCAGGCGCGAACCTTGCCCTGATGGTGCAGAAGGTTGGCGCACAGGCTCCCGAGATTGACTATCACAGTCAACAGATGGCGCTGCCTGCCAGTACCCAAAAGGTGATCACCGCCCTCGCCGCTCTGCTCCAGCTCGGGCCTGACTTCCGTTTTACGACCACCCTTGAAACCAAAGGTAACGTCGAGGGTGGCGAACTGAAAGGCGATCTTATCGCCCGTTTTGGCGGCGATCCGACCTTTAAACGCCAGGATATCCGCAATATGGTCGCGGTACTGAAAAAAACCGGCGTGCAGAAAATTGACGGCAATGTGCTGATTGACACGTCCATCTTTGCCAGCCACGACAAAGCCCCGGGCTGGCCGTGGAACGACATGACGCAGTGTTTTAGCGCCCCGCCCGCCGCCGCGATTGTTGACCGCAACTGCTTCTCGGTTTCGCTTTACAGTGCGCCGAAGCCGGATGATTTAGCGTTTATCCGCATCGCGTCCTACTACCCGGTCACCATGTTTAGCCAGGTTCGCACGCTGGCCAAGGGTTCCCCCGATGCCCAGTATTGCGAACTGGATGTGGTGCCAGGCGACCTTAACCGCTTCACGCTCACCGGCTGCCTGACGCAGCGCGCCGATCCGCTGCCGCTGGCCTTTGCGATACAGGATGGCGCAAGCTATGCAGGCGCCATTCTGAAAGATGAGCTGAAACAAGCGGGAATAACCTATTCCGGCACCCTGCTTCGTCAGACGCAGGTCAACCAGCCCGGCACGGTCATCGCCAGCAAACAGTCTGCGCCGCTGCACGATTTACTGCGAATTATGCTGAAAAAGTCGGACAATATGATTGCCGATACGGTGTTCCGCATGATTGGCCACGCCCGTTTCGGCGTGCCGGGAACCTGGCGCGCGGGCTCAGACGCGGTGCGTCAGATTCTGCGCCAGCAGGCGGGGATCGATCTGGGTAATACCATCGCCGTCGATGGCTCCGGCCTGTCGCGCCATAATTTGATCTCTCCGGCCACGATGATGCAGGTGCTTCAGTACATTGCACAGCATGACACTGAGCTAAACTTTATTTCAATGCTGCCGCTGGCCGGACATGACGGTTCACTGCAGTACCGCGCAGGGCTTCACGCTGCCGGCGTGGATGGCAAAGTCTCCGCGAAAACAGGCTCACTGCAGGGGGTTTACAACCTTGCAGGCTTCATCACTACCGCCAGCGGACAGCGCATGGCATTCGTGCAGTATCTTTCCGGCTATGCCGTCGAACCGACCGATCAGCGCAATCGTCGTATTCCGCTGGTTCGCTTCGAAAGCAGGCTTTATAAGGACATCTACCAGAATAACTAGCGATGAAACTACTTATAGTTGAAGACGATCTGTTATTGCAGGAAGGGCTGGCGCTGGGGCTGGCCAATGAAGGGTATGCTCTCGACTGTGCAGGCACCGCAGCAGAGGCGGATGCCCTGATCCAGAGCGGCGAATACAGTCTGGTGATCCTCGATTTGGGCTTGCCGGATAAAGACGGCGCCACGCTGCTCAGCCAGTGGCGACGTCGCGGCATCAACAATCCCGTCCTGATCCTGACGGCACGTGATGCCATTGAAGATCGTATCACCGGCCTCGATGCAGGCGCAGATGATTATCTGGTGAAGCCTTTCGCGCTCGCGGAGCTGCAGGCACGGGTGCGAGCGTTGATTCGCCGTTATCAGGGCCATAGTGATAACTTACTGACCGACGGCGACATTACGCTGAATTTGCAAACCCAGCAGGTGCTGCAACAGGATCAGGCCGTAGAGGTCACGCCAAAAGAGTTCGCCTTGCTTACGCGTCTGATCATGCGCAGCGGGCAAACGGTACACAGAGAAACGCTCCAGCAGGATATCTACTCCTGGCAGGACGATCCCGGGTCAAATACCCTTGAGGTCCACATCCATAATCTGAGGCGTAAGCTCGGCAAAGACAGGATCAAAACCGTTCGCGGCGTCGGCTATCGTCTGGAGAGCCAGAAATGAACAGCATGCGTCGGCGTCTGATGGTACTGCTGGCGGTCATTCTCCTGTTTTTCCAGCTGATAAGCGTCATCTGGCTATGGCATGAAAGCCGTGAACAGATTGGTTTTCTGGTCAACGAAACGCTGTCAGCGAAAGCGCGCAATAATCACGTTGAGAAAGAGATACGCGAAGCGATTGCCTCGCTGCTGGTCCCTTCCCTGGTGATGGTTGGCTTTACCCTGCTCTTCTCTTTCTGGGCGGTCACCTGGATAACCCGGCCGCTGAATAAACTCCGCGCCAGCCTCGCTAATCGTTCAGCCGATAACTTAACCCCGCTTCCCATGTATTCCGACATGGAAGAAATTGGCGCGGTGACGACCTCCCTGAACCAGCTGCTGGCCCGGCTGGATAGCACCATTAAGCAGGAACGTCTCTTCACCGCAGACGCCGCTCACGAGCTGAGAACGCCTCTTGCTGGCATCCGGCTCCATCTGGAGCTGATGTCGCAGTCAGGTGCGCCACAGGCCGCCACGCTGATTAGCCGTATCGATCAGCTCATGCATACCGTCGAACAGCTGCTGATGCTGGCCCGGGCCGGACAGGCCATGGCGAGCGGACACTACGAAACCGTGAACTGGACGGAAAATATCATTGAACCTCTTGGCCTGGGGCATGAAGCCAAAGAGCATACGGTGATTTGGCCGGCTAAAAGCGCGCTCACGGTTCAGGGAGACGCCGTTCTCCTGCGCCTCATGCTGCGCAACCTGCTGGAGAATGCCGGGCGCTACAGCCCGTCAGGGACAACGATTACAGTGACATTAACCGAGGTCGAGGGCGGGACGCAGATTAGCGTTATCGATCAGGGTCCTGGAATTGATGAAGCGCACCGACAGTCAATTACCGAGCCATTCCGCCGTCTTGACCAGCGCTACGGAGGCAGTGGGCTGGGCCTGAGCATCGTGCAGCGCATCCTCCAGCTCCACCACGGCAGGCTAACGCTTGAGAATGGCGCTGAAGGTGGCTTAATCGCCAGCTGCTGGCTGCCCGCAACGCTGGAATAAAAAAAGCCCCCATAACGGGGGCTTTGAACAGCAATTAGTGCTTGTAGATGAACTCGACGCCTTCTTCGTCGTCTTCATCCCAGTCATCATCCCAGTCTTCATCGTCTTCTTCTGCTTCCAGCTCTTCGAGCTGCTGGCGGTGGTAGTCATCCCACATGAATTCGACTTTTTCAGGCTGTTTGACTTCTTCCGCCTGAACAATTGGGTTCTCAATGATGAAGGTCATCACATCCCAGCACAGATCTTTCACGCCAACCTGGCTTGCCGCAGAGATCAGGTAGTATTTATCTTCCCAACCCATCGCTTCAGCAATGGCTTTCGCTTTTGCTTCCGCTTCGGCTTTGTCCATCAGGTCGATCTTGTTGAAGACCAGCCAGCGTGGTTTGTTCGCCAGTTTCTCGCTGTATTTCTCCAGTTCGCCAACGATGATGCGGGCGTTTTCAACCGGATCGGAACCGTCGATAGGATCGATATCAATGAGGTGCAGCAGCACGCGGCAGCGCTCAAGGTGTTTCAGGAAGCGAATGCCCAGACCCGCCCCTTCCGCGGCGCCTTCAATCAGGCCCGGAATATCGGCGACCACGAAGCTCTTCTCGTTATCCATACGGACAACGCCCAGGCTTGGTACCAGCGTGGTAAATGGATAATCAGCCACTTTTGGCTTCGCCGCAGAAACCGCGCGAATAAACGTCGATTTACCTGCGTTTGGCATACCCAGCATGCCCACGTCAGCCAGAAGCATCAGTTCCAGCTGCAGGTCGCGCTTATCGCCCGGCGTACCCATCGTTTTCTGACGCGGCGTACGGTTAACGGAAGATTTGAAACGGCTGTTACCCAGACCGTGCCAGCCGCCTTTCGCCACCATCAGGCGCTGACCGTGTTTGGTCATGTCGCCCATGGTTTCACCCGTCCCCTGGTCAATCACACGCGTACCGACCGGCACTTTAATGGTGACGTCTTTACCGCGTTTCCCGGTACAGTCACGGCTCTGGCCGTTCTGGCCACGTTCAGCGCGGAAGGATTTTTCGAAACGGTAGTCGATCAGCGTGTTGAGGTTCTCATCCGCCTCCAGCCACACGTCACCACCATCCCCACCGTCGCCGCCATCAGGACCGCCACGAGGGATATACTTTTCACGGCGGAAGCTCACGCAACCGTTGCCGCCATCACCAGCCACGACCAGGATCGTCGCTTCATCAACAAACTTCATTTTACTCTCCGTAACTCATTCGCCTGAGCGGGGGACTACTACAACCGCTTCATTTTTGCGCCAACGTCCCCAAAGACGATGACCAATGGCGGAATACATCGCGCCCGCAACCACGACAAACGCACCGAGATAACCCAACAGGTTGAGCATCGGTCTGACGAAGACATCGGGCCAGGCCATTGATAACAAATCTGAAAATAACAGCGTAAACAGCGGGGTAAGCGTGATCAACGCGCTCACCTGTGCTGCCTGCCAGCGCGCCATCGCTTCGGCCAGCGCGCCATAACCGACCAGCGTGTTCAGTCCACAAAAAATGAGGCACGCCAGTTGCCAGTCGCTAAGCTGGGTAATCACGCCCGGCTTCGCTAATGGCAGCAATGCTATTGTACACAAAGTGTACAGCAAAAAGAGGATCTGCTGTGAGGCAAGCCGACGCAATAACACCTTTTGCGCGACGCCATAGCTCACCCAGACCGTTGCTGCCCCCACGCCGAAAATGACACCCCAGGTGTAATCCGTCAGGCGGGTAAAAATCTCGATCAGACTGGTGTTGAAGAACATCACCAGACCGCACAACAGCATGCTCGCCCCGATAATCTGCGTACCGCGCATCTTCTCCTTGAGGATAAAGACGCTGGCGACCATCATGCCCACCGGCGAAAGCTGACCAATCACCTGCGACGCCGTGGGGCTGAGATATTGCAGGGAAGAGCTGAACAGGATGAAGTTACCGAACAGACCGCCCGTTGCGATAGCCAGTAACACCAGCCAGCGCGGTTTACGGAAGAGCCGCAAGGGTGGAAGCTTACCTTTGATGGCCAGAATCGCCCCGAGGCCGATGCTTGCCATCAGAAAGCGATAAAAGACCACCGTAGGCGGCTCCATCACTTCCAGTACCTGCTTCATTGCAATTGGCAGCGCACCCCAGCACATTGCGGTTGTGAGCGCCAAAAGAATTCCTATGCCGGCCTGCTGCTTCATGCCCGTTTTCCCTACAGAAAAAATTACCGGGTTTCCAATGTAAAAAGCCCCGCAACAGGGTGCGGGGCTTTAATCCGTTACCGGACCGAGAAAACCTTACTCAGCAACGATGCTGATGTATTTACGGTTGTTCGGGCCTTTAACTTCAAATTTCACTTTACCGTCTGCTTTAGCAAACAGAGTGTGGTCACGACCGCAACCTACGTTGTTGCCAGCGTGGAATTTGGTACCACGTTGACGAACGATGATGCTACCCGCCAGAACGGATTCGCCACCGAAACGCTTAACGCCCAGGCGTTTAGCTTCTGAATCGCGACCGTTACGTGTGGAGCCGCCAGCCTTTTTATGTGCCATTTAAATCTCTCCTCAGGTCTTAGGCGCTGATGCCAGTAATTTTCACATCAGTGAACCACTGACGGTGGCCCTGCTGCTTACGGTAGTGCTTACGACGACGAAACTTAACGATTTTAACTTTCTCGCCACGACCGTGTGCAACAACTTCAGCTTTGATAACGCCGCCATCAACGAAAGGAACGCCGATTTTGACTTCTTCACCGTTTGCGATCATCAGAACTTCTGCGAACTCAACAGATTCGCCAGTTGCGATGTCCAGCTTTTCCAGGCGAACGGTCTGACCTTCGCTTACTCGGTGTTGTTTACCACCACTTTGGAAAACCGCGTACATATAAACTCCGCTTCCGCGCACGTCCTCGTATGAATCAGAGTGCGCTATAAATATTCACAATAGGGCGCGAATATTACGCAAAACGCGAGCCTTTGACAAGTGCTACCGTCAATACATGAAGAAAAAAAACACAACACGTACGGTAACGTTTATCTGAGCCGTTTTTTCAGTACAATCAGCACTACTATTGATAAACCGAAACCCTTCGTTACCCCATTGAAGATGGGATCAACAGGATAAAAAGCCCGGCTTTTGCGATGAATTTAGAAAAAATCAACGAGTTAACCGCGCAAGATATGGCGGGTGTGAATGCAGCAATCCTGGAGCAACTCAACTCTGACGTTCAGCTGATCAATCAGTTGGGCTATTACATTGTCAGCGGCGGCGGTAAACGCATTCGTCCGATGATTGCTATTCTGGCTGCCAGAGCCGTTGGCTATCAGGGAAATGCCCACATCACTATCGCCGCGCTCATCGAATTTATCCACACGGCGACGCTTCTGCACGACGATGTGGTGGATGAATCGGATATGCGTCGTGGCAAAGCCACGGCTAACGCCGCGTTCGGGAACGCAGCCAGCGTCCTGGTGGGAGATTTTATCTATACCCGCGCCTTCCAGATGATGACCAGCCTGGGTTCCCTGAAAGTGCTGGAAGTGATGTCCGAAGCCGTTAACGTCATCGCTGAAGGCGAAGTGCTGCAGCTGATGAACGTCAACGACCCGGACATCACTGAAGAAAACTACATGCGCGTCATCTACAGCAAAACCGCGCGCCTGTTTGAAGCGGCGGCCCAGTGTTCCGGCATTTTGGCGGGCTGTACCGAAGCGCAGGAAAAAGGCCTGCAGGACTATGGCCGCTATCTGGGCACAGCCTTCCAGCTGATTGACGATCTGCTGGACTACAGTGCGGACGGCGAGACGCTCGGCAAAAACGTTGGCGATGACCTGAACGAAGGCAAACCGACCCTGCCGCTGCTCCACGCCATGCGTAACGGAACGGCCGACCAGGCGAAGATGATCCGTGAAGCGATTGAGCAGGGAAATGGCCGCCATCTTCTGGAAGCTGTACTGGAAACCATGGCAATCTGCGGATCGCTGGAATGGACGCGTCAGCGTGCAGAAGAAGAAGCCGACAAAGCCATCGAAGCCCTTCAGGTTATTCCCGACAGCCCATGGCGCGAGGCACTGATTGGTCTTGCCCACATCGCCGTTCAGCGCGACCGTTAATCTCCCTTTTTCTCCCCGCGATCCTGGCGGGGAGATTCCAGTACACACCAGTAAATTCCGCGTTCATGTAAATTCATCGGTTTAGAGACCGCATGAATAAAGCCATGTCTTATTCTGAATATTCCTTCAAGTAACGCGAACTTTTTAGAACAAGAGTTCGAAATGGGTATAGTAAACCCGTCGTTTCAGAAGAAACGGCGTAGGTGAATCCGAACTTAAGGACGGCGTTATGGATACGAAATTTATCGACTGGCACACGGCTGATATTATTGCCGCACTGCGCAAAAAAGGCACTTCACTGGCAGCAGAGTCCCGCCGCCATGGACTGAGTTCTTCAACTCTGGCAAACGCCCTCACCCGCCCCTGGCCAAAAGGAGAATTAATTATCGCAACGGCGCTGGACACGCATCCGTGGGTGATTTGGCCTTCGCGCTACCACGATCCTGTCACCCATGAATTTATCGACAGATCGCGCATGATTCGCCAGAGAAAAGTAAAAAAAGAATCGCAGGAATAAGGTTTTTTTGACAGGAACAGCAACCCCCCGGTCATTTCTGGCAGGGGGCTGCCGGAACGATTACTCGCCCTTCACACGCTCGATATTGGCACCCAGCGCGCGCAGTTTATCTTCGATACGCTCATAGCCACGATCGATGTGATAAATACGATCCACGATCGTTGTGCCTTCCGCGATACAACCCGCCAACACCAGGCTGGCAGACGCACGCAGATCGGTTGCCATCACCTGAGCACCGGACAGTTTCTCAACGCCGTGGCAAATCACGGTATTACTTTCGATCTCGGCACGAGCCCCCATACGGATCAGCTCCGGTACGTGCATAAAGCGGTTCTCGAAAATGGTTTCCGTGATAAAGCCGGTCCCTTCGGCGACCAGGTTCAACAAGGTGAACTGTGCCTGCATGTCAGTTGGGAACGCCGGATGCGGTGCCGTACGCACATTGACCGCTTTTGGACGCTGTCCATGCATATCAAGGCTAATCCAGTCTTCACCGATTTCGATATCCGCGCCCGCATCGCGCAGTTTCGCCAGCACCGCATCCAGGGTATCTGGCTGCGCGTTGCGACAAACAATTTTCCCGCCAGAGATCGCAGCAGCGATCAGGAAGGTACCGGTTTCGATACGGTCCGGCAGTACGCGATAGACACCCCCGCCCAGACGCTCAACGCCTTCGATGGTGATGCGGTCGGTACCCTGACCGGAGATCTTCGCACCCAGCGCCACGAGGAAGTTGGCAGTATCCACAATCTCCGGTTCACGCGCGGCGTTTTCGATGATCGTGGTCCCTTCTGCCAGCGTTGCCGCAGACATAATGGTCACCGTTGCGCCCACGCTCACTTTGTCCATAACAATGTGCGCGCCTTTCAGACGACCATTGACGGACGCTTTAACGTAGCCTTCTTCCAGCTTGATCTCTGCGCCCAGTTTTTCCAGGCCAAAGATGTGCAGGTCAACCGGACGCGCACCGATAGCGCAACCACCCGGCAGCGAGACCTGACCCTGACCGAAACGCGCCACCAGCGGGCCAAGCGCCCAGATGGAAGCACGCATGGTTTTCACCAGATCGTAAGGGGCAGAGAAGTTATTCACCTTGCTGGCGTCGATCCAGACGGAACCGTTACGCTCGACTTTCGTGCCCAACTGGGTGAGCAGCTTCATGGTGGTGTCGATATCTTTCAGCTTCGGTACGTTCTGAATCTCTACTGGCTCTTCCGCAAGCAGCGCAGCAAAGAGGATGGGCAGCGCGGCGTTTTTCGCGCCAGAAATTGTGACTTCGCCCTGGAGACGCGTTGGCCCCTGTACACGAAATTTATCCATGGTGTGCTCTCTTATAAATTCAACCGTGCTGCGGGCCTGTCGCCCTCAGCTCAAAAACCGTTTAGTTTGCGATCGCGTGCCCTCTCTTGCGGGGTGAACGCTTTAATCGACAGGGCGTGGATGCGGTTATCCGCAATATATTCCATCAGCGGCGCGTATACAGCCTGCTGTTTCTTCACACGGCTCATACCGTCGAACATCTCACCCACAGCAATAACCTGGAAGTGACTGCCATCGCCTGTGACGTGGGCTTCCTGAAGGGAGAGTGCATTCATCAGCACTGTCTGGATTTCATGATTTTCCATGGGCTCTTAATCATCTGATAGTGAAAACAAGCCCAACATCTTAGAGCAAAGTGGCGTCGTCTTAAACAAGCAAAAAGCCCCGACGATGAAACTGTCAGGGCTTTCGGAAGTAACGCACTGAAAATATTAACGAGGCAGTACGTCCTGAGGGAGATTGTAGAGCTGCGCCAGAGTCACGACATTCTCGCTCGCGCCGCGAAGCGTGACGCTCGCCCCCTGCTTTTTCCCTACCGCAACCAGATGGGCAAGCAGTGCAACGCCTGCCGTATCTACCCGCGTGACGTTGGTTAAGTCAATAACCGTCACGCCCTGCATGGCCTCATGGCGCTTATCCCATAAGGGGTTCAGCAGATCCTGATCCAGCTCACCGGACAGCTTTAATGTCTCGCCTTCACGCGACCAGCTGAGTTGCTGTGACATTACTTCTTCTCGTCCAGACTAATTTTCTGACGAGCGATGGACTGCAGCTGCGCGGTCAGGCCATCAATCCCCTTGGTGCGCAGCAGGTCGCTCCACTCGTTCTGTTTGGTGGTGATCATGCTTACGCCTTCGGCGATCATGTCATACGCCTGCCAGTGGCCGGTCTGGCTGTTTTTACGCCACTGGAAATCCAGACGCACCGGCGGACGGCCGTTAGGATCGTTAATCGTTACGCGAATAGGGACGATGGTCGCATCACCCAGCGGCTGCTCCGGGGCGATCTGATAGGTCTGACCGTGGTACATCGCCAGCGCCTGACCATACGCCTGCTTCAGGTATTCACGGAAAGCGGCAAAATAGGCCTCACGCTGCGCCGGGGTTGCGTCTTTGTAATAGCGGCCCAGCACCAGGGCTCCCGCATATTTGATCTGCACGTACGGCAGCAGCTCCTGGTCAACCACGTCACGCAGGTAATCAGGATTAGCACGAATCTTAGGCTGCTCGTTTTTAAGACGATCGAAGGTTTTCTTCGCGGCTTCGTCCATCAGTTTGTACGGGTTACTCTGATCCGCCGCGTGCACCGCGGTGAGAGGGGCAATAACCAGCATGGCAACCATTAACAGTCGTTTAAACATGAATGACTTCTCCTGATATTAATTCGCAGCACCTGGGGTCGGCGCAGCATTGGTATGGTCTTCACTCTGCGCAGGGGCATTGTCAGACTTTTTATCATCCCCTTTACTGTTGTAAAGGAACTGACCAATCATATCTTCCAGCACCATGGCGGACTTGGTGTCCTGGATCACGCTCCCGTCCTTAAGGATAGTCGTTCCCAGCTCGGGGTCTTCAAAACCGACGTTAAGCGCCAGATATTGTTCGCCCAGCAGACCGGAAGTCCGGATAGAAAGGGAGCTGGTGTCCGGAATGTGGTTGTAACGCTCTTCGATATCCATCGCGACACGTGGCAGATAGGTCTTCTCATCCAGCGTAATGTCAGATACGCGTCCGATCACCACGCCGCCAATACGGACCGGTGAACGCGCCTTCAGCCCGCCGATGTTATCGAAGGTGGCATAGATGCGATACGTCGGCTCGGTGCGCACAGACGTGATATCCGCCGCTCTGAGGCAGATAAACAGCGCGGCCAGCAGCGCCAGCAGCAGGAATACACCGACCCAAATTTCATTTTTTCTCGTTTGCATGAACTCAATTCCCAAACATCAGTGCGGTGAGCACAAAATCCAGACCCAGTACGGCCAGCGACGAATGAACGACTGTACGTGTAGTTGCGCGGCTAATGCCCGCCGACGTCGGGATGGCATCGTAACCATTGAACAATGCAATCCAGGTGACCGTAATGGCAAATACCACGCTCTTAATCAGGCAGTTAATCAGATCCATTCGCAGATCAATGGCGTCCTGCATGGCAGACCAGAAGAAACCGGCATCAATGCCTTTCCAGTGCACGCCAACCAGCGAACCGCCCCAGATCCCAACGGCGACAAACAGAATCGTCAGCAGCGGTAAAGAGATGACCCCGGCCCAGAAACGCGGCGAGATCACGCGACGCAGCGGATCGACCGCCATCATTTCCATGCTGGAGAGCTGCTCGGTCGCGCGCATCAGGCCAATTTCAGCCGTTAAGGCCGACCCCGCGCGCCCGGCGAAAAGCAGCGCCGCCACAACGGGCCCCAGTTCACGCAGCAGCGAGAGCGCCACCAGCATCCCGAGGCTGGTTTCCGCACTGTAGGTTGTCAGCACCAGGTAGCCCTGCAGACCCAGCACCATACCGATAAACAGACCGGAGACAATGATGATGAGCATCGACAGCACGCCGACGTTATAAAGCTGACGCACCAATAGCGGCGCGTGCTTACGGAATTCCGGCTTGCCGACCAGCGCGTTGAATAACATCAATCCGGCACGCCCGAACGTCCTGATGGTTTTTATGCCACGGTGTCCGAGAGCGGCCAACGCATTTAACAGCATGAGTGGCTTAACTCCCTATTCCCAGTAAATCGTCACGATAGTCGCCCGCCGGGTAGCGGAACGGCACAGGGCCATCGGCAATACCGTCGAGGAACTGCCGCACGCGCGGATCGCAATTTTCCTGCAGCGCCTGGGCGCTACCGTGTGCGACGATCTTTTTGTCCGCTACGATGTAGGCGTAATCGGCAATGCTCAACACTTCAGGTACATCGTGAGACACCACAATGCAGGTGACGCCAAGCGCGCTGTTCAGCTCAGATATGAGCTTCACCAGCACGCCCATCGTGATGGGATCCTGCCCGACAAACGGTTCGTCGAACATAATTAAATCAGGTTCTAATGCGATGGCTCGCGCCAGCGCGGCACGACGCGCCATCCCGCCGGACAGTTCCGAAGGCATCAGCTTCGCGGCGCCCCGCAGCCCGACGGCTTCTAGCTTCATCATCACCGTGCTTTTCAGCAGCGCAGGCGGCAGGCTGGTATGCTCGCGCAGCGGATAGGCAACGTTATCAAAGACGTTCATGTCGGTGAACAAAGCCCCCGACTGAAAGAGCATGCTCATGCGTTTGCGAACAGTATACAGGCGCGAGCGCGACATCTCCGGGATGTTTTCGCCATCAAAGAGGATTTCACCGCTATCCGGTGGGATCTGCCCACCGATAAGGCGGAGCAGGGTCGTTTTACCGATCCCGGACGGCCCCATGATGGCAGTAATTTTGCCACGCGGCACGGTCAACGAAATATCATCAAATATCAATCTGTTGGCGCGAGAAAAACTCACCCCGCGGACATCGACTAAATTCGCCATGGTTTGGCTCATTTATGGTTCCTTTCTTATCCTGCTCACGTTAAGGCATGTAGCCTGAATCAGCCCTAAACTCCGCATTTTTACAGAATAATAACCGTAGAGGTTAGCGAAAGCTGGCATTTGTTTTACTTTTCCGGCGCATAAAGTCAAAATTAGGAATTCGTTACGCCTCAGACTGTATGCAGTCCAGCCATTCCCGAGCAATGGACCGACGAGTATACCTGAAGAAAGGACTTTTGATGCTTTTAGCAACAGCACTGTTAATAATTGGTTTACTGTTGGTGGTCTACAGTGCTGACCGTTTAGTGTTTGCTGCATCTATCCTGTGTCGCCTGAGTGGCGTACCGCCTGTTGTCATCGGGATGACCGTGGTCAGCGTAGGAACGTCGCTTCCTGAAATCATCGTCTCTGTCTCTGCCTCGCTGCATGGTCAGGTAGACCTGGCAGTCGGCACCGCCATTGGCTCTAACATCGTCAATATTTTATTGATTTTAGGCCTGGCCGCGCTGCTCCATCCTTTTCGCGTGCATTCTGATGTTCTGCGCCGTGAATTGCCGCTAATGTTACTCGTAAGCCTGCTGGCAGGGTGCGTATTTTACGATGGCGTACTGAGCTACAGCGACGGCATTTTCCTGCTGGCGCTGGCCGTTATTTGGCTGCTGTATAGTGTTAAGATCGCCCGTCTGGCTGAAAAGCAGGGTCAGGATAGCCTCACGCGCGAGCAGGTCGCCGAGCTTCCGCGAGAAGGCACGCTGCCTGTTGCCCTGCTCTGGCTGGGCGTCGCGCTGATCATCATGCCGATGGCAACGCGCATGGTCGTGGATAACGCGACGGTGCTGGCGAACTATTTTGCCATCAGCGAGCTGACGATAGGCCTGACGGTGATTGCCATCGGCACCAGCCTGCCGGAGCTGGCCACCGCCATTGCGGGGGCACGTAAAGGTGAGGATGACATTGCCATTGGTAATATCATCGGTTCTAACATTTTTAATATCGCCATTGTGATGGGTCTGCCGGCCCTGATTTCGCCAGGGCCCTTTAATCCTCTGGCGTTCTCACGTGATTACGGCGTGATGTTGCTGGTCAGCGTAATTTTTGCCCTGCTCTGCTGGCGGCGGCAACGACAGATCGGCAAAGGCGCAGGCGCGCTGCTGACGGGTGGATTTATCGTATGGATGGCGATGCTGTACTGGCTCTCGCCTCTTCTCTCTGGGTAAACGGAAACGCATTATGTCGCAAATAGAATTGCAGCCGGGTTTTGACTTTCAGAAAGCAGGTAAAGACGTTCTGGAGATTGAACGTGAAGGTCTGGCGCAGTTAGATCAGTACATTAATCAGGATTTTAGTCTGGCATGTGAGAAGATATTCTACTGCGCCGGCAAAGTCGTGGTGATGGGGATGGGCAAATCCGGCCACATTGGACGCAAAATGGCGGCAACCTTTGCCAGTACCGGCACCTCTTCCTTCTTTGTCCACCCGGGGGAAGCCGCGCACGGGGACCTGGGTATGGTCACGCCGCAGGATATCGTCATCGCGCTCTCCAACTCCGGTGAGTCCAATGAAATCCTGGCGCTCATCCCGGTTCTGAAGCGACTGCAGGTGCCGCTGATTTGCATGACCAGCCGTCCGGAAAGCAGCATGGCGCGTGCAGCCGATATTCACCTGTGCGTGAAGGTTCCCAAGGAGGCCTGTCCGCTCGGTCTGGCGCCGACCTCCAGCACCACCGCTGCACTGGTCATGGGCGATGCGCTTGCCGTGGCGCTGCTTGAAGCCCGTGGCTTTACGCCGGAAGATTTCGCGCTTTCCCACCCGGGCGGCGCGCTGGGGCGCAAGCTCCTGCTGCGGGTAAACGATATTATGCACACCGGGGATGAGATCCCTCACGTCAGTAAAGAAGCCTCCCTGCGTGATGCGCTGCTGGAGATCACCCGTAAGAATCTGGGGATGACGGTCGTGTGCGACGATCTGATGAAAATTCAGGGGATCTTCACCGATGGCGACCTGCGTCGCGTGTTCGATATGGGTGTCGATGTCCGCACGCTCGGCATTGCCGACGTGATGACGCCGGGCGGTATCCGCGTGCGTCCGGGTACGCTGGCCGTGGATGTGCTGAACCTGATGCAGTCCCGCCATATCACCTCCGTTATGGTTGCCGATGGCGACCAGTTGCTGGGTGTGGTACATATGCATGATCTGCTGCGCGCAGGCGTAGTGTAATGAAGGATAAGACAATGAGTAATGCGGGTGCATCCCTTGCAACCTGTTATGGTCCGGTCAGCACGCAGATGATGGCAAAGGCGGAAAACATTCGTCTGCTCATCCTCGATGTGGATGGGGTTCTCTCCGACGGCCTGATTTACATGGGCAATAATGGTGAAGAGCTGAAGGCGTTTAACGTTCGCGACGGCTACGGTATCCGCTGTGCGCTCACCTCGGGGATTGAGGTGGCGATCATCACCGGACGAAACGCTAAACTGGTAGAAGACCGCTGTGAAACTTTAGGTATTACCCATCTGTATCAGGGTCAATCCGATAAGATGGCGGCGTTCAATGATTTACTGGGTAAACTGGCTATCGCACCGGAAAACGTGGCCTACGTCGGGGACGACCTGATTGACTGGCCGGTGATGGCTGAAGTTGGGCTGAGCATCGCCGTTGCCGATGCGCATCCGCTGCTGATCCCGCGCGCCGACTACGTTACCCACATCAACGGTGGCCGCGGCGCTGTCCGTGAAGTCTGCGATCTGCTTCTGCTGGCGCAGGGCAAGCTTGATGAGGCCAAAGGGCAATCGATATGAGTAAAACCAGACGTTGGATTATCATTTTGCTTTCGCTTGTCGCACTGGTATTGATTGGCGTGAACCTTGCCGATCGCGACGATACGCAAACGGAAGTGATCAACAATACCGATCCAACCTATAAAAGCGATCACAGCGACACCGTGGTCTACAGCCCGGAAGGCGTGCTGAACTATCGCCTGATTGCCCAGCATGTTGAATATTTTTCCGATGATGGCGTTTCATGGTTTACCCAACCTGTGATGACCACATTTGATAAAGACAAAGTGCCGACGTGGTCAATTAAGTCAGATCGGGCCAAACTGACAAATGACCGTATGCTTTATCTGTATGGCCACGTTGAAGTCAACGCCCTGACCGCTGACTCGCAACTGCGAAAAATTACGACGGATAATGCCCAGATCAACCTGGTAACCCAGGACGTGACGTCGCAGGATCTGGTCACACTGTATGGCACAACATTTAATTCCAGCGGTTTAAGAATGCGCGGGAACTTACGCAGCAAGAACGCCGAGCTGATTGAAAAGGTTAGAACCTCCTATGAAATTCAAAACAAACAAACTCAGCCTTAAAGTAATTATCGCCAGCGCGATGCTGGCGGCCAGTCTCCCCGCGCTTGCTGTAACGGGCGATACCGACCAGCCGATCCATATTGAGTCCGACACCCAGTCTCTCGATATGCAGGGTAACGTCGTCACCTTCACGGGTAACGTCGTCATGACCCAGGGCACCATCAAAATCAACGCCGACAAAGTGGTCGTGACCCGTCCGGGTGGCGAGCAGGGCAAAGAGATTATTGATGGTTACGGCAACCCGGCAACCTTCTATCAAATGCAGGACAACGGCAAGCCGGTGAAAGGCCGCGCTACGCACATGCACTATGAGCTGGCGAAGGATCTGGTCATCCTGACCGGGAATGCGTATCTGGAACAGCTGGACAGCAACATTACCGGCGACCAGATTACCTATCTGGTTAAAGAGCAAAAAATGCAGGCCTCCAGCGAGAAAGGCAAACGCGTGACCACCGTACTGGTTCCGTCGCAGCTGCAGGACAAAGGCAAGGGCCAGGCCCCGGCACAGAAGAAGAGTAACTAATTCGTTATGGCAACATTAACTGCAAAAAACCTCGCGAAGGCCTATAAGGGCCGCCGTGTCGTAGAAGATGTCAGTCTGACCGTCAACTCCGGCGAAATCGTGGGGCTGCTTGGCCCGAACGGTGCGGGTAAAACGACCACCTTCTACATGGTGGTGGGTATTGTGCCGCGCGATGCCGGCAACATTATCATTGACGATGAAGACATCAGCCTTCTGCCGCTGCACGCGCGCGCGCGTCGCGGGATCGGCTATCTGCCGCAGGAAGCCTCCATTTTCCGTCGTCTCAGCGTTTACGACAACCTGATGGCGGTCCTGCAAATTCGTAACGACTTGACCAACGAACAGCGTCAGGACCGTGCTAACGAGCTGATGGAAGAGTTCCACATTGAGCATTTGCGCGACAGCCTCGGTCAGGCACTCTCCGGGGGCGAACGCCGTCGCGTTGAGATTGCGCGTGCGCTGGCCGCAAACCCGAAATTTATCCTTCTGGATGAACCGTTTGCGGGCGTTGACCCCATCTCCGTTATCGACATTAAACGTATCATTGAGCACCTGCGCGACAGCGGGCTTGGCGTACTGATCACCGACCACAACGTGCGTGAAACGCTGGCCGTATGTGAACGCGCCTATATTGTCAGCCAGGGCAATCTGATCGCCCACGGTACGCCGCAGCAGATCCTCGAAGACGATCATGTTAAGCGCGTCTATCTTGGGGAAGACTTCAGACTCTGATAGGGTAGAGGTAACGTAACGCCGAACCGGAGAAAAATGCTCTGAACATGAAGCAAGGTTTGCAATTAAGGCTCAGCCAACAACTGGCGATGACGCCGCAGCTACAGCAGGCAATTCGCCTGTTGCAACTGTCCACGTTAGAACTTCAGCAGGAGCTCCAGCAGGCGCTGGACAGTAACCCCCTGCTGGAACAAACCGATCTTCATGACGAGGTAGATACCCAGCAATCGCAGGATACTGAAGCGCTCGATACCGCGGATGCACTCGAACAAAAAGAGATGCCCGACGAGCTTCCGCTTGATGCCAGCTGGGATGAAATCTACACCGCCGGAACCCCTTCCGGTACGCGTGCGGACTACCAGGACGATGAGCTACCGGTCTATCAGGGCGAAACCACCCAGTCGCTGCAGGATTACCTGATGTGGCAGGTGGAACTCACCCCCTTCTCCGATACCGACCGCGCGATTGCCACGTCCATTGTCGATGCCGTTGACGACACCGGCTATTTGACCGTCACCCTCGACGATATACTGGAAAGCATGGGCGACGACGAGATTGAGCTTGAGGAAGTCGAAGCCGTTCTGAAGCGCATCCAGCGTTTCGATCCGGTAGGCGTGGCCGCAAAAGATCTGCGCGACTGCCTGCTGATCCAGCTTTCTCAGTTCAGCAAAGAGACGCCATGGCTCGAGGAGGCGCGCGCGATCATCAGCGATCATCTGGATCTGCTGGCGAACCACGATTTCCGCACCCTGATGCGCGTCACGCGCCTGAAAGAAGAGGTGCTGAAAGAAGCGGTGAATCTGATCCAGTCGCTCGATCCGCGCCCCGGTCAGTCGATCCAGACCAGCGAGCCCGAGTACGTGATCCCGGATGTGCTGGTCAGAAAACACAACGGCCGCTGGGTCGTTGAACTGAATTCAGACAGCATCCCTCGCCTGCAAATCAACCAGCAGTATGCCTCCATGTGCACCAGCGTGCGTAACGACGCCGACAATCAATATATTCGTAGCAATTTGCAGGAAGCGCGATGGCTGATCAAAAGTCTGGAGAGCCGAAATGATACGCTGCTACGCGTCAGCCGCTGTATTGTCGAACAGCAGCAGGCTTTCTTTGAGCAGGGCGAAGAGTATATGAAACCGATGGTGCTGGCGGATATCGCCCAGGCCGTCGAGATGCATGAATCAACCATTTCCCGTGTCACCACGCAGAAGTATCTGCACAGTCCACGCGGTATTTTTGAGCTTAAGTATTTCTTCTCCAGCCATGTGAATACCGAGGGCGGCGGCGAAGCGTCGTCAACGGCCATTCGTGCTCTGGTGAAGAAGTTGATCGCCGCGGAGAACCCCGCGAAGCCACTAAGCGACAGTAAGTTAACCACCATGCTGTCCGATCAGGGTATTATGGTGGCACGTCGTACTGTTGCGAAGTATCGAGAGTCTTTATCCATTCCGCCGTCCAACCAGCGTAAACAGCTGGTCTGACAAAACCGATAAGGAAGACACTATGCAGCTCAACATCACTGGACAAAACGTCGAAATTACTGAGGCTTTACGCGACTTTGTGAACGCGAAGTTTGCAAAACTCGAGCAGTATTTCGAAAGGATCAATCAGGTCTACATTGTGTTGAAAGTGGAGAAAGTGACTCATATCTCGGATGCCACCCTGCATGTTAACGGGGGGGAACTGCATGCCAGTGCGGAAGGGCAAGACATGTACGCTGCTATCGACGGCTTGATTGATAAGCTTGCGCGACAGCTCAATAAACATAAAGATAAACTGAAACAACACTAATTGTCCGGGCAGTTAACGGGTGCAGGACGGCCTGTTGTGAAACACAACAGGCCATTTGTACAGTTAGCGCTTAGGTGAAATTATGATGAACAACGATTCCGCTCTTCAACTGAGCAATGTCCTTAACCAGGAATGTACCCGCAGTGCGGTTCACTGCCAGAGCAAAAAACGTGCGCTGGAAATCATCAGTGAACTGGCCGCAAAACAGCTGGGCCTGCCGCCGCAGGTGGTGTTCGAAGCGATTCTGACCCGTGAAAAGATGGGCAGTACCGGTATCGGCAACGGCATCGCAATCCCGCACGGCAAGCTGGAAGAGGATACCCTGCGTGCCGTCGGTGTGTTTGTGCAGCTTGAAACACCGATCGCCTTTGATGCCATTGATAACCAGCCCGTCGATCTCCTCTTCGCGCTGCTGGTGCCTGCTGACCAGACGAAAACCCATCTGCATACGCTGTCGCTGGTCGCCAAGCGTCTGGCTGATAAAACCATTTGCCGTCGACTGCGCTCGGCTCAAAGTGATGAAGAGCTTTATCAAATTATCACCGAAGCAGAAGGCAATCAGGATGATGCATAACCAGGAGATGGCCTTCACATCTGTTGTCCTGAGGAGAAACGGAACATGGTGCTGATGATTGTCAGCGGTCGTTCAGGGTCGGGGAAATCCGTGGCTCTGCGCGCGCTGGAAGACATGGGTTTTTACTGCGTCGATAACCTGCCGGTCGTGTTGTTGCCCGACCTGGCCCGTACGCTTGCCGAGAGACAGACCTCGGCCGCCGTCAGTATCGACGTTCGTAACATGCCGGAATCGCCAGAGATCTTCGAACAGGCAATGAGTAATCTGCCTGACACGTTCTCGCCTCAGCTGCTGTTCCTCGATGCCGACCGTAATACCCTGATTCGCCGCTACAGCGACACCCGTCGTTTGCACCCGCTTTCCAGTAAGAACCTCTCCCTGGAGAGCGCAATCGATGAAGAGAGCGATCTGCTGGAGCCGCTGCGTTCTCGCGCCGACCTGATTGTCGACACCTCTGAGATGTCCGTTCACGAGCTGGCAGAAATGCTGCGTACCCGCTTGCTGGGAAAACGCGAACGCGAACTGACGATGGTGTTCGAATCCTTTGGCTTCAAGCACGGTATCCCGATTGATGCGGATTATGTTTTCGACGTGCGCTTCCTGCCGAACCCGCACTGGGATCCGAAACTGCGTCCCATGACCGGTCTGGATAAACCCGTTGCGGCCTTCCTCGACAGGCACACAGAAGTTCACAATTTTATCTACCAGACGCGAAGCTACCTTGAGCTATGGTTACCTATGCTGGAGACAAACAATCGTAGCTATCTGACGGTAGCGATTGGCTGTACCGGCGGTAAACATCGTTCGGTCTACATCGCCGAACAGCTGGCCGACTACTTCCGCTCGCGCGGAAAGAACGTTCAGTCCCGTCATCGCACGCTGGAAAAACGTAAAACATGACCGTAAAACAGACCGTTGAGATCACCAATAAGCTGGGCATGCATGCGCGCCCGGCGATGAAGCTGTTTGAGCTGATGCAGGGTTTCGATGCAGAAGTTCTGCTGCGGAATGACGAAGGTACCGAAGCGGAGGCGAACAGCGTCATTGCGCTGCTGATGCTGGATTCCGCCAAAGGGCGTCAGATTGAAGTCGAAGCCACCGGCCCCCAGGAAGAGGAAGCGCTGGCGGCGGTGATTGCGCTGTTTAACGCAGGGTTCGACGAAGATTAAGGTCTCTGCCCTTCAGGCGGGTGGCGCTGCGCTTACCCGCCCTACATAAGTTTGTTGCTCTCCATAAACCCTTCTCCTCCCAACTGACGCATCTGGCGCATAATCCACGCCTGACGGCTTCGCACGTACCCTGAGGGGGCACTGGCTTTAAAACGGATGGGATTAGGCAGAACAGCCGCGAGCAGCGCCGCCTCAGACATGCTCAGCTTGCTGGCGGGTTTATTAAAATAGCGTTGTGATGCAGCTTCGACACCAAATACCCCGTCGCCAAACTCGGCAACGTTGAGATACACGGTCAGAATGCGCTTTTTGCTCCAGACCGTTTCCATGCCCAGGGTGAGCCCCGCTTCCAGCCCCTTTCGCACCCAGCTGCGGCCGTCCCACAGAAACAGATTTTTGGCCGTCTGCTGCGACAACGTTGACGCGCCGCGCACGCGGTTTTCATGGCGTTCGTTATGCGCCAGCGCCTTCTCAATGGCCGCAACGTCGAACCCCCAGTGCTCCGGGAATTTCTGATCCTCCGCTGCGATGACCGCCAGCCCTATAAACGGAGAGATCTCGTCCATGCTTACCCAGTCAGAATGGGCAACATAGCCGAAATCGCCGCTGAGCCACGCGCCGAGCTGACGCTCAACCATCACGGCAGAGAACGGGACCGGCATAATGCTGAACAGGGCCAGCCCGCCTCCCCAGAACACCGCCATGACGAGAACGATGCGTAGAAGAAGGCGTTTCACCCATGCGCCTGCGGAAAACGGACGCCTCATTCCGTCAGCACCAGCACGCGGGCGACCAGTTTTTCAATGCCCACGGCGGCTTCCGCGATATTCTTCGCCAGCATATACGCAGGCGTGGTGACAATCTTGTTATCTTCATCAACCACAATGTCATCCACCGGGCACGGAACGTGTTCGCCCCCCATTTCTTCGACAATCTCTGCGGTATCAATATCCGTCCCGATAGTCAGGCGCAGCGGGAAATCAAAAATTTTAGGCAACATCGCCGGTGCGATACAGATAAAGCCCAGCGGTTTCCCTGCCGCATGCATGGCCTGCGACAGCGCTTTGAGATGAGGATCGATCTGACACTCCGCGCCCTGCGCGGCAAAGGTACTGAGATTTTGGGCTGCGCCAAACCCACCCG
The DNA here is from genome assembly GCF_001807145.1 of Enterobacter sp. HMSC16D10. Classification (NCBI taxonomy): domain Bacteria; kingdom Pseudomonadati; phylum Pseudomonadota; class Gammaproteobacteria; order Enterobacterales; family Enterobacteriaceae; genus Enterobacter; species Enterobacter sp. HMSC16D10. The sequence continues at coordinate 290,024 of NZ_KV787905.1, forward strand.
GCACAATGAGCGCATCAAGCTCTGCAGGATCTGCCTGAATAAGAGGATGGATGTCACCTCGCGCAATGCGCGCGGCTTCAATCAGCACGTTACGGGTTTCCGCCATCGGCTCACCGGTCAGATGGTTAATCACATCCGCCTGATTTTTGTCTGGCGCAAAACAAATCACCTCGGCTCCCTGCTTAGCCAGGGCCAGCAGCGTGATGACGGCTTCATGTATCTCAGAGCCATCGTAAACACCGCATCCGCTTAGCACGACACCAATCTTTTTCATCATGACAATCCTTTTCTGCAACTTGCTGAAGCACATTAATAATTTTGATTAAAACGCTATGCTTCACACATTTCACTGATTCATGTAACAAACCATTTAAGATTTGCTATCTTATCTGCGTGCGGCCTAAATTTTTCAGGCAGCGCCCTTTCAAAAATAACGTTTAAAAACAGGCGCAGCCACGATTTCCCTGGTGTTGGCGCAGTATTCGCGCACCCCGGTTAATCCGGGGTCATTTTTTTCTGGCGTCAACCCAGGCTTTTAGCACCGCCACATCGTTTTGCCATTCCTGTTTCATCTCTTCAACCCAATCACCCACGTTATCTTCCCATGCAGGTAAATCAGGCGACTGAATCTGTTGCCCCAACTGCTGCAGATGGCGTAAGCCAACCGAGCCGGCGGCACCTTTGATTTTATGTCCTTCTTCCACGATCCCCTTCTGGTCACGGGCCGTCAGGTTGGATTCCAGCACACTCAGATAGCCCGGCATCATTTTTTCGAACACCGCCAGACCGTCGGTAATCAGTTTCGGCCCCACCAGATCGATGTACTGCTCCAGCATCGCGGTATCGAGTATCGTTTGGGCTTTTGCGCTATCAACAGACGTCATGGTGCTCTCCTCTTCATCATGGGTATCCCAGAACTTTTTGATCATAGCGGTCAGAGCAGGCACCGCCAGCGGCTTGCTGAGTACATCGTCCATACCGGCATCGAGATACTCTTTTTTATCTTTCAGCACGTTCGCCGTCAGGGCAACCAGCGGCGGCAGTTCGTCGGCCGCGTACTGACGCGTCAACTCGCGCGAGATATCCAGCCCGGTCATATCCGGTAATTGAATATCCAGCAGAACAAGATCGTATTCGCCTGGTTTAAACATCTCCAGCGCGGCTTTACCGGTCATCGCGACATCCACGCTGTTGCCCAGTTTTTCCAGTACAGAGCGCGCCACAATTACGTTCAGCTCAATATCTTCCACCAGCAGGACGTGCAGGGCAGGCAGCGGCATATCGTCATTTTCAAAGGTATCCTCTACCTCTTCCGCCACCGCAGGGGCATGGACCGTCAGCGTGAAGGTTGACCCTTTGCCCGGCTGGCTGGCAACGGTGATATCGCCGCCCATACTCTTCGCCAGACGTTTAGAGACCGCCAGGCCAATGCCCGTACCGGTGGCCGGTTTCCCACCGTTGCTGTCTTTCACCTGATAGTACATGGCGAAGATTTTGTCCTGCTCCTCCAGCGGAATACCCATCCCGGAGTCTTCCACCTCGAAGTGCAGCATGTCACCTTCGTCATAGCGGATACGCACCGCCACCTTTCCTTTCTGGGTAAATTTCACCGCGTTGCTGATCAGGTTCCACAGGATCTGGCGCAGTCGCGTGCCGTCCGTCACCACTTTATGCGGCAGCGGCAGGGTTGGCTCCATGACAAAGCTCAGTCCCTTCTGCTGCGCCTGCAGACCAGAGAGGTTTTCCAGATCGGCAAGGAAGCTGGTGAAATCCACAGGCTGGTTATCAAGCTGAACTTTGCGGCGCTCCATCTTATCCATATCAATAATATCGTTGAAGATATTACCCAGCGTGACCGCTGAAACATGGATAGTCTTGAGGTATTTTTCCTGCTCTGCGGTCAGGTCGGTATCCAGCAGAATACGGCTCAACCCGACGATGCCGTTAAGCGGCGTGCGCAGCTCGTGGCTGATGGTGGAGATAAAGGTGGTCTTGTCGCGGCTGGCGCGCTCCAGGGCATCCTGATAGCGCTTACGCTCGGTAATATCGCGGCCAAAGCCCATCAGGCCGTGGCGTTTCCCCACGCGGTCATAGTAGGGCACCTTACGGATCTCAAAGCAGGCTTTGCGCCCGTCCGGGTAATCCAGCCACTGCTCATAGGTCAGCGAGACGTTATGACGGAAGACTTTTTCGTCGGTCTCCATGACCTTGGCCGCCGCCTCTTCAGAGTAAACGTCCTGCGGCTTCAGGTGTATCAGCTGCTTCTCGCTTTTCCCGGTGAGCAACTCCATCGCCCGGTTACAGCCGGAAAACTCTTTATCTTCATTACGGTAGAACACCAGATCCGGCGACGCATCCAGGAACGATCGCAGGAAAGAAGATTGCTGCTCAAGCTGGATCTGCGTGACCTCGCGCTCTTTCATTTCGATTTTCAGCTGCTCCAGGGTGGCCTGACGCTCGGCCTCCGCTTTCTCACGATCTGAAATCTCCTGATTCAGCTGCGCAATGTTGTCTTTGAGCTGGACGTTGAGCTTCAGGTCGCGCTCGCGCATCTCTTCCAGCTTATCCACCAGCTTAGACAAACGCTGACGGGACTCTTCCAGCTGTTCAACCACCACGGAAAGGAAATAGACCGCCCAGGGAGTAATAAGCAAGCCAAAGAAGATGGAGCGGATGACGTCGATACTCTCGACCTGACCATGCAGAACCATGGTAACCGCCATTTGCACGACAATGGCCAGAACGACCAGCGCCAGCGCAAGCAGCATGGAAAAACGCACCAGCCCAAGCTTCATCATCAGGTCGACGTAATACTGGGCAAGCATTCGAATTTGCTTCATAGAGGATCCCTTCACGACGTTATCGCTCAATAATACTCAAATTCGCGGCGGGACGTTGAAGGTTGTGAGAAAAAGTGCGGGGTGAAACAGGAGATTAGCCTCGCTCCCGGGTAACCGGAAGCGAGGAGAGGTCAATCAGGAGCGTTTCAACAGCAGCCAGAGACTGATCAGGAGGAAGCTGGCGCTTGGCAGCAGCGCACCGATAATCGGCGGAATGCCATAAACCAGCGTCAGCGGACCGAAGATCTGATCGAGCACGTAGAACACAAAGCCGAAGCTGATGCCGGTCACGACGCGGACCCCCATCGGCACGCTGCGCAACGGGCCGAAGATAAACGACAGCGCCATCAGCATCATTACCGCCACGGACATCGGCTGGAAGATTTTGCTCCACATGTTGAGCTGATAGCGTCCCGCATCCTGTCCGCTCGACTTCAGGTATTTCACATAGTTGTGCAAACCGCTGATGGAGAGCGCGTCAGGATCCAGCGCCACGACGCCGAGCTTATCGGGCGTCAGGTTGGTTTTCCACGTACCGGTTACCGTCTGAGCACCCGTAATCTGTTTCGGATCGGTCAGGTCAGATTCATCAACCTGGGACAACCGCCACTGCTTATGTTCGGCGTCAAACTTCGCCGAAGAGGCGTGGCGAACGGACTGCAGACGGCGCTGGTCATCGAAAGCGTAGATGCTCACTCCGCCCAGTTCATCATTCCCCTTCACCCGTTCGATGTAGACGAAGTTTTTACCGTCTTTCGCCCATAAACCTTGCTGAGTCGAGAGCAGTGAGCCGCCGTACATCGCCTGAGCACGATAGTTACGCGCCATCTGTTCGCCCTGCGGCGCGACCCACTCGCCAATCGCCATGGTCAACAGCACCAGGGGGATGGCGGTTTTCATTACCGACAGCGCGACCTGCATACGGGTAAAACCCGAAGCCTGCATAACGACCAGCTCACTGCGCTGCGCCAGCATCCCCAGCCCCAGCAGCGCCCCCAGCAGGGCCGCCATCGGGAAGAAGATCTGCACATCTTTCGGCACGCTGAGCAGGGTATACATCCCCGCGCCCAGCGCGTCATAGCTCCCCTGCCCGGCTTTTTTCAGCTGATCGACAAATTTGATAATGCCGGAGAGGGACACCAGCATGAACAACGTCATCATGATGGTGGTAAAAATGGTTTTACCGATATAGCGATCAAGAACGCCAAACGCCTGCATTAGATGGCTCCTTTACGCGAGAATCGGGCACGTATGCGGCGCACAGGCACCGTATCCCACAGGTTTAACCCCAGCGCCAGTAAGATGTACAGGCTGTTAACGAACCATGTCCAGACCATTGGGTCCAGCTTACCCTTCGCGCCGTTGGAACGAATCGAGGTTTGCAGCAGGAAATAGATCAGGTAAAGCAGCATCGCTGGCAGCATAGAGAGCACACGTCCCTGACGCGGGTTCACCACGCTCAGCGGAACGACAATCAGCGCCATCATAAACACGGTGAAGACGAGCGTAACACGCCAGTGGAACTCAGCACGCGCTCGGTTGGTATCGGTATTCCAGAGGGTACGCATGTCCATTTGCTCGGTATCCGTTGGATCGAGCGCCACGGTCTGATGGCCGATAATGGCCTGATAGTTCTGGAAATCCGTAATGCGGAAGTCACGCAGCATCGCGGTGCCTTCGAAACGGGTGCCTTTGTTCAGCGTCACAACCTGAGAACCATCTTTGCGCTGAGCAAGCTGACCGGAGTCGGCAACCACCACAGAAGGACGCGCGTTACCTTTAGGACGCAGCTGCGCCAGGAAGACATCGTTGAATTTGCTGCCGTCAACGCTCTCAATAAACAGCACGGAGTTTCCGTCGGTTGCCTGCTGGAACTGTCCCTGGGCTAACGCCGCCATGCCGGGGTTGGCTTTCGCTTCGGCCAGCACTTCGTCCTGATGGCGAGAAGACAGAGGACCCGCCCACATCACATTCACCGCCGCAACGATACCCGTGAACAGCGCCAGTATCATGGCGGCTTTGACCAGCACCGCTTTGCTCAGGCCACAGGCATGCATCACCGTGATTTCACTTTCGGTGTAGAGTTTCCCAAGCGTCATGAGCAGGCCAAGGAAAAGACTTAGCGGCAGGATAAGCTGCGCCATTTCCGGGATCCCTAAACCAAGCAGGGAAAGCACCAGATTTGTTGGAATTTCGCCGTCAACGGCCGCACCGAGGATCTTAACCAGCTTCTGACAGAAAAAAATCAGCAGCAGGATGAAGAGGATCGCCAGTTGGCTTTTGAGCGTCTCCCGCACCAGATATCTTATGATTATCACTTTAAATACGCCCGTAAAAACCCGTCTCTTTGCTGGAAAATCGCTTGTTTCATGGCTTAAACGTCATTTATTCTCTTGAGTCGTCGAAATCATCGCTAAGATTAAAACATCCGGCGGATTCACGCTTCAGGACTTTTTCTGACGTGTCGAAACCGTAGTAACGTAAGATTAACACGAAGTCACCACAACAGCGGACATGAGTTACGAAAGGTTTCAATTCTATCCGTAGCCGCCGCCGTTGTCTTTAAGATTCAGGAGCGTAGTGCATGGAGTTCAGTGTAAAAAGCGGTAGCCCGGAGAAACAGCGGAGTGCCTGCATCGTTGTGGGCGTCTTTGAACCACGCCGACTCTCCCCGATCGCCGAACAACTCGATAAAATCAGTGACGGCTATATTAGCGCCCTGCTGCGCCGTGGCGAACTGGAAGGCAAACCTGGGCAGACGCTGTTACTGCACCATGTTCCGAACGTACTGTCAGAGCGCATTCTGCTGATTGGCTGTGGCAAAGAACGCGAGCTGGATGAACGTCAGTACAAGCAGGTGATTCAGAAAACCATCAATACGCTGAATGATACCGGTTCAATGGAAGCGGTATGCTTCCTGACCGAGCTGCACGTTAAAGGGCGTAACACCTACTGGAAAGTGCGTCAGGCAGTCGAAACGGCAAAAGAGAGCCTGTACAGCTTCGATCAGCTGAAGACCTATAAAAGCGAGCCGCGTCGTCCGCTGCGTAAAATGGTCTTTAACGTGCCAACCCGTCGCGAGCTGACCAGCGGCGAGCGCGCCATCCAGCACGGTCTGGCGATTGCCGCCGGTATTAAAGCGGCAAAAGATCTCGGCAACATGCCGCCGAACATCTGTAACGCCGCTTACCTCGCCTCTCAGGCGCGCCAGCTGGCCGACGCCTACAGCAAAAACGTGATTACCCGCGTCATCGGCGAACAGCAGATGAAAGAGCTGGGAATGCACTCTTACCTGGCGGTGGGTAACGGCTCTCAGAACGAATCCCTGATGTCGGTTATCGAGTACAAGGGCAACCCGGCCGAAGACGCGCGCCCTGTCGTGCTGGTCGGTAAAGGCCTGACCTTCGATTCCGGCGGTATCTCCATCAAGCCTGCCGAAGGCATGGATGAGATGAAATACGACATGTGCGGCGCGGCGGCGGTTTACGGCGTGATGCGCATGGTCGCGGAACTTCAGCTGCCGATCAACGTGATCGGGGTCCTGGCGGGCTGCGAAAACATGCCCGGCGGTCGCGCGTATCGCCCGGGTGACGTCCTGACCACCATGTCTGGCCAGACGGTAGAAGTGCTGAACACCGACGCCGAAGGCCGTCTGGTACTCTGTGACGTGTTGACCTACGTTGAGCGCTTCGAGCCAGAAGCGGTCATTGACGTCGCCACCCTGACCGGCGCCTGTGTGATTGCCCTTGGCCACCACATTACCGGCCTGATGTCGAACCACAACCCGCTGGCGCACGAGCTGATTAGCGCCTCGGAGCAGGCCGGTGACCGCGCATGGCGTCTGCCGCTGGGTGACGAATATCAGGAGCAGCTGGAGTCTAACTTCGCGGATATGGCGAACATTGGCGGACGTCCTGGCGGGGCGATCACCGCGGGATGCTTCCTGGCGCGCTTTACCCGCAAGTACAACTGGGCGCACCTGGATATCGCGGGCACCGCATGGCGCTCCGGTAAGGCCAAAGGCGCAACCGGTCGTCCGGTGGCGCTGCTGTCGCAGTTCCTGCTCAATCGTGCGGGTTTTAACGGCGACGAGTGATACAAAGTGCCGGGTGGCGGCTTCGCCTTACCCGGCCTA